>DATLLF010000027.1:0-21750 GCA_035537955.1 Vicinamibacterales bacterium | reverse complement strand
GGGTAGCGGCGTCCTTTTGAGCGCCGGCGTGTTCCTGCTCGTACTCGATGCGCCCGTGGCGCGATTCGAGGGGCTCGCTCAGAGCGTCACAGGACGGACGCCAGGCGCGATCGTCGCCGTGTACGCGATCGCCCTCTTCGCCCAACTGTTCGCGGTGTTGCTCGTGGCGGCGCTCCGTCCGCTGAGCAGAGTCGCTGCCGCAGCGGTCGTATGGCTTGCGATCTCGCTGCTGCCGTTCGTGATCACCGCGCAGTACGTGGAGCCACGGTTCTTCTACACGGGAATGCCCGCCTTCGCCCTGCTGGCGGCGATGGGTTTGCACAATCTGGTCTCGCGCGTGACGGAGGCAAGAAGCCTGATGGTTGCCGCCCTGATCGTGCTCTCCACCGCAGTTCTCGACCGTGCGCTGTTCGCCCCGCTGATGCCATACGAGATCCGGGAGGCCGATTACTCGGCGTTGGTCGATGACGTGAACACGGCGGAGCCCGGAGCCACGCTCGTGACTCCGTGGCTTTCCGACTTCTGCTATCTCTCCATGGCATACCCGAACCGCCGTGTCGTGCTGGCAATGAGCCAAACGTACGGCACAGGGACGGTGTTCCAATCTCGCGAATTCGAGCAGTGGGTTGGCGCGGGACGTTATGCCGGCAATGCGGTAGAACTCGATGGCCTGCCGCGGCCGCACGTGTACGTCGGGTGGCAATACAGCCCGACCGTCGAAGCGCTCGATCGGTACTTGAGACCGATGAATCTGGCGTACCTCGACGATCCCGATCGCCGCGCCCGACTGCTGGATCATCTGACGCCGAGCTGGATCTGGAGCAGTCAGCGGCTTCGCCTGCAGCCGATCGCAGCACACGGCGCGTATCGTGCGTTCAGCGTCATCGAGCGCGATGGCTCTTGAGGCGCTCTATCGTTCGGAGGGCTGGAACTGCGTGGTATATTCGATGGTCGGCCGCGAAGCCGGCCCCCCTGCTACATGACGAGCACTCTTGAAGACCGCCAGCCGAGCGGGCACTCTACGACTGTGCGCCGGGTGGCGATCGGCGCGATAAAGCTGGGCGTCAGCGTTGCCCTGCTCGCCTATCTGCTGTCCCGAGTCGACACCGCGAAGCTGCTCACCAAGATCCGCGAAGCCTCGCTTCCGTGGCTCACTGCGGCGCTCGCTCTCTACCTTCTGATGATCCTCGCCAGCGCCTGGCGCTGGCAGAAATTGTTCGCAGCGCAGCGGATGTCTGTTTCCGGCGGCACGCTCGTGCGGTCGTACCTGGTGGCGACATTCTTCAATAACTTTCTCCCGAGCAACATCGGTGGCGATGTCGTTCGCGTTCGCGATACGGCGTCGGTGGCCGGCTCCAAAACCGTTGCGACGACGATCGTCGTGATCGATCGCGCCATCGGCCTGCTCGGATTGCTGTTCGTTGCCGCGGTGGGCGCGAGCGCGACGCGGCTCTCCGGCAGCGCTGCCGCTCCCGTGTGGCCCGCAGTGCTCTGGGCTGGCTTCGCGGCGCTGGCAGCGGCGGTGCTGGTGCCCATCGCCAGGCCCGGCGTTGTCGCTCGGCTGCTTGCCCCCGCACGGCGGTTCCACATGGAATGGGTCCAGGAACGCCTCGCGAAGATGACCGCCGCATTCTCCCGCTTCCGCGAGCGCCCCGCGTCGCTACTCTGGTGTCTCGCCGGCGCCATCGTTGTGCAGATGGTGCTCGTGGCGTTCTATGCGGCAGTCGCCTACAGCATCGCCATCCCGATCCCTCTGGCGCAGCTCGCTGTTCTCGTACCGGTGTCGTTCGTCGTCCAGATGCTCCCGGTTTCGGTCAACGGTTTCGGCGTCCGCGAGGCGACGTTCTCTTATTACTTCGTCATGGTCGGTCTGCCCGTCGACTCCGCACTGGCGTTGTCTCTCCTGGGTTACGCGACCATCCTCGCATTCTCGCTGTCGGGTGCCGTCGTATACGGAACGCAACGGCGATGACGCCTGAGCCGGCTGCCACCGCGCGGCCCCCGGTCGAGATCCAGAAGGAGCTGTTCGCTCCCGGCCGGTCCCGCCTTCAGAAGTACTGCGATCTCATCATCGGCCGGCGCGGCCTTGGTGCCCTCGCCAGATACGAGTGCATCATGTCGATCGCCGCGAACAGGTCCGGAGCGCTCGGGCTCCTGCTGCGGTCTCGTCTCTTCCCCATGCTGCTCGGCCGCTGCGGACGCAACGTCACGTTCGGCAGCCATGTCGTCCTCCGGCATCCGCACAAGATTTCGATTGCTGACAACGTCGTCATCGATGATTACTGCGTGCTCGACGCGAAGGGCACGAGCAACGAGGGCATCCGCATCGGCAGCGGCGTCTTTCTCGGACGGAATACGATCCTCAGCTGCAAGAACGGCGACATCGCGCTCGGCGATCGCGTCAACATCGGTTTCAACAGCGAGGTGTTCTCGGCGAGCTCGGTCACGATCGGCGACGATGCACTGATCGCGGCGTACGTCTATGTGATCGGGGGCGGACATGAGTTCGCGGATCCCTCGCGGCCGGTGCTCGATCAGGCTCGCACGTCACACGGCATCGAGATCGGCGCGCGCACCTGGCTCGGCGCCGGCGTGAAGGTGCTGGACGGCGTGCAGATCGGGGATGCGGCCGTCGTCGGCACGGGCGCCGTCGTGACACAGAGCGTTCCTGCGGGCGCAGTTGCCGCAGGCGTCCCCGCGCGGGTGCTGCGCACACGCGAGGCGTCGGACGTCTGAGGCATGTCGCAGACGCGCCCGCCCCTTGCCGAGCGCGGTGGTCCGGTCCGAGGCCTGCTGGAGCTGGCAACGGGGAGCTATCCAGGATTTCTCTTCGGCGGCACTGTCTCGAACGTGCTGCCGGTGTTTCACCTCCATCACGCCGATCCGGTGGTGCTGGGGGCGCAGCTCCGCTATCTCGCCGACAACGGCTATCGGACCGTCACTACGAACGCGATCGAGCGCGTGGTCCTCGGTGGTCACTCGCCCGAGCCACATACCGTCGCACTCTGCTTCGACGATTGCTGGGCATCCCTCTGGACTGTTGCCGGGCCACTGCTGCGTGCGCACAACATGTCCGCCATCGCGTTCGCCATCCCGGGACGCATCACCGACGCTCCAGCTCTTCGACCCACCTTCGAGGAGCACCGCGCGACGGCAACATCAGTGGACACGTCCGATGTACCGTTTGCGACCTGGACCGAGTTGTGCGAGCTCCACAGTGCGGGACTGCTGGACATCCAGTCGCACACGTTCTCTCATTCGGCAGTGTTCGCGGGCAGCGAGGTAAATGGATTCATCACGCCGACCTTCGCGCAGCGGCCACTTCTCGACCGGCCCGCAATGTCGGACGGGCTCAACTGGCTGTCGCCCGCTGACCTCGGCGCACCACTCTATCTCGAACGGTCGCGGATGTCTGAGGGGTTGCGGTTCTACGAGGACGCGAACGTTCGCGAGCAGTGCATCGCCCATGTCGCGACACGTGGCAGTGGCGAGTTCTTTCGTCACCCTTCGTGGCGCGCGGAGCTGATGGCGATCGCATCTGTGGCGAAGGGGCGAACCGAGACGGCGGACGAACGCGCGCGCGCGATCGAACAGGAGCTCGTCAGCGCTCGCGACCTCCTCCAACATCGTCTTGGCGTGCCCGTGCCGCACGTCTGCATGCCCTGGGGTATCGGAGGACGCGCAGCCCGCGCGGCGCTGAAGCGCACGGGCCTGCGCCTCGCCTTCATGGACCGTCTGTTCGGCAGGCGCGCCGTCGCCGCGGGCGACGATCCGCATGCGCTGATGCGCCTGCACGAGCGTTTCATCGCCTGCCTGCCCGGCAGCGGCCGCCGGCATTTTTTCAACGCGCGCTGATGGCACTCGCGCGTAACGTTCTCTTCGCCACCGTCTCTGCCGGCAGCTCGGTCCTGCTGCTCGCGCTGCTCCTTCTCGCCGCCAAGCTGCTCGGCACCGAGGTATTCGGACGCTTCTCGTTCGTTCTCGCGCTCGCCGTCATCTTCGAAACGCTGATGGACTTCGGCCTCAAGGAGGTGACGACGCGCACGGTGGCGCGCGACCGGCGGCACGCGGTGCCGCACCTTCAGAACACGTTCGGGTTGAAGGCGGTGCTGGGTGTGATCGCCGTCCTGCTCCTGGCAGCGACGACGGCGGTTCTGCGCCACGATCGAGAACTGGTCCAGGCGGCCGTCCTGCTCGGGATCAGCTCCGTCCTGCGCTCCTATATGACTACCCTGCGCAGCGTGTTCTACGCGATCGACCGGTTCGATCTCGAAAGCATCGTCCTCGTCTCGGATCGGGTGCTCGTGCTCGTCGCCGGTGCGGCCGTGCTCTTCAGCGGCTACGGAGCGATCGCGCTCGCCGGCGCCTTTCTCGTCGCACGGGTTGTGGGGCTCGCGCTTGCCGCCGCTCTGGCGTCGAGAGTCGTCGGGGGCCTGCGGCCCGCGTTCGATCTGCCCTTCTGGCGGGACCTCCAGATGCGGGCGATCCCTTTTGGAGCGTTCGTCGTCGTGTTGCAGCTTTACAACTATGTCGACACGGTGATGCTCGGCGTACTGCGCGGAGATGCCGAGACCGGCCTGTACAGCGCTGCGTACAGGCTCTACGAAGGCTTCGCGCACATTCCCTCGATCATCTCGGTCGTGCTGACGCCGCGCCTCGCGCGAGAGTTCGTCACAGATCGCCGCGCCTACCGAACAACTGCGGCATGGGGCATCGGCGCGGCGGCTGTGCTCGGGATCCCCGCAGGGCTCCTGGCGTACTGGATCGCGGCACCGGCGGTGAGCGTTCTCTACGACGACAGCTATGCCCCGTCGGCGGGCGTGCTTCAGCTTCTCGGGGCCGGGTTCGTCGTGGTCTTCCCTCTCGCGGTGCTGCACACGATCGCGATGGCCGCCAACGCGGAACGTCTGATGCTGCTGACGGCCGTCGTGGGCTGCACGCTGAACGCCGCGCTGAACCTGGTGCTCATCCCCGGGTACGGGATCCACGGAGCGGCGATCGCCACGATCATCGGTGAAGCGATCAGCCTTGCTGTACTCGGAACCGGGATGTGGATGCGACGCCGGCGTCCCACGCCGGTCACTGGATAGCGGGAGACGCCGACGTTTCCAGCGTCTCCCTGATCACTTTGAAGAACGTCTCGGCGATCACCTGATAGCCCCGCTCGGTGGGATGCAGGTCGTCGTTACCGATCAGCGTCATGTCGGCCAGGATGACCGGTTCGATGTCGACCAGCGTCGCGCCGGTGCGCCGGGCGATTTCGCGGATCTCCTTGTTGAAGTCGGGTATCAACGCCGCCACGGCCGCTCTATTGAGTGCTCCGTTGGCACGCTGCGGGGGAATCGTCGCAAGGAACACCTTGGAGCCGTTTTCCTGCGCCTCTGTCACCATTTCCTCGAGCGCAGGGAGGGCGGTCGCGAAGGCCGCGTCGCGATCGAAAAACAGATCGTTGCTGCCTTCCATCAGCAGCACCGCTTCCGGGTCGTGGACCCTGAGCATGCTGCCGAAGCGATCCTGACCCTCCGGATGAACCTGCTCGCCCGGCAGGCCGTCGTTGCCGACCGTGACGGTTTGTGTGCGGTATCGATCCTTGAGCAGCATCTCGAGCTTGAAGGGATACGACGCCGAGTTCAGCACGAGCGTCAGAAACGCATTCGGGGCAACGGTGCCCTGGGTGAGGCTGTCGCCAAACGCGATGAAGTGCGTCAGTGATAGCTTCGGTGCGCCCTTGACCACCACGTTGAAGGAACAGGAGCTCGTTCTCGCCTCGGCATCGCGTGCCGTGCACTGAACGGTCGTCGTGCCGACCGGGAACTCGCCGCCGGAAGCCGGCTGACACGTGGTCGTGACCGCGCCGCTGCCGCCGGCCGTCGTCGGGGTGTACACGACGGTGATCGGCTGGCCGAGAGGCGACTCGCGCTCGATCGGCGCCGGACAGGAGATCTGCAAGGGCGTTGGGCCGGGACCCATGGGTCCGCCGCCGCACCCGGAGACTTCGATGGATACAGCGATGCAGAAGAGCGCGAGTCTCAACGCCTGCGAGGCGGCTGATATGATCCGAATCATGAAGGAATGTGAATGGCCGCCGCGGGGCTGACGCGCGACCACATCGTTTGGGCGTACCGTATCCTGCTCGATCGCGATCCTGAAAGCGAAGCGGTCATCGTGCCCAAGCTGAATGGATACCAGTCCACGCAGCAGCTGCGCGCCGACATCGTCACGTCGCAGGAGTACGCCGACAAGAACCCCGACTTTGCCCGTACGAACGCGCGCACGGTCATCATCAAGGAACTCGACGCCGGGCCGCGGCTGTTCATCGATCTCTCCGACCACTTCATCGGGCTGCCTGTCGTGCGCGGCCAGTACGAGCAGAGCGAGCTCGAGTTCGTGCGCCGCACACTGAAACCGGGCGACCACGCACTCGACGTCGGCGCGCACATTGGATTTTTCGCCATCCAGATGGCGCAGTTCGTCGGTACTAGCGGCTCCGTCACCGCCTTCGAGCCGCTCGAAGAAAACGCAAGCCTCCTCGAGCGCTCGATCGCCGAGAACGGATTCACGGACCGCCTGCGCCTCGAACGCGCGGCCGTGTCACGGCAGTCCGGCGAGACGAATCTCACCTTCTCCACGGAAACCTTGAACTCCGGCGGGGCGTTCATCGTGACCGGCTCCATTCCGCACGGTCACGCAACGCGGCGCATACGGGTGACTGCACTCGACGATCTGCCGCTTCCCCGTCCCGTCGCGTTCATCAAGATGGATGTCGAAGGCGCGGAACCGCTCGTGCTCGAAGGCGCCACTCGCCTGATCACTGCCGATCGTCCGACGTTCCTGACGGAGCTGCATCGTGAGCAGCTCGAACGGGTGTCGGGGCTGACCGCCGCAGCCTTCCTGCAGCGAGTCGCTGCGCTGCGGTATCGAGCGTTTCGCATCGAGAACGGCGCGCGCGGACGCGAAGTCACCGCGCCGCCGCAGGAACCGGTCTGCTCGATCGCTCTCATAGCTTCGGAGCGTGCGTAGAACGGGTCGAGCGCACTCAACGGCGCACGGCAGCCGGCGCGTCCCGGTGAACGCTGACGTCTGACGCCTGCCGGATCTCACGGATCACGTAGACCGGTTTGTTCTGGGATTCGTGGTACGTCCGCGCCTGCATCTCCGCGAGCAGCCCGAGCGTCACGAGCTGCAGTCCCGTGAACACGAGCAGGATGCCGAAAAGCAGCAGCGGGCGATTGCCGATCGCTTCGTAGTTGAACAGCCGCACCCACGCGAGATAGCCGCACACCAGCGCGCCCAGGAAGCCCATGATCATCCCGAGCAGCCCGAAGATGTGCAGCGGCCGGGTGGAATAGCTGATGAGGAACTTCACCGTCAGCAAGTCGAGGATGACCCTGATCGTGCGCGAGATCCCGTACTTCGACCTGCCGTGAACGCGCGCGCGGTGATTCACGACGCGCTCGTCGATCCGCACCCCCATCTCGCTCGCGATCGCCGGGAGAAACCGGTGCATCTCCCCGTACAGCTTCATCGGCTTCACGACTTCCGCGCGCAACGCCTTCAGCGAGCAGCCATAGTCGTGCAGCCGTACGTCGGTGGCGCGTGAAATGATCCAGTTCGCCACGATCGACGGCAGCCGCCGGTTGATGAACGGATCCTTCCGGTCCTTGCGCCAGCCGGCAACGATGTCCGCGCCGCGTTCGAGCTGCTCGATCATCGCGGGGATGTCGTCAGGGTCGTTCTGCAGGTCGCCGTCCATCGTGACGATGTAGCGGCCGTTGGCGTAGGCGAAGCCGGCGGCGAACGCGGCCGTCTGTCCGAAGTTGCGTCGGAAACGGATCACGCGCAGGCGGCCGTCCTTTGCCTGCAGCGACGCAAGCAGCGAGAACGTGTCGTCGGTGCTTCCGTCGTCGACGGCGACCACTTCGAAGGGCCGTCCGAATGCTTCAAGAGACGCGATCAGCTCGCGGTAGAGCTGCTCCACATTGGGCGCCTCGTTCCGCATCGGCACCACGACGGAGATCTCTGGCTGCATGCGTTGGATATGAGGTAAACGGCTGATTATAGGGGCTTTCCGGGATCAGAGTCAACGGGTCCACGCCTCCACCAGATCCAGATGCCGCCGATCACCATCAGCATGAGAAGCGCGAGAATGACGCCCCATTTGTGTTGCTGGACGAAGGCCGTGATGCGGGTCAGCGCCACGGGCCCGTACCACGCGGCGAGAATTGCCTCTGCGAAAAATCGCAACCCGCGTCCGACCGAAACCGCGATCAGGAAGTCGCGCTTTCTCATGCCGGCGGCGCCCGCGGCCAGAACGAAGATCTTGAACGGCACCGGCGGCGGCATGATCGACGGAATCGCGATCGCGAGCATGCCGTACTTGCGAAAGATCGCGAAGGCACGATCGACGTGCCGTTCATGGAGACGACGCCGCACGAACGCCTCGCCGCCGCGTCGTGCGAACGCATACAGCGCGTAACAGCCGCTGACCGAACCGAGCGTCGGGAGAAAGGCGTACCACAGCATCCGCTCCGGATAGCGCGCGACGAGGCCCACCATGAGCACGTCGACGACTTCCGGGAATGAGAGGAACGAGGAATCCAGGAACGAGAGGAAAAACAGTCCCGGGCCGCCGAGCGCCTCGGCGACGCCCATGACCCAGTCGAGAATACGCCGCACATCGAGAGTGTAGACTAGGCTGCCTGCTGAGACATCGCTTCACGGTGCATGCGATCGCGGCCGCGACTGCCGCGGCCGGCGCGCTCGCCGCCGTTCACTACTTCCGCCTGGGCCTCACCCTCGCGCATTACGACGCGCGCGCGCACCTGGTCGTTGCGCGCCGGATCCTCGACAGCCTCACGCCGGGATGGCAGCAGATCGGGGCGGTGTGGCTGCCCATGCCGCACGTGCTCAACATGGTTCCCGTGCAGGTTGATGCGTGGTATCGCAACGGTGCGTCGGCGGTCGCGATCTCCGTGCTGGCGATGGCGCTCGCATCGGGGTCGCTCGCATCCATCATTCTGCGCACCACTGGGTCCGCCGTTGCCGCGTGGACCGGAGCACTGCTGCTGATGGCGAATCCGAACGTGGTGTACTTGCAGAGCACACCGATGACGGAGCCGCTGCTGTTCGGGCTGACGCTGCTGTCTCTTGCCGTCACTGCCCGGTGGGTCGACAGAGTACTTCCGCCTGAAGACGGAAGCCACACGACCGACACCACCTCCGCGCTACTTCCGCCGTCGGACGGGAGCACGTGGCTGCCTGGCGTCGCACTCAGCTGTGCGTGTCTCACTCGCTACGAGGCGTGGCCGATCACGGCTGTTCTCCTCGGCATCGCGCTGGCCGTGCTGCTGCGTCGTGGCGTGCCGGCTCGCCGCGCGGTGACGGACGTGCTCCGCCTCGCGCTCTGGCCGCTTCTCACGATCGTCGTTTTCTCGGCGAACAGCCGCTGGGTCGTCGGTGCATGGTTCGTCTCGGGAGATTTCTTCGTACCCGAGAACGTGGAGGCCCTGGGACATCCGTTCGCCGCCTGGCGGCAGCTACGCGAAGGTCTTACAGTGCTCGCCGGCCCGTGGTTACTGCGGGCCGGGTATATCGGCACCGCTCTGGTGCTGTGGACGTGGCTCCGCTCACCCAGGCGTGCGCCCGTCGCGTTGCTCATCGCGCTGTTCGCGGCGACGGCGGTGCCCGTAGCGGCTTACGCACAGGGGCATCCGTTCCGCATCCGCTACGACGTGCCGCTCGTTATCGCGTCGGCCGCCGTGAGCGCCGCAGGGATCGGCATTCTCTGGCGAGCGATTCGCGTCCCGGCGGCCGTCATTCTCGTCGTCCTCGTCGGCCGCCACGCGTGGCCCATCGACCATCAGGCCCCACTCGTTCTCGAATCCCAGCGCGAAGCCGCCAACATGGCGGGGCGTCACGCGATCACGGCCTATCTGCTCGACCACTACGATCGCAGCACCATCATGATGAGCATGGGATCACTCGGTCACTACATGCACGATCTCGCGCTCGCGGGCTTCGACATCAAGAATTTTCTGCACGAAGGCAACGGCGAGATCTGGCGGTTCGCGATGCTGCAGCCTCGTGGGCACGCGGGCTGGCTGATCATCGAAGGCTCGGCTGAAGGAGGTGATGCGCTCTATCACGCCTCCCTTCGTCCGCGCTGGCTGGATGGATTCGAGAAAGTCGCCGAAGGCGGAGGCGCGACCCTGTATCGCGCGGTGAGATAGACGGCCCTTCGGGCGCGACGCTTCGATTCGCGGCGCCCAACGCCAGGAGTGCGGGTGGGATGACGCATCCCCTACCCGCATCCGGCGTCCCCATTCAGAATCTGAAATGCACCGTGAAGTTCGTGGACCAGCCGCCGAGATCGATCTTGTCGCCGAGGAAGCCCTCGTCGATCCCGCCGGTGTCGCCCTTTGCTGAGTGCCAGCGGAACTCGCCGCCCATCAGCAACGCGTCGGCAATCGGGAATCGCACTCCGCCGAGTATCACCGGACCGACTTCGGTACCGTCCGCCTTGAAGCTCGCGCGGAAAATGTCGCCATTGAAATCGAGGAACTCTCCCGTTTCCGTGTAGCGCCATGGAATGATCGCGACCCCGGCGCCGATGTACGGCTGCACCGATCCGTGACGTCCGACGGGAAGAAAGCGCACCGTTGCCATGATCGGAATCTGGCGCAGCTTCAGATCCTGATCGAGCTCGCTTCCGTCTTCGAACTCGATGTTGCGGTAGATGCTGGGTACTGTGTTCTGGTAGTAGTTGATGCCGGCGCCGACCTCGATGTAGTCGGTGAGCCCGAGCAGCCACTCGCCGCCGAACGTCACGCCGTTGAAATCGTCGATCTCGAACAGCAGGGAGTCGAGGTCTCTGAAGAGCACGTCGTTTTCACTGCGAGAGTCCTCTCCTTTGATCACGAAATAGCCGAGACTGAAGCCGATCGCCTGCCGCCAGTCCTCGCTGGTGCTGCCGACGCGCGTGATCTGCGCCGCCGCCGGTGATGGTGTCATCACGCCGACAATGGCGAGCACGCCCAGGGCAACCTGCATTCCACGCAAAACGCTTCTGCTCATGATGTGCGCTCCCACCTGCCGCTCAGCAGGAAGGATGCCAAGCCCCACCATACGATGGCCGCTCTATCGGTGTGGTCTGATGTCCTGCGGGAGCGTCACTCCGTCCAGTTTCGAGAACGGAATCGCGCCTGGAACTCGAGGATGGCCTGCAGCATCTGCTCGTGAACGGGTCCGTTGGTGGCAAGCACGTTACCGCGTCGGGAGACGAACGGACGCCCGTCCGTTGCCGTCACCTGCCCTCCTGCCTCAGAGACGATGAGCGCACCAGCGGCTATGTCCCAGGGCCCGAGATGCATCTCCCAGAAACCGTCGAGACGACCGGCGGCGACGTAGCACAGGTCGATTGCGGCGGATCCGAGCCTGCGAACCGCGCGCGAGATACCGAGAAAGTGGCCAAAGAGCCCGACGAGCTCGTCAGGTTTCTGCTGCACATCGTATGGAAAACCCGTGCAGAGCAGCGAGTCGATCAACCGCGTCTCGGGCGTGACGCGGATCGGCGCACCATTCAGCCATGCGCCCGACCCGCGCTCCGCGGTGAAGAGCTCACGGCGATTCGGGTCGTACACGGCTGCGGCGACGGCTTCGCCGTTGATCTCGAGCGCGAGCGAGGCGCAGAAGATGGGAAGCCCGTGCGCGAAGTTCGTCGTGCCGTCGATCGGATCGAACAGCCAGCAGAATTCCGGCACGCGTTCACGATCGCCAGGCCTGGAGAACTCTTCGCCGAGCACTTCGTGGGAGGGAAACCGCGCAGAGATCAACGCGCGGAACTGTTCCTCGATCTCGCGATCCGTCTCGGTGACAAGATCGATGATCCCCTTCTTCTCGATGCGCTTCTGTTCGCCGACGCGCGCGAGCTGCACGTCGCCGGCGTGGATCACCGCTTCGACGGCCGTGGCGAGATAGGCGGGATCGATCGGTTCAGACACCGGCCGCAAGCTTCTTGACCATGCGCACCTCCATGCCTCCTTCGGAAGCACGGCGCAACACGACGTCGTCCATGAAGCTGCGCATGAAGAAGATGCCGCGGCCGCTCGATTTCAGAATGTTCTCCGGCGCGAGCGGATCGGCTACTTCCTGCGGCTCGAACCCTTCGCCTTCGTCGAGAACACGAACGACGAACTCGGTCGGCGCGGCAGCGGGCGTGATGGAGAACTCGACGGTCACGAGCTTGCCGTAGTCCTCCCGGTTGCCATGTTTGATGGCGTTGATCACTGACTCGCGCACGGCGACGCCGATCCAGTGGATCGCGTCGTCATCGAGGCCGGCGAGCACCGCAATGCGGTCGCTCGCCGCCTGAATGACGTCGAGCAGCTCGAAATTACTGGGGATCTGCAACCGGACGGTGCCGCCGCGTGCCGGCATCAGCACCTGCCTCCGGCGGCGCGCAGGGGGTGCGGCACTGAGAACGTAGACGACAGGTCGGCCTCCGGTTGCACGGGTTTGAAGTGCAATACTAAACCGATTCCCCTCAGGAACGCGAATGCTATAGTGCGAATCATGCCCACGACCGCCGACGCCGCTGTTGTTGCGCCGTCGGGCCGGGCACTCGGTCGAATCACCGTCCCCGGCGACAAATCCATTTCACACCGTTACGCCATGCTTGCCGCGCTCGCGGAAGGACGCTCCACGATTGCCGGCTATTCTGGCGGCGCCGACTGTGCCGCCACGCTCGCGTGCATCCAGGCTCTCGGCGCGCGCGTCGAGCGGGCGGGCACGACGGTGCAGATCACGGGGACGGGCCACCATCTCGTGCCTTCGGCCGAGCCTCTCTACGCCGCGAACTCCGGCACGACCATGCGCTTGATGGCCGGGATCGTCGCATCGCACGCTTTCAGGACTGTAATCAGCGGAGACGCGTCGCTGACTCGACGGCCGATGCGACGCATCATCGATCCTCTCGAGAGAATGGGCGCGCATATCGGATCGCAGGACGGCCGTCCGCCGCTCGTGATCGACGGCGCGCGACTCCGCGGCATCACGTACACCCCGCAGGTGCCGAGCGCGCAGGTGAAAAGCGGCGTGCTGCTCGCGGGCCTTTGCGCTGAGGGGATGACGACCATCGAGGAAACCACGCCCACCCGCGATCATACGGAACGGGCGCTGGCAACGTTCGCGGCTCGCGTGGAGCGATCGGCCAACGCCGTCGCGATCGAAGGCGGCCAGTTGTTGCGAGCCAAGAGCGTTACTGTCCCCGGGGACCTGTCGGGTGCTGCGTTCTGGTCCGTGCTCGCCGCGGGCACCGCAGGCGGCGACGTCACGATCGAGCGGGTCGGTCTGAATCCGACACGGGCCGGCGTGCTCGCCATCCTGCGCCGCGCCGGTGCACGCGTGACATCCGATCTTGATGACCCGTCCGCCGCCGAACCTGCCGGAACCCTGCGCGTCGAATTTGGAGAGTGGCGCAGCTTCGCGATCGATCCGGTGGAAGTGCCCGGCGTCATTGACGAGATCCCCGCCCTGGCCGCGCTCGCCGCCATGATGCCCGCCGGACGCTCGCTCGTCGTTCGCGGCGCGCGGGAACTGCGCGTCAAGGAGAGCGACCGCATCAGTGCGCTGGCGTCAGGCTTCGCCGCGATGGGCAGCGATATCGAGGAATACGAGGACGGCTTCCGCCTGACGGCACGGCCGCTCGAAGGCGCGGTCGTCGATGCCGCGCACGATCACCGGCTCGCCATGGCCTTCGCGATCGCGGCGACGAAAGCCTCCTCGCCGGTCACGATCCGCGGCGCCTCCGTCGTCGACGTGTCGTATCCCCGCTTCTTTGATACCCTCGCACGGCTTACGCATGAAGAGTTGCGGTTGGAACGGAGCACGAGCGAGTGAAGGCCGCCGAGCCGGGGTGCAGGGACCGGCGATCCATCAATTGCGGCCGGAACGGAGCGCGAGCGAGTGAAGGCCGCCAAGCCGGGGTGCAGGGGGCCCCGGCGATCCATCAATGGATAAGATCTATTTGGTAGGTTTCATGGCGGCCGGCAAAACAACTGTGGCTCGCGCACTGGCGGACCGGCTGCGATGGCGCGCCGAAGACATCGACGAGTTGATCGAGGCCCGCGAGCGGCGCACCGTCGCGGACATCTTCCTGAAGGAGGGAGAGCCGTACTTCAGGACGGTCGAGCGCGAGATCCTGAAGCTGCTGCTGCCACTCCGACACGTGGTGGTGGCCACCGGCGGCGGGACGTTCATGGATCCCGAGAATCGTGCGGCGATCAACATGGACGGCGTCTCGGTGTGGCTCGACGTGGCGTTCGAGGAACTGCTCGCGCGAATGCCGCAGGACGGCCGCCGTCCGCTGGCAGCCGACCGGGCGGCGATGGAGCGTCTGTTCGCGATGCGCGCGGCAGGCTACAGCGCGGCGAGCGTGCGCATCGACGCCGGCGCCCGGCCGGAAGAAGTGGCTGAACGAATCCTCGAATGCGTTTCCTGATCCTCTCCGACATCCATGCGAACGTGGACGCCTTCGACGCGGTGCTGACCGCGACGCCGCGCGATACGTGGGACCGCGCGCTCGTGCTCGGAGATCTCGTGGGCTACGGCGCCGCGCCGAATGCCGTCGTCGAACGGGTGCTCGCACTCGAGCCGATCGCCGTCATTCGAGGCAACCACGACAAGGCGGCGTGCCGTCTTGCCGATGCGAGCGATTTCAATCACGTCGCCCGCGTCGCCGCCATCTGGACGGCCGAAACGCTGACCAGCGAGAACCGCATGTATCTCGAACGCCTCGCGGCGGGGCCGCGGTCGATCGATGACGCGCTCGAAATCTGCCACGGCGCGCCTTTCGACGAGGACCACTACGTGTTCGATCGAAGCGATGCGGCGCGCGCGCTCGATACCGCCTCGCGGCCGGTCTGCCTTTTTGGCCACACGCACCTGCCCGTCGTCTATCGCCGCGATGGCGAGGGCGATGCCGGATTCGTTCCGCGCATGGACGATGACGTGCTGCACGTGGATCTGGATCCGGATGCGCGCTACCTGGTCAACCCGGGGTCCGTGGGACAGCCGCGCGACGGGGATCCGCGTGCGGCGTTCGCGATCTACGATGGCGAACGCCGCGTGCTGACGCTGCGTCGCGTCGAGTACCCGATCGAGACCGCGCAGAAGCGCATCTTCAACGCAGGTCTGCCACCAAGTCTTGCCCATCGACTCGCTGTGGGACGGTGACTTCGCTCGGCGACGACTTCGGTGTCAGTGTCCGGAGGTTTTCCCTTTTCCATCCTCCATGTCATCGCTTGCTGCGTTCCTCCCGCCGCCGCAATTCCGCCGCGTAAGCGTCTCGCGCAGCCCGGGAGCCCAGGATCCAGCCGATCACGATGCCGACCAGCAGGACGGCGGGGATGAAGATGAAGTGGGCGGATGTGATCCCGCCCATCAACGGCGTCCTCCGGCCTCGATCCTCCTGGCGATATCCGCCATCTCGCGCTCGACCGCGTTCAGGCGCTTCCAGATCGAAAAGACGTAGATCAGCACTGCCAGCCACGCGACGCCGTACGCCGCCGCGACCAGCGGCTTGGCAGGCAGTTCCTCCTGACCGGGCACCTGGTCGACCGGGACGAACCCTTCTGGAGCCTTGGGAGGCTGCTGCTGTGCAAGCGAGAGCGCTGGTGCGCCGAGCATCATCGCCGCCACGAGAAACGCACGCACGAACCTGAAGCACTTCATCATCAATCCTCGAGAGCCAGGTAGAGATCGTCCAGGCGGGTCCGCCGCTTTTCGAGCTCGACCCGCAGGGTCATCAGCAGGACGAACAGGAACAGGAACGCGAGCACGCACCACAGGAATGGCCCGCGCATCGACGGCGCGAGCGTCGGTACCACGTTGGTCGTGGGATGCACGGTGCGCCACAGATTGACCGACCAGTAGACGAATGGGACGAGCGCGGACCCGAAAAGGCCAACCGCGGCGGACAGCTTCTCGGATCCCGGTCCGCCGAACCGGCGCAGGAGCAGGTACGACTGAAACACGAGCCACATCACCAGTGTGGAGGTGAGCCGCGCGTCCCATTGCCACCACACGCCCCATGCCTTTCGTGCCCACAGAGGTCCGGAGATGAGCACGATGAGCCCCAGCATGACGGTGATCTCCGCCGCGGCGAACGCGACGCGATCCGCACCGGGTCGGCGCCCGAAGAGGAAGATCGCGCTCGCGATCCCGCACGTGAACGCCGCCACGAACATGGCGATCGCGGCTCCGACGTGGAAGTAGAAGATCTTCTGCACCAGGCCCATCGTCGCCTCGTACGGCGCATTCAGGATCATGAAGGGCGCGTACGCGAACATGCCCATCGCGATCAGCAGCAGCAGGGGGAAGAGGGAAAGGCTTCCGACCTCCGGCCTCCGGCTTGCGGTTTCCGGCTTCCGGCTTCCGCTCCGTGGAGTTTGAAGTTTGGCGTTTGGAATTGACACGCGTCAGCACCTATTCGGTCATGGCCGGCTCGAACGTCCACAGGCACAGCGTAATGAACACGGCATCGAAGGCGACGAGCATCGTCAGCCACGCGCGCGCGACGACGAGGTCTGCCTCTGGCTGCAGCAGCGCCGCCGTGCCGCGCACACCGCCGATGATAACGGGGACGGTGATCGGATACAGCAGAACGGGAAGAAGCGCGGCCCGGCTGCGCGACCGTGCGAGCATGGCGGCAAACAGCGTCCCCACCGCAGCGTACCCCAGACTGCCAGCCAGCAGGATCCCGAGCATGAACGCCGGATGCCGGAACAGCGTCGCGCCGAACATCACCATGACGAGTGGGACAACGATCGCCTCGACAAGCAGCAGCAGCGTGAGCACACCCACGAGCTTGCCTACATAAATCGCCGCGCGCGACGCGGGAGCGAGCAGCAACGCTCGCAGCGTCTCGTTCTGGCGCTCCCGGTCGAAGATCCGGCCCAGCGCGAGAGTACCCGCGAACGCGATCGTGATCCAGAGGATCGCCGCCGTCGCATCGGTGACCACCCTGCCCTCTTTGACGAGACCGAACGCGAAGACCAACATGCACGAGATCGCGAACAGCAGCGACGTATACACGACCTCGCGGCTGCGTGACTCGACGAGCAGGTCCTTGCGGGCGACGCGGGCTGCGGTGGCCAGGAACGTCACGCCTGCACCTGGCGGCGGTAGCGATCGCGCAGCGATCCCGCGCCCGGCGCGAGCGGCATACAGCGGCCGCGGGACAGGACATAGGCTGCGTCCACGATCGTGTCGATGGCCTCGAGCTCGTGCGTTGTCAGCAGCACGATCGCGCCCGTCGCACGCACTCGAGCCAGCCGCGCGCGCAGTGCGATCGCGGAGGAATCATCCAGACCAGTGAACGGCTCGTCCAGCAGAACGAGGCGCGGCGAGTGCAGGAGCGCACGCTCGAGCGCGAGCCGCTGCCGCATGCCGCGCGAAAAGGAGGAAACGGGATCGTTGGCGCGGTCCTCGAGTGCGGACGCGCGCAGTGCGTCACTCACGCGGCGCTGGACGCCGTCGAGACCGTACAGCTCCGCGAAGAACCTGAGGTTCTCCTCGGCGGTGAGTTCCGAATAGAGGTAGAGGTCGTGCCCGAGCAGTCCGATGCGGTTGCGCAGCGCAGGACCGCCGGCGGCCGCCGTCGCGGTGCCGTAGAGAACGATCCCGGTGGTCGCCGCGAGCAGTGTCGACGCTATCGACAGCAGTGTGGATTTGCCGGAGCCGTTCGCGCCAAGCAACGCGGCGAGCTGGCCCGCTTCAACGGAGAAGGAGACACCCGACAGCGCGCGACGCCGGCCGAAGTTGCGCGTGACGTCGCTGAACGTGACCGACGTGAAGTCCACAGTCAGGCAGCCGCGGTCTCGTCGAGCGCCGCGTAGATGCCCTCGAGCGCCGCAACGATCTTACGGCGACGCGCGGCGTACGCGCGCGGCGGTACGGCGCCGGTGCGATGCGCTTCCTCGAGGGCCGTCAGATCGGCAAACAGCCGCTCACGCTCCGCTTCGAGGCGCCTGCGCTCGACAGCCGCTCCGCTCTTCCCCCTGAATGCACCGAACGCACCCGTGGCGAGAACGAGAACGGCAAGTGCGACCGCCACGTTGCGCGGCCAGACCGGTGGATGCGGCAGGCCGCTCAACGCGAATGAGAGCTCACTGCCCGCCGGTAACGGCGGACCCTGCCCCAGGATGTAGGTCTGCCCCTCCGTCGTGATGTCGCGCTGTTCCGACACCTGCGCGGACGACAACCTGGCGTCGCCAAACTTCTGCACCACGACTGCGAGTTGCGCGAGCGCTGCAGGGATGCGCTGTGTGATCGTGACGGAATCTCCCGAGTAAGGCAGCACGTACGCCACCTGAACCAGGGTCACGCCCGGCGGGAAGGGACCGCGCACGTTCACCTGATTACCGGCGACAGATGCGAGCGGCGACGATCCTTCGAGCAGCGACGGCCGCTGCGCTCCCTCGGGCATATTGAAGATGATCGGAACGGCCGGCTGAACGGGAGTTCGCGCCGTATTGGTGATCTGCCAGATGTTGTAAACGGTGATAGTGCCCTCGCCCGGCTCGATCACGAAGCGCGATTGATCCCCCAGCACGACGATGCCAGTGCGGGCCGGTCCTTCGGCGAGCTTGCGGTCCTCGTCGGAGCGGCGTGCCGCCGCGGGATCGGTCGCGACGAGCATCACACGAACGCCGGCGGCGGCGGGCAGCGCGAATTCCTGAGACTCGAGGCGCTCGCCGTCCACCGTCGTGACGGCCTTGACGCGGGCACCGGGTTTCAGACCGGTGAACTCAGCTCGTCCTGCGTCGTTGGTTTTCGACGTCGCTGTGGCGTCACCGACCAGCTCCACCGTCTGATCCACGACGAGGTTGGATAGCGATCCGCGGATGACGCGCACGGTGACCGTTCCGGCAGGGATGTCGGATGTCGTCAGCGGGACGCCAGACATCTGTTTCGGATCGGGCATCTGTCCGCCCGCGAGGCCCTGACCATGCGAGGAAATCGCGAGTGAGAAAGCGATTGCCGCTGGCGCGAGCACGAGTGACACGCTCCGCAACGTCATGCGCGCAACCTCGTTCCGCACTTCTTGCAGAACACCGCGTCCGCGTCGCTCGGCGTACCACAGGACGCGCACGCGGGAACCACGCGTCCTTCGAGGAACGCGCCAGGTTTCGGCGAAACAGCAACGGGCGAGCGCTTCTGCAGTTCCTCCTCGATCGCCCTGGCGTAGCCGGGCGTGCCCGCGTCGAGCTGCTTCATCAGCGCGAGTGCGCGCGATCGCAGCCGTCCGGCCATCTCCTCGAAATCCTTTTCGGAGAGCTTGCCCATGGCACGATCGAATTCCACCTCTTTGATGGATCGCAGTACGAGCGTCTTCTCGCGCTCCAGCGCGGCGCGCGTTCGTTCGCTGACCGGCGACGCGGCAAGACCAGTGGCTGGATGGAGCAGCGGCGAAAGGACCCGGTGGAAAGCGGCGGCAGCCGCGCCAGCCGCGGCGATCGTGATGCTGAGAAGAATCAGGTGGCCGGGAGAGGATTGCCGTGCGAGGATCACCGCGACCGTCGCCATAAGGATCGACACGAGCACGAAGAAGTGCCACGGCCGAAACCCGTCGTCGGTGACGGGACGGCTGAAGTCGGCCCCTACGCTCGACAAGGTACTACCTCCGCAACGGCCAGCGCCAGCCCGCGTGAATTCGTCGAGGCCGGCGTCAGCCGGCCCGAATTCGTAGCGGTCGCCGTCAGCCGGCCGGGGCCGCTAATCGAGATCCCTGAGCTCATCGTTCAGTCTCTCGTTCAGCGCGGCGTCGGCGGGCGGCTGTGCGGCCGCGACGGCCTCTCCTTCGTGATGCGACCAGCGTCGCGCGATCATGGCCACGCCAAGAAGCGCCGTTCCGCCGAGCGCGTACGGGAACAGCCAGAGCACCCTGTTGAATCCCTTGTCGATCGGCCGCGCGAGAATCTCCTGGCTGCCGTGGTCCGCGACGAACGCCGCGAGCACCGCATCGCGATCCATACCCTGCGCAAGGAACTTCTCGAGCTTCGCGCGCTGCGCGTCGAGGCCATGGCAGTTCGGCTCCATCGGGCAGTCGTTCATCGGACGGCGGCACCCGCAGGTGCACATGATCTCCCCTTCGAGGTTGCGGTACAGCGCCGTCTTCGAGATCGCCGACACTTCCTGCGCGCGCGCGGGTACCGGAATCAGCAAGGCGAGAATCAGCAACGTCGTCGTCGCAGCCCCTTCCGGCAGCTTCGCCATGGCCAGCGCGAACATCGTCTCCGGCAGCATCGCGATGATGCACCCGACGACCATGATGCCGAGGCCGAGCCATACCCAGTTCACCAGTGGATTGACGGTGACCTTGTAGAGAGCGCTTTGATCGCTGACCTCGAAGCCGGCGAGGACGATATACAGATCCTGCCCGACCGCGCGGCGGATCGCGACTTCCGTGGTCGGCTCATCCGGCCGTTTTTCGTAGAACCACTTCGCCGGCAGCATCGTGCCCAGTTCCTTGCCGTTCGACGTGATCGTCACGTGGCCGGTCACCATTTGCTTCTGCGCGTCTGTCGTGACGCGCAGCGCATCGTGGCGGACGGTAAACGGGCCGAGCGACGTCTGCTGACCCGGTTTCATGTTGACGTCTTCTTCTTTCTTGAAGCCCTCGCCCGCGAAGCCGAAGAACATCAGGACGATGCCGAGGTGGACGATGTAGCCTGCGTAACGCCGGCGGGAACGTCCGAACAGACCGACAAGCGCCGTGAAGAGATCTGTACCGGTCGTCTGCTTGCGCACTTGGGCGCCGCGGACGAACTCCTGCGTGATGGTGACGAGGACCCACGCGCACAGCGCGAAGCAGATCAGCGACGCCCAGACGCGCAGCCCCGCGGCAAACACGGCGCCGGCTGCGGCTACGGCCGCGAGCACAGGCCAGAGGAACTGGTGAGCCATGTTCGCGATCGTCGACTTTCTCCACGCGAGCAGCGGCCCGATGCCAGTGAGCATCAGCAGCACGAGGCCGATCGGCAGCATCCATTTGTTGAAGAACGGCGGGCCCACCGTCAGGCGTTCGCCTCGCAGCGCTTCGCTCAACGTCGGATACATCGTCGCGAACAGAACGAAGAACGCCGAGAAGAGCAGGATCCAGTTGTTCGCGAGGAACGCGGCTTCACGCGACGCCCACGAGTCGAGCTCGTTGCGCGAACGCAGCAGCGGGAGCCGATAGATCACCAGCCCGAAGCTGAACGTCAGCAGCGCCACCATGAAAATGGAGAACAGCAGCGCCAGCTCGCGGTCCTCGCCGAAGGCGTGCACCGACTGGACGATGCCCGAACGCGTCATGAAGGTGCCGAACAGGGTGAGGAAGAACGTGATGATGACCAGCGTGACGTTCCACACGCGCAGCATCCCGCGACGTTCCTGCACCATCACCGAGTGCAGGAAGGCGGTGGCGGTGAACCACGGCAGCAGCCCGGCGTTCTCGACCGGATCCCAGCCCCAGAAGCCGCCCCAGCCCAGCTCTTCGTAGGCCCAGATCATCCCCAGTGTCAACCCGAGCGAAAGGCAGAACCACGAGAACATGGTCCAGCGGCGGACGGCGCGCAGCCACGAGTCGTCGAGGTGACCGGTGATCAGCGCCGCGAGGCCGAACGCAAACGGGATGGTGAGCCCGACGAAGCCGAGGTACATCGTCGGCGGGTGAATCGCCATGTAGAAGTTCTGGAGCAGCGGGTTCAG
>DATLLF010000026.1:0-14847 GCA_035537955.1 Vicinamibacterales bacterium | reverse complement strand
AGATCCGGGTCCGCGTCTACTCCCGCCCACGAATACAAACGTTTGAACCGCTCGACGCGGGCCGCATCGAGGTTTCTCCGCCCGGCGAGGACGTCGAGGTGCAGCTCCTCGAGGATGCGCGCGTGTGAGGCTTCCATATCGGCCGGATCGTAGCGCTCAAAGCACGTGTGCGTCGCGCGCACGCCGAGCAACGCTGCGCGCGCGCAGTGCCGGTGATCGAACAACGTGTCGTCAAGGTCGAACAGGACGGCTCGCACCGTGGCCATCCCCCGATTATATGAAGAGCGCGATGATAAACTGGTAATCGTGCCCGCCGCCGTTGTCATCGGAGCGTCGAACCTGCTCTCCTCGTTATGTTCCCACCTGTCGGGTGAGGGCGAGCTCATAACGTTTGCGGATACGGAGCCGATCCAGGCTTTGCAGACGATCCTGGAAAAGCGGCCATCGCTGATCGTCCTCGAGCGGCTGTTCGCGGCAACGCCGCGCGGTGCGGCGCTGATCAATCGCATCAAGACGGACCCGCACCTGGGGAGCGCTCAGCTCCGCGTCATGTCGCACACCGGCGACTACACGCGGCAGATCACGCGATCCGGTGTTGTCAGCTCGATTCCCGCGATTGTTGACGCGGGTGGCGCACACGTGCTGACAGATGCGACTTCGGCCACCGCGGTCGCTGAGCCTCAACGGCCCCTCGACTGGCACGGCACCCGTCGCGCGCAGCGCTACCGTGTCAGATCGGGCGTCGAGATTCAACTCGATGGGAATGCCGTAGTCGTGATCGATCTGTCGAATGTCGGGGCGCAGGTCCTGTCGAACACGATCTTGCGGCCCAATCAGAAAGTACGCGTGACGATCCCGCAGGAAGAGACGCTGGTCCGCTGCCGCGGCGCCATCGCCTGGGCCAAGTTCGAGCTGCCGCAGCCCTCCTCTTCCCCCGTCTATCGAGCAGGGGTGGAGTTTCTGGACGCCGACAAGGATTTCGTCGAAGAGTTCGCCAGCCTGTACCGGGAATAGGTTCCAGACAACCGCCAGGACGTCAGTCGCGCGGCCATGCCGTACATTCTCGCCTTCGATCAGGGCACGACGAGCTCGCGCGCCATCGTGTTCGATCACGAAGCGGCCATCGTGGCGGTGGAACAGCGGGAGTTTCAGCAGCTCTTTCCACGCCCGGGCTGGGTCGAACACGATCCCGATGAGATCTGGGCGACTCAGATTGGCGTCGCCACCGAGGCACTGGGGCGCGCGCATCTCCGTCCGCGAGACATCGCCGCGATCGGCATCACCAATCAGCGCGAGACGACGGTCATCTGGGATCGCGAGACTGGCGTTCCCGTGTACAACGCCATCGTCTGGCAGGACCGGCGGACGGCGGAATTCTGCGATCGACTCAAGCGCGACGGGCACGAAGACTTCATCCGCGAACGTACGGGACTGGTCATCGATGCCTACTTTTCCGGCAGCAAGATCACGTGGATCCTCGACAACGTGCCTGGCGCGCGGGCGAGAGCCGAGGCAGGCAAGCTCGCGTTCGGAACCATCGACAGCTGGCTGATATGGCAGCTCACGAGTGCTTCGACCCACGTGACCGACGTCAGCAACGCCTCACGGACGTTGCTGTTCAACGTCAACACGCTGCAGTGGGACGAGGAGTTGCTGAAGCTGTTTCGCGTACCGGCGAGCATGTTGCCGCACGTCCGGCCGTCCAGCGCGGTCTGCGGCCGCGTCTCGACAGCGCTCGCGCTCGCCGATATCCCGATTGCGGGTATAGCCGGCGATCAGCAGGCTGCTCTCTTCGGACAGATGTGCGTGTCGCCGGGTCAGACGAAGAATACCTACGGCACCGGATGCTTCCTGCTGCAGAACACCGGCGAGAAGCCCGTGACGTCACGCAACCGCCTTCTCGCAACTGTCGCCTGGCAGTTCGGTGGCAAGACGACGTACGCGCTCGAAGGCAGCGTCTTCATCGGGGGCGCCGTGGTCCAGTGGCTTCGCGACGGCCTTGGCGTTATCAGGCAGTCGTCCGACGTGGAAACCCTGGCGAGGTCAGTGGCCGACAGCGGCGGCGTTTACCTTGTGCCCGCGTTTGCGGGTCTGGGTGCGCCGCATTGGGATCCGTATGCGCGCGGAACCATCGTGGGGATCACACGAGGCACCACGGCCGGCCACATTGCGAGGGCAGCGGTCGAAAGCATCGCGTTCCAGGTGGCTGATCTCCTCGAAGCGGTGAGAGATGACACCGGGACCGAGCTCACGGAATTGCGGGTGGACGGCGGCGCCGCCGCCAATGATGCGTTGCTGCAGTTTCAGGCCGACTTGCTCGGGGTCGCCGTCGTGCGGCCGCAAGTAACCGAAACAACTGCACTGGGAGCGGCGTACCTTGCGGGGCTGGCGGTCGGCTTCTGGGAATCGATCGATGCGCTGTCGCGCCATTGGCGTGTCGACCGCCGCTTCGAGCCGTCACGGCCCCTGTCGGACTCTGCGAGACGACGCGCTGAGTGGCGTGAGGCGCTGAGCCGTTCGAAGGGGTGGATGGCGCGGCCCGTGACCTCCGCGCCTACGGTTACCGGGTGAGCGGAGCGAACCACTTCGCCGCGACTGAGTCTTCGCGGATGATCGTGTCTTCCCGCGCGGAACCCGTTGAGACGATGGCAGCCGGGACGCCGGTGATTTCTTCCAGCCGCGCAATGTAGGCGCGCGCTTCGCCGGGGAGATCCCGGAACCGGCGAGCGCCCGCCGTCGGCGAGCTCCACCCCGGCAGCGATTCGTACACCGGTTCACACGCCGACAGTTGGGCGTGATCGCCGGGCATCTCCGTGAGGATCGCGCCCTTGCAGCGGTACGCGGTGCACACCTGGAGTTCGGCCAGGCCGTCGAGGACGTCGAGCTTGGTCAGCGCGAGGGCGTCCAGCCCGTTCACGCGAACCGCATAGCGGACGGCGACGGCGTCGTACCAGCCACATCGCCGTGGACGTCCGGTCACCGCGCCGAACTCCTGCCCGCTCTCGCGAAGACGGTTTCCCATCTCCCCCGTCAGCTCTGTCGGAAGGGCCCCTTCGCCGACCCGCGTCGTGTAGGCCTTGGCCACGCCGATCACGCCATCGATCGCCCTCGGCGGCACGCCGAGCCCGGTACACACCCCTCCGATCGTCGCGTTCGACGACGTCACATAGGGATACGTGCCGTGATCGATGTCGAGAAGCGTGCCCTGCGCGCCTTCGAACATGATCGATCGCCCCTCGCTGCGCGCGCGTGACAGGACGAGCGAGACGTCCCTGACCCATGGCCCCATGCGCTGCCACGCGCGGGCCAGATCCGCGAGCACCTGGTCGGCGTCCATGGTCGACTCGGGGATGATGCGATTGCGCGCCGCCACGTTGTGGCGAACGGCCGTCGCCAGCGCGTCGCGATTCGGCAGGTCGCCGACGCGAACGCCGCGCCGCGCGATCTTGTCCTCGTAGGCGGGACCGATGCCGCGCGAGGTGGTACCTATCTTCTGCTCGCCGCGCCGCGCTTCGCTGAGCACGTCGAGCTCGCGGTGATACGGCAGGATCAGATGCGCCTTGTCGCTGATGATCAGGCGATCGCCGATCGTGATTCCCGCGGCCTGCACCTCGTCGATTTCGCCGAACAGCGCCTGCGGGTCGACGACGACGCCGTTGCCGATGACGCAGGTGATGCCCTCGTGCAGGATGCCGGACGGCAGAAGGCGCAGCACGAACTTGCGTCCGTTCGCATACACCGTGTGCCCGGCATTGTGCCCGCCCTGGTAGCGCGCCACGATCGAGAAGTTCGGCGTCAGCAGATCGACGATCTTTCCCTTGCCCTCGTCACCCCATTGCGCGCCCAGCACCGCGATGTTCATAACCGCAGTATTCTACCTTCTGAAACCCACTCAGCATTCGGCCATTGCATGCTTCTTCCTCTGACCGGCGACTCTCTCACGCTCGACCAGCTCGCCGACATCGCGCATGGCGATGCGCAGGTCTCGCTCGCGCCGGAGGCCGCCCGCCGGGTCGATGCCGCGCGCGCGGTCGTTGACGAGAAAGCGACTGGTGATGCGGCGGTCTACGGTGTCAACACCGGCTTCGGCGCGCTGGCGGAGACAGCGATTCCGCGCGATCAGCTCGGCGCGCTGCAATTGAATCTGCTGCGCAGCCACGCGGCTGGCGTCGGCGATCCGCTGCCGGTGGCTGCGGTGCGCGCGTCGATGGCACTGCGCGCCAACGTCCTCGCCAAGGGTTTCTCCGGGATCCGCCGCAGCACGCTCGATCTGCTGATCGACATGCTGAACCGGCGCGTGCATCCGATCGTCCCCTGCCGGGGCTCGGTCGGTGCGAGCGGCGATCTCGCTCCGCTCGCGCATCTCGCGCTGGTGCTGGTCGGCGAAGGTGCGGCGACGGTGAACGGATCCGAGGTCATGACCGGCGCCGACGCGCTCGCGATGGCGGGCCTCGCGCCGACAGTGCTCGAATCGAAGGAAGGGCTGGCGCTGATCAACGGCACTCAGCCATCGACCGCTGTTGCCGCGCTCGCGGCTGTGACCGGAGGCAACCTCGCCCGCGCTGCCGATGTGGCCGCGGCCCTTTCGATCGACGCGCTCCGCGGATCGATGCACCCCTTCGAGGCGCGGATCCACGCTTCGCGGCCGCACGCCGGGCAGCGAACGGCGGCGGCGAATATCTTCGCGCTGCTCCAGGGCAGCGCCATCAACAAGTCGCACGAGGACTGCCGCCGCGTACAGGACGCGTACTCGCTGCGCTGCGCCGCACAGGTCCACGGCGCCGCGCGCGACGCGATCGGCTTTGCCACACGGACGATCGAGATCGAAGCCAATTCGGCGACCGACAACCCGATGGTTTTTGCCGACTCCGGCGAGATCGTGTCTGGAGGCAACTTCCACGGCGCTCCGGTGGCGATTGCTGCGGACCTGCTCGCCCTCGCCGTCGTGCAGTTCGCGACGATCAGCGAGCGGCGCGCGGATCGGCTCGTCAACCCGGCACTCAGCGACCTGCCGCCGTTCCTCACCACGGCCAGCGGCCTGCAATCGGGCTACATGATCGCGCAGGTCACGGCCGCGGCGCTCGCCTCAGAGCTCAAGACGCTGGCGCATCCCGCGAGCGTGGACACGATTCCCACCTCCGGGAACAAGGAGGATCACGTCAGCATGAGCATGGGCGCGGCGCTGAAGGCGGCGCGCGCGGTCGAGCACGCAGCGC
Source organism: Vicinamibacterales bacterium (assembly GCA_035537955.1). Taxonomy (GTDB): domain Bacteria; phylum Acidobacteriota; class Vicinamibacteria; order Vicinamibacterales; family 2-12-FULL-66-21; genus JACDCA01. The sequence goes on along the minus strand of DATLLF010000026.1, from coordinate 9,631 downwards.
ACGTGCTGGCGGTCGAGCTGCTGTGCGCGTGCCAGGGCATTGATCTGCTCGCGCCGCTCTCGACCTCTGCGCCGCTGCAGCGTGCGCATGCGTTCGTGCGCTCGATCGCGCCGATGCTCACCGACGACCGTCCGCCATCACCTGACATCGTTCGCATCGCCGCGGCAATCATCGACGGCGCGTTTGTTCGCGCATGCGGCGCGGAAGTCAAGTAAGAAATTTTCAGTTTCGATTTGACAACGGCTCCGTACGTTTTTAGATTTCTACCCTCGTCGCAAAACGTTCTCGCATTTTCGTCATGAGCATCATCAGCCGCCACGTCAGCGCGCCTCGCGGCGCGATACGCACCTGTAAAGGGTGGGCGCAGGAAGCGGCCATGCGGATGCTGATGAACAATCTCGATCCGGCGGTCGCGGAACGCCCCGATGATCTCGTCGTCTACGGCGGTTCCGGCCGCGCCGCGCGCAGCTGGGACGCGTACGAAGCAATCGTCGACACGTTGAAGCGTCTGGAGAACGACGAGACGCTCGTCGTGCAATCGGGCAAGCCGGTCGCCGTCTTCCGCACGCATCCCTGGTCCCCTCGCGTCATCATCGCGAACGCGCTGCTCGTGCCCGCGTGGGCCAACTGGGACACCTTCCGCGATCTCGAGGATCGCGGCCTGACCATGTACGGGCAGATGACGGCCGGCAGCTGGATCTACATCGGCACCCAGGGCATCCTGCAGGGCACGTACGAGACGCTGGCGGAGATCGCGCGCCGCCATTTCGGCGGCTCCCTTGCCGGACGGCTCGTGGTGACGGCGGGTCTCGGCGGCATGGGCGGCGCGCAGCCGCTCGCGATCACGATGAACGACGGCGTTGCGCTCGTCGTCGAGATCGATCCGGCGCGGATCGAGCGCCGCCTCGCGACCCGCTATGTCGACGAGCGCGCGGCGTCTCTCGAGGATGCGCTGCAGCGGATCGACGGCTACAAGTCGGCGGGCACGGCCCGCTCGGTCGCACTGGAAGGTAACGCCGCGGAGGTCCTGCCCGAGTTGCTGCGGCGCGGGATCGCGCCCGACGTTCTCACGGATCAGACGTCGGCTCACGATGCGCTCACCGGGTATGTACCCGCGGGGATGTCGCTTGGCGAAGCCGACGCGCTCAGGCAACGCGACCCCGCCGAGTACGTCCGACGCGCCACCGCATCGATGGCAGTACACGTTCGCGCGATGCTCGAACTCCAGCGGCGCGGCGCGGTGACATTCGATTACGGAAACAACATCCGCGCGCAGGCTGAAAAAGGCGGCGTCACGAACGCCTTCGACATTCCCGGCTTCGTTCCCGAATACATCCGCCCGCTGTTCTGCGAGGGGAAAGGACCGTTCCGCTGGGCGGCCCTTTCCGGTGACCCGGCCGATATCGCGGCCACCGACCGCCTGGCGCTGGAGATGTTCGCGAACGACGAGGCGTTGTGCCGCTGGATCCGCCTTGCGAGGGAACGCGTGGCATTCCAGGGCCTGCCCGCTCGGATCTTCTGGCTCGGCTACGGGGAGCGTGCGAAGTTTGGTCTCGCGCTCAACGATCTCGTTCGGCGCGGTGTACTATCCGCGCCCATTGTCATCGGCCGCGACCACCTCGATACCGGATCCGTCGCGTCGCCGAATCGCGAGACCGAAGGCATGCGCGATGGAAGCGATGCGATCGCCGACTGGCCGGTGCTCAACGCGCTGCTGAACGCATCCTCGGGCGCCACCTGGGTGTCCGTACACCATGGCGGCGGCGTAGGGATCGGTTACTCGCTCCACGCCGGCATGGTCATCGTCGCCGACGGCACGCGTGAAGCGGACGAGAAGCTCGAACGTGTGCTCACCTGCGACCCTGGCCTCGGCATCGTAAGGCACGCCGACGCAGGCTACCCACAGGCTATTGCTGCGGCGCGTCGGCACGGGATCGACATGCCGTCCTCTATTTCGACTTCATCAAGCTTGAAGGGCGAGGCCGGCCAATGATGATCCCGGAACGGCCCGCGCTCGAGCGGCGCGTGCTCGCGGCGCTCGACGGCAGCGCACCCGGGGGACCGCGCATCCCGGTGCTGCTCGGTGGCTGCGGGTCCGGGCGCACGTCGCTTCTGCTTCGGCTGCGGGATCTGATCGGACGATCGCAGGCGCAATACATCGACGTGGAGCGCATCGCCACCACCCCCGAACGGTTCTACGCAGCGCTGCGCGAGGCGTCGCCGTTCGCGTCACATTACGGCGACAACGCCGCCGACCGCGGCGCGCGAGATGCATTCGACGGCGCGCTCGCCTTTCTGGATACGGCGCGCGTGGCGGAGGATGCGCCCGCGACCTTCCTCCTCGACGAGTTCCTCGAGGTCCGCACGTTCGAGAGCTTCCCCGGGCTGCGCACCGTGCTCAAGGATCTTGTCGGCGCGCTGGCGTCGAGTGGAAACCGCTTCGTTCTGACGACGCGGTTCATCGCGCGCGCGCATCGGCTCCTTCGCGACGTGCCGGCGCAGTTCGAGCTCGTTCACCTCTCGCCGCTCTCTGCCGGCGAAATCCGGGCGACGATCGCATCGAACGGCGGGCGCGAAGACGATGATCCGCGACGCGACGATCTCGCGCGCATGGTGCACGCGCTGTCGGACGGCCGTCCTGCGTACGCGCGCATGATCGCCGAGGCGGCCACCGCCATGGCGACGCGTGGCGCCGCCGATCCGGTGGGCGCGCTGGCATCGCTGATGGCGCCGGGAGGAACGCTGGCGGCCGCCTGCCGCTTCTGTTACGAGCTGCGCCTGCACCGCGCCCGCGGCTACGGCGCGCTCAAGGCGATTCTCGATGTTCTCGCGCGCGAGGAGCCGCTGACCCTCACCGAGATCGCGCTGCGCCTCCGCCGCACGCCGGGATCCACCAAGGATTACCTCTCGTGGCTCGAAGACGTGGACCTGATCGTTTCACGGCAGAAGCGTTACAGCTTCGCCGATCCCATGCTGCGCCTCTACGTCCGCCTGCACTGCCGTTCCATGCTGCCGTCGGAAGAAGAGATCGCCCACGAGATTCATGCGTACGTGCTCGACCACCTGCCGACGAGCGAGCCCGCTCTTGCCCTTGCCGGTCGCACCGAAGCGGCCAACGGCGAGAAGTCCTGGGGAATCATCGAGATTGACTAGGACAATGCTGAAGGTTGAAGGCTGAAGTAGTGTGCAAGGTGGAAGGGTGCAAGTAAGTAAAAAGGGGCAAGAAATTGCAGGGGCGCTATTCGCGACCGAGGTTTGCTTTTGCTGTCCGTTGCGACTGAGTGACGATCGCTGTCAGCTCGTTAGCTTCTACGCGCAGCTTCTGCTCGGCTCCTCCCTCGAGAAGCCTGCTTTCAACAGATAACTCCAGCCAGAAATCAGTCTCATCGCTCTCCTCGATCACGACGCCCAATTTGGCGATGAAGTCAGGCTTCGACCGCGCGCGGCAGGCGCTGCGGTAATTGGCGCTACCGTGGTGGCAAGCCTGCACAGGATGGGCCGCACGGAATCGTCCGCAAACTGCAGGAGAGGATGACGCAGTACTTGGTTTTAGCGTCGATGGACCAAGGTCGGGTACGAAATACTTGCCCCTTCCAACTTACTTGCCTCCTTCCCCCTTGCCCCCTTACTTCAGCATTCAGCCTTCAGCATTGAGTTTTTCGAGCGCTACCTTAGCGGCCAGCTGCGCCGCTTCCTTTTTGCTCTTTCCCTCCGCGCGCGCGAGGACGTCGTCTCCGACCAGAACTTCCACATCGAAGCGGCGGCGGTGCGCAGGACCGATTTCCGCGACCAGACGGTACGTGGGCAGCCCGCGGCCGCTGCGCTGCAGCGACTCCTGTAGCGCGGACTTGTAGTCTTCCGTGAAGGCGGCGTGAACGCCGCTGCGGCGCGCCTCATCGATCAAATCCTGGAACTGACGCTGGATGAACCCCTGCGCGGGGACGATGCCGCCATCGAGATAGACGGCCGCGATCAGCGCTTCGTAGCAGTCCGCGATGATGGCGTGTTTGCGGCGCCCGCCCGTCTTCTCCTCTCCGCGCCCGAGGATCAGGAACTCGCCGAGACCGAGCCGCTCGGCCAGGCGCGCGAGCGACGTGGCGGACACGATCGACGCCTTCAGTTTCGATTTCTGACCCTCGTTGTGCTGCGGGAACTGGCGGAACAGCATGTCGGCAATGACGAACCCGAGCACCGAGTCGCCGAGAAACTCCATCGACTCGTTGTCGAAGACGCCGCCGCTCGCGTCTTCGTGCACGCGCGAGCGGTGTGTGAGCGCGTGCTCGAGGAGGCCGCGATCGCGAAAGCGGTACCCGATTCGTTCCTCCAGCGGCTGCAGCTCCGCACCGAACGGTGCCGCCCGTGTGCCGGTGTCATCCCGATAGCTTTCGATGATCCTCGCCGCGTGCGCGGCGTCGTCGGGCGCCACCATGACCTGGAGCTCGCCGACGGAGATCGGAAACGGCGTGCGCGAGAGGTCCGACGAGATCATCGCGCTTACGCCATTCGCTTCGAGGAGCCCGCGGACGACGTCGGCTTCGCTTTGGGAGGGTGTGCGGAATATGACCGCGAGGGCTGCCATCAGCCGTGGACCAGGACCGGCGCCACCGCGGCGAACGCGTGCTCGACCTTCAGGAGGATCATCGTCATGTCGTCGTGCTGATCGGCGCCGCCGACGAACGCTTCGATCTCGCGCAGGATCCGCTCGCGCAGCTCGCCGCAAGTGAGGTGCCCGTGCTCTTCGATGATCTGGCTCAGTCTCGCGTCGCCGAAAAGGTCGCCGGCCGGATTCATGGCTTCGGTGATGCCGTCCGTGTACAGCGTGATCACGTCGCCGACCGACAGATCGATGCGCTGTTCGTCGAGGAGATCCGAGAACTTTTCGGATGCGCCCGGGATGCGCAGACCCACGACCAGACCGCTTGGGGTCAGCACCTGCGCTTCGGATGCGGGATCCGCCGGGCGGTAAATGAGCGGCGTGTGCCCCGCTCGGCAGTACGTCATCACGCCGGCCCGGGGATCGATGACGCCGTAGGTCATCGTGATGAAGCTGCGGCTGTCGAGGTTGTCGGAAATGATGCGGTTCACTTCGATCAGCAACTCTCGCGGCGACTCGTGCGTCTGGCTGAGCGCGAGGACCAGCCCCTTGAGCTCCGCCATGTAGAGCGCGGCGGACGTGCCTTTTCCCGAAACATCAGCGATCAGCACGCCCAGGCGATCGTCGGGGAGATGGAAGAAGTCGTAGTAGTCGCCTCCAACCTCTCGTGCGGGCACGCACAGCGCCGTCACGCTGAGACCGGGGACGTCGAGCGGTCCGCGCGGCAGCAGCGACATCTGGATCTGCCGGGCGATGCGCAGCTCTTCGTCGAGTCGCTTCTTCTCAGCGGCGGTCTGCAGCAGTCCCTCGATGCTGCCGGTCATCTGGTTGAACGACTCGGCGAGGTCGCCGAGCTGATCTCTGGAGGTGACCGTGATCCGATGCGTGAAGTCTCCCTCTCGCACGCGCTCGGTGCCGGTGAACAACTCGTGGATCGCGCTGGTGATCGATCGCGCGAGCGTGAGCCCCATCAACAGGGCGACACCCTGGATGATGAGGAAAAGAATCGCGACCAGGCCGAGAACAATCAGGAAGCCCTGCCAGACGGGAAGATCGCCCACGCTCACCGCCTGTGCGGCTGACAGGCGGCGCCACAGCTCGGCAACGCTGTAGCTGATCGCAATGCTCGCGCGACGGTTTTCGCGCCGTTCACCGTCGACCCATGGCGTCCAGTCGAGGAAGGTGACGCTGCTGCGGAAGAGACCGGAGCTGTCATCCCCTGGCTGCGACGGAAGCACCGGGACAGCAGTGACCTGCCGTGCAGTGCCGATCCACGCCGCTCCGCCCTTGACGCTCGTGCGCTCGTACAGCGCGCGGAGGACCGGATCATCGACAACCAGATCGACGACCACGTTGCCGACGTTGCCACGCTCCTCGCGCGCCTGTGCGACACCGCGGATGACGAGCTCGACTTCGTTGACGTTCGAGGTGGTCGGGATCGTGACGGTCCCTTTGAATCCCTCCACCTGCGCCCATGCAGGGATGGAGTCTGGCGGCTGAACGTGCTCCCAGGGGCCGACGGCAACTCCCGACTGCGGCTTCCCCGGCGCGGGCACGAAGGCAAGCGAGATCTCGGGATAGCGCTGGCGTACGGCGTGCTGGTTTCGGCGCAGCGTCTCCTGCGCGCCCGATGGATTCCGGCCGATCTCAGTGGCAGCGGCCTGCGCGATCAATCCAACGTCGTCCACCATCGCGTCGTACCCGTCTTTGAACAGGTACGCGCTCACGTTCATCGACACCACGCCGGCGCTGAGCAGAAAGAAGCCGATGATGAGCATCGCCGGTACGACGCCCATGAAGATGTAGGAAATGATCAGTTTGCGCCGGACACGCCAGAGCAGCTGGCGCTTCGCGAGCACGAATACGCGCCAGAGGAAGTAGACGAGCGCGATCGCGAGCCCGGCACCGGCGAGCGTGCCGAGGATCTCGACGACCGTCGGAAGCAAGCCGCTGGGCCGCACGACCGCGGTGACCAGTCGAAGTGCGGCTGATACAAGAAAGAGGCGACCGGCCCAGGAGTGGAACAGGAGGTCGCGAGCGGTGGTCCGCGGCGCGGGCTCGAGTGACGGCGCCGACAGGACCGGCTCGTCACGCCGCCCCGTAGGCACCCGTTCGGGGACTCGAAGCCTCGCCATTTCGCGTCGAAGACGAAATGATACCCTAACACCTGCATGAAACTTGCGGACTCAGCTCGCTTCTCCACCATCTGTATTCACGCCGGCCAGGAGCCGGACCCCTCGACCGGCGCCATCATCACGCCCATCTTTCAGACATCGACATACGTTCAGGACGAGCTCGGCAAGCACAAGGGCTACGAGTACGCGCGCACGCAGAATCCCACGCGGTACGCGCTCGAGCAGAACATCGCCGCGATCGAAGGGGGCAAGGCGGCGTATGCGTTCGCGTCGGGCATGGCCGCGATCGATGCGATCACCACGCTGCTGAAAGCAGGCGATCACGTCGTCGTTACCGACAACACCTACGGGGGCACGTTCCGGCTGTTCGACAAGGTGCTGACGAAATACGGGCTGGAGTTCAGCTATGTGGATACGTCCTGTCCCGAGCTGATCGAGCAGGCGATCAGGCCGCAGACGCGGATGCTGTTCGTGGAAACGCCCACCAATCCCGTCCTGCGGCTGACGGATCTCGCGCGCGCGGCCGAGATCGCACGGAGGCGCGACATCCGGTTTGTCGTCGACAACACGTTTGCGAGCCCGTGCCTTCAGCGCCCGCTGGAGTTTGGGGCTGACCTGGTCATGCACAGCACGACCAAGTATCTGAACGGGCATAGCGACAGCGTGGGTGGGATCGTCGTCGCGGCGCGACAGGAAGACGCGGACTGGCTGAAGTTCATCCAGAACGCCGCAGGCGCGATCCTCAGTCCGTTTGATTCGTGGCTGGTGCTCCGCGGCACGAAGACGCTCGCGGTGCGAATGGCGCAGCACAGCGCGAACGGTCAGGCGCTCGCCGAGTTCCTCGAGTCACATCCCAGGGTGACGAAAGTCATCTATCCAGGCCTGCCGAGCCATCCTCAGCACGATCTCGCGAAGCGCCAGATGAAAGGCTTCGGAGGAATGTTGTCGTTTGAGCTCGAGTCATTCGAGGTTGCGCGGCGCGTGTGCAACGGCGTCCGCCTGATGTCACTCGCCGAAAGCCTCGGCGGCGTCGAGACGCTCATGACCCATCCGGCGTCGATGACGCATGCGTCCGTCCCGGCGGAACGCCGCGCCGCGATTGGCCTCTCCGACAGCCTCGTCCGGATCTCGGCGGGCATCGAGGACGTCCAGGATCTCATCGACGATCTCGCGCAAGCGCTCGGGTGATGCCTGCAAGTCTGAAGGCCGAATGCTGAACCGTCGTCAGCATTGCAAGTATCAAGTCACCGCCTCCCCTATCCATTTCAAGTACGCATCGCTTCCGTCGACGATCGGAAGCACGATGAATTCCGGGACGTCGTAGGGATGCAGGGCCTGCAGGCGTTCCCGGAGGCCGGGCAGGCGCGCGCGCGTCGTCTTGATGATCACCTGGTGTTCCGGGTCCTCCTCGATCCCTTCGCTCCATCGGTAAATCGATGTCATGACCGGGAGGACGTTGACGCAGGCGGCGAGCCGTTCTTCGACAAGGGTCCTGCCGATGCGGACTGGTTCTTTGTCGGGTGGCAGGGTTGAGAGCACGACAACGTATTCGTCTGGCATCTGACCTCGAAGCGGAATCTCCGCGAAAAAAATTGCGACGGAACGTGCCGGTGGCTATTTGACTGGCTGCGTTCGGCCGAAATTATCGTACAGTCGTCACGCGTTCCGTCAGAACGGATTGCCTCCCAGACAGCATGTCGATCGAGCTAGAAACCAGGCCAGCCCGAAAGGTGACCGGCGGGCCCGAACCGCTGCGGCGGAAGCGCGCTCAAGCCCCTCCCTCGACGACCGTCTCGCCCGTTCGCCGCAAGGCGCTGAACATTCTGTTGGCATTCGCCGCTGGTGTGCTGCTGATCGACGCGCTGGTCGGCGACAAGGGTTTCCTGCAGGGGCTGCGCGCGCGGCGCGCCTACGAGCAAACGGAAGCGACGCTCAACCGCTACAAGCGTGAGAACGCACGGTTGATGGAGGATGTCCGCCGCTTCCGCGAAAACCCCGCGGCGATCGAGGGCGTAGCCCGCGAGAAGCTCGGCTTCATCAAACCGGGCGAGACGCTGTTCATCATTCGCGACGTCGCGCCGGCGCGCTAGCGCTTTCCCTCACCCGCTCCGGGCGTTCGCCCGTGATCACAGAAGTCCACCACCACATCGAGCAGCTGATCGAGGTCGATCGGTTTCGGCAGGTACGCGGCGGCGTCGGTCGTCATCATCATGTCGCTGGTTGCAGCGGAGACGACGACCACGGGCACATCTCGGAGCGCAGGGTCCGGGTCGTGCTCGAGCTCGTGCTGGAACTCCCAGCCGTTCATCACCGGCATCATCAGGTCGAGGAGAATGAGGCACGGTTTGTTGCCGGTGTGGAGCTTGTTCAAAGCATCCAGCCCATTGACGGCCGTCGCGACCTCGTGCCCTTCCAGCTCGAGGGTGACTGCCATCATCTCGCGTACATCGTCGTTATCTTCGACGACCAGAATGTTCGCCATGCCCTCGTGAGTTCCTCTGACTGCCGGCGCCGACACCGCTGCACTCCCTATGCCATAGCCACAGATGTGCTCGAATAGCGCGCAAAACGGGGTCTCGCGCGTTGACCGTGCCGGACGTGCGTGCTACGATTAGCTTTTCTCTGACGCGGGGTGGAGCAGTCCGGTAGCTCGTTGGGCTCATAACCCAAAGGTCGCAGGTTCAAATCCTGCCCCCGCAACCATCGATACTTGCAGCGAAAGGTCTCCGGATTCCGGGGACCTTTTGCTTTGTACGGTTGCGCCGAGCATTGCCGCGAGATTCCCCTTCAGTTCGATTCTGAGCGTCCCCTCGGCTGGCGTCATGAACGATGGCGTCGATGAGCCCTCGGAGCGCCTCCGAGGCTTCCGTGCGCGTCTCCGGATGTTCCAGGGCCTGAGCTA
>DATLLF010000025.1:0-14597 GCA_035537955.1 Vicinamibacterales bacterium | reverse complement strand
CGGCGGCGCCTGTGGTCAGAACGTCCACGGCCATGCACGACGTCTTTCACGAGATGTCGGACAAGCGTCTCGGCATGACGTGCGTCGTCGACGAACACGGGCGGCTGGTCGGCATCTTCACCGATGGCGATCTTCGCCGGCTGATGGTTGCGGGTTCCGACGTACTATCGCTCACCGCGGGCGACGTGATGAAGCGCAACCCACGCACCATTCGGCGCGAAATGCTCGCGGTCGAAGCGCTGAAAATCATGGAGACGCACAAGATCACCTCGGTCGTCGTCGCCGGCGACAGCGGCGAGGTGGAAGGCGTCGTCCACCTCCATGATCTGTGGCGCACGCAGATGTTTTGAGCATTTGAATCCGTGAACCCCCTCAGCGTCCAGCAACGTGCTTCCCGCATCAGGCTCGTGCTCCTCGATGTCGACGGCGTACTGACCGACGGAACCGTGGTCATGCACGGCGACGGCACCGAATCCAAGGCCTTTCACATCCGGGATGGCGCCGCCATCGTGTGGGCGATGCAGGCGGGCGTGGAAGTGGGGTTACTGTCGGCACGCGCGTCGGCGGCCACCACTCAGCGTGCGGCGCAGCTTGGGATGAGAATCGTGGCCCAGGGGGTACCCAGCAAACCGCTGGAGTTCGACCGCATTCTCGCTGAGCACCGAGTCGCTGAGGAGAATGTCGCCTACATGGGTGATGACCTCCTCGATCTGCCGGTGCTCGCGCGGGCCGGACTCGCCGGCGCACCCGCTGATGCGGCTGAGGAAGTGCGCGCCGCGTCGCACTGGGTGAGTGCGCTCGGCGGTGGGCGGGGTGCGGTGCGCGAATTCATCGAGCTCGTCCTTCGGGCGCAGGAGCGCTGGGACGGCATCGTTCGGGACGTGTCCGTCTGATGGGCCTCCAGACTGCGATCGCCGTCCTGGTTACATTGCTCCTCGGCCTGGCCGCTGGCAAAGCGTGGGAACGTTACAAGCTGCAGGACGGCCGGTGGATCGATCGCCGCCGAGCCCGCGAATCACCGCATTACATGCTCGGTCTCAACTTCCTGGTCGCGGACCAGGTCGACCCGGCGATCGAGGAGCTGACCAAGGCCGCGCAAACAGCCGGTGACTCTCTCGAGATCCATCTCATTCTTGGCAACCTGTATCGAGAGAAGGGGCAGGTTGGCCGCGCGATACAGGAGCATCAAGCGCTGCTGCAGCGGCCCAACCTGCGCAAGCTGGAACACGCCAACGTGCTGCTGTGCCTCGGTCTGGATTACAGGGCTGGCGGGTTCGTCGACCGGGCTGTCGAGGCGTTCAGCGAAGTGCTGCGGCTCGATCCAGGAAACGAATATGCGCTCGCCAATCTCGAAAAGCTCTATGAGGAACAGCATCAGTGGCAGGAAGCGCACGCCACACGGCAGAAGCTCGAAGCCGCAGCGCCCGAGGGAGAGAAAGAGCGTCACCAGAGAATCCTAGCGTTTCTGGAGAACGCGCTGGGACTCGACGCGGTGAACCGCGGCGATGCCCATGGCGCGTCAGGTCTGTTCGAGTCGGCGATCGAGCTCGACTCATCGAACTCCCCCGCTTACCTCCACCTGGGCGATGTCCGCTTTCGCGGCGGCGATACGGCCGGCGCCATCGCCGCATGGGAGCGGCTGATCCAGAACTCGCCCGACCGGGCCTATCTGGCCTTCCCGCGGCTGGAAGCAGCCTATACAAAGATGGGGGACGCCTCGAAGCTGCCGGCACTCTGTCGCCGGCTGATAGACGAGAACTCACAGAACTGGCGCGCGCGGCTCGCGCTCGCGGGACATCTCCGCTCGCATGGTTCGCCGCGCGAGGCCCTCGACGTTCTGTTCGAGGCGCTGGCGATCAATCCGCACGCGCTCGCCCTCCACCAGGCGATATGGGAGACGCTCTCCTCGCTCGACCTCCCGCAGCCTCTGGTTCAGCGATACGTCGATCTCACGCGAGAATCGGTCTTCTACGTCGATCCGCACATCTGCGTCCGCTGCCGCTATCGCAGCACCGAACTGCTCTGGCAGTGCCCGCATTGCCACGAATGGGACACCTTCATCGAGGAGCGCATCGCGCCCATGAAGGACGCCGACGCGCTCGCCTGACCGCCTCAACTCCAAACTCCAGACTCCAAGAATCGCGAAACTTGCGGTTTCGTCTTTTTTGAAGCTTGGAGTCTGAAGTCTGGACTTTGTTACTGCCCACCGACCGTAATCGTCTGCATGGACGCCCTGCAGTTGTTCGACTCGCTCGATTCCGTGACTTTGTCCAGATCGTCAGCGCAGGCCAGCAGCCGGTAGACGCCCGGCGCCGTGAACGAAGGCACGGTGATCGTCCTGCTGGCGGTTGACGAAGCGCCCGCGGCAAGCGATGCGACCAGGCGCGTGACGCTCACGAGTACATCATCCGCGCTCTTCTCGCCGTCGAAGGACAAGTAGTAGCGCGTCGTCGACGAACTCGAGCCGAAGCTGCTCACGTTCTGCACGGTATCAGTGACTTTGAACGAGTCGCCAGGCGCAGCGATTGCCGGAGGATCGCTGACTGCGGCGGTCACCAGGTCGGGTGCCCCGATGACGACCGATCCGACTGACGCCGCACAGTTGTTCGACTCGTCCGCCTCGTCGACGCTCATCGTGTCATCCGCGCACGCCAGCACGCGATAGGCGCCGTCGGCCGTCGACGCAGGTACGGTGATGGTTCGGCTGCCGGTCGACGCCGCGCCGGCTGCGAGCGACCCTACATACCGGCTGCTCGTTATCTGCGCGTCGTCGGCGCTCTTCACCCCATCGGCCGAGAGGTAATAGCGTGTGGTGGACGCCGTCGCCGCGACCGCACTCGCATTCTGCGTGGTGTCCGTGATGCTGAACGTCGCTCCCGCGGCGGAACTGGCCGGCGGGCTGCTGATCGATGTCACGAGAAGGTCAGGCTGCTGGACGTTCACGCTGGTTGCTGACGCCGTGCAGTTGTTCGACTCGTTCGATTCAGTCACGCGCGAACTGTCGTCGGCGCACGCGAGCACGCGATAGACGCCAGGCACCGTCGATGAGGGCACAGTGACGGACCTGCTCCCGCTGGACGTCGCGCCGGCCACCAGCGCTTCCACCGTGCGCGTAATGGTGATCGCGACGTCGTCAGCGCCCCGTGTCGAATCCTGAGAGAGGTAGTAGCGCGTCGTCGATGCGCCCGCGTCGATCGGGCTGGCGTTCTGCACGGCGTCGACGATCGTAAAGGCGGTTCCCGGCGCGGCGGTCGCCGGCGGGTTGCTGACTGCCGTCGTCACGAGATCCGGAGAACCGATAAGGATCGTGCCGCTGGACGCGAGGCAATTATTGGATTCGTCGGACTCCTTGACACGAGCGGTGTCATCGGAACACGCCATGAGCCGATACGTTCCAGGAGACGTGGACGTCGGAATGGTTACCGAGCGAGAGCCGATCGACGTGTCCCCCGCCGGCAGACTTGTTACGCTGCGTGTACCGCTGAGCAGCACGTCTCCCTCGTCCTTGTTCGCATCTGACGAAAGGTAGTACCGGGTCGTCGACGATGACGCGGTGACGTTGCTGCTGTTGTGAACGGTGTCCGAGACGGTGAACGACGTGCCGGGAGCGCCAGCCGTGGCTGGATTTCCAACAGCACTGGTCACGAGATCGGCGAAGGCGATCACAACCGTTGTGGGATCCGCCGTGCAGTTGTTCGTCTCCTCGACCTCCGCGACGGTGTGCGAGTCGTCTGCACACGCGAGCATCGTGTACGAGCCGGCGGCAATCGTCGATGGAACGGTCAACACGGCCGACCCGACGGACTGTGCGTCGGGCGACAGCGCCGGCACGGAGCGGCTGCCCGTCATACGCGGATCGTTGAAGCCCTTTACTGCGTCCACGGACAAGTAGTAGCGGGTGGTGGATGCTTCGCCACCGACGTTGCCGACGTTCTTCACCGTTTCGGTTACCGTCACCGACGTGCCTGGCGACAGCGGCCCTGACATATGAGAGACCGCCGAGGCGACGAGGTCGGCGCCGGATACGATCGAGAAGTTCCCGCTCGACTGATCAAACGAGGTATCGCCGCCCGCGTCACGGGCCACAATGCGCACCCGCGCGGTGGTCGTCGTCGGTGCCGGCGCGGGCCACGTGCATTCACGCCTGGTTCCCTCCAGCCCACTGCAGCCGGGGATCACCGCGTAACTGCCGCCCCCGTCCATCGAGAGCAGCACGTCGAAGGCGGCGAGACCATCCGGATCGGAAGCCGTCCATTCGATCGAGTACGGCCGATCGCTGAGCACCTTCGCATTCGCATTCGGACGAATGAGGTCCACGGCTGGTGCCGTGAGGTGCGCCAGGTCCGAGTAGAGGACGCGATTCGGCGAACCGGTTCCGGCGCCTACCACGACGTTCGGCGTCGCGGCGCTGACGAGCTGCGCGTGAACCTGGGCGGGCGTCAGGTCAGGCTGCTGACTGAGATAGAGCGCCGCCACGCCAGTGACGTGAGGTGCGGCCATCGACGTGCCCGAGAACGTTGCCGTTGCGTCATCGGCCGTGTGGCCGGCGGCGGTGATCGAGACCCCGGGCGCGAACAGGTCCAGCGATGGGCCGTAGTTCGAGAAGAAGGCACGGACGTCGTTCACGTCCGTCGCACCGACCGTGACCGCCTCGGAGACCCGCGCCGGTGAAAAGTTGGAGGCGTCGGCGAACGAGTTCCCCGCCGCGACCACATAGGTAATGCCCGATGCGATCGACGCGCGAACAGCGGCATCCAGCGCGTCGCTCGGATCTCCGCCGAGACTCATGTTCACGAGCGAGGGTCGATAACTGTCTGCATTGATGGCGTCGATTGCGGCCAGAGCAGAGGAGAGCGAGCCGCTGCCGTCGCAGCCAAGCACTCGATACGCATACAGCGCGACCCCTTTCGCCACGCCGTAGGTGGCGCCGCCGATCGTGCCGGCAACATGCGTTCCATGGCCGTGGCAGTCCGCACCGTCCGGGTTCGCGGGATCACCGTCGTCGTTCCCGACGTCGTGCGGGTCGAAATCACCGTCGTCGTCCACGAAGTCGCCCGCAATCACAGCGCGTCCCTGAAACTCCTCGTGCGACGCGCGGATCCCCGTGTCGATCACGTGAACGCGCACGAAGGAGCCGAGCTCTCCGTAGGCGTACGCGCCGTCGAGCGGCAGTTGCCGCTGATCGATGCGATCCAGGTTCGGCGGTGGGCTGGTCTGAACCTGCGAAACCGTGATGACGCTGTCTTCCTCGATGAAGCGCACGCGCGGATCGGCGGCGAGCGTCGCGGCGGCGGCGGGCGTGAGGCGCACGGAGAAGCCGTTCAACGCTCGCCGGAAGGTGTGGAGGGCGCGGCCACCGAAGGCCGCCGCGCTCTGCCGCGCGACGGCCACAGGGTCCTCGCCGCCATTCAGAATGACGATGTACTGGTTGGGGATCGCCTGGCGCGCGTGACGGATGCGCCCCTCGCCCCGGCCCTGTCCCTGGCCCGAGGCCCCCGCAAACAGGAACGCCGCGCAGATCGCCAGGATCGCGAATCTCGTGCTTTTCATGGCTCCTCTTCCGGAGCCGCTGGGGAGGGCGGACCGCTATTGTCGCCGAATTGCAGCAGCGCGACGATTGGATTTTTGTAAAAAAGAATCCGCCATCTTGCCCGCGCAAGAATTGCGCGCGCGGAGATTACGCTTCTGAAGTCAGGGCGTCAAAGACGTCGTGTACCAGCGTATCGGTCGCCTCATACGTCCCGTCCGTGCGGATCACGTGGTCCGCTCGTGCGATCTTTTCGGCGATCGGCCATTGCGCGGCCAAACGCGCGCGGGCGTCGTCTTCGCTCAGTCCGTCGCGTTCCATCAGCCGGCGAAGCTGTTCGAATGGCTCGCACGCGCATACGATCACCGAGTCGAAATCGTGCTCGTGTCCGGTTTCGAAGAGGAGCGGGATATCGGCAATTGCGAACCGCGTCCCCGGACGCTGATTGGCGAACCAGTCGTTGATCCGGCGATACACCTCAGGATGGATGATCGACTCGAGATCTGCGCGCGCCGCGCGGTCCGTGAAAACGATTCCCGCCAGCGCCCCTCGATTGAGGTTCCCGTCCGCCGCGATGATCGACGATCCGAAACGGGCGCGAATGGATTCGAGCGCCGCGGACCCTGGCGCCACGACTTCGCGGGCGATGCGGTCGGCGTCGATGACCGGGACTCCCAGCCGCGCGAAGCGCTTCAGGCAAAAGCTCTTGCCGGTCGCGATCCCGCCGGTCAGGCCGACGCGCAGCATCTCAGGAACCGGCGCGTGCCTCGGCGGCCGCCATCGTGTTCTTCAGCAACATCGCGATCGTGAGGGGGCCGACACCGCCGGGGACGGGTGTCAACGCGCCGGCGACTTCGACCACATTCGGGTGCACGTCGCCGACCACGAGCGATCTTCGCCGTTCGAAGTCGGCTATACGAGGGGACGAGGCGCCAAACAGGCCCTCCGCCTCGTGGCGATCGGTGACTCTGTTGATGCCGACGTCGATCACGGTCGCACCGGGTTTGACGAACTCACGCGTGACGAAACCCGCACGGCCGATCGCCGCCACGAGAATGTCCGCTTCCCGCGCGACAGCAGGGAGATCGGGTGTCTTCGAATGGCAGATGGTGACCGTCGCGTCACGATGGAGGAGCAGCATGGCCATCGGCTTGCCGACGATTTCACTTCGTCCAATGACGGCGGCGCGAGTGCCGCGGATCGCGATGCCGATGCGGTCCAGCATTTCGATGACGCCCGAGGGCGTGCACGGGGCAAGGAGCGCGCGGCCCTGCACCAGACGGCCGACGCTCACAGGGCTGAAGCCGTCGACGTCCTTGGCGGGGTCGATCGCATCGAAGACCTGCTGCGCGGCGCCGCGTCCCATTGCCGCCGGAAGCGGCGCTTGCACGAGGATGCCGTCGTGTTCTTCGCTCGCGTTCAGCCGGTGCACGAGCACGAGCAGTTCGGACAGAGACGCGCTGGTCCCGAGGCGCTGCAGATCCACGCGCAGACCCGACTCGGTTCCTGCCTTTACTTTGTTGCGGACGTAGATCTCCGAGGCCGGATCCTCACCGACCAGAACGATGCCGAGGCATGGAGCACGGCCCGCTTTCGCGGTAAACGCAGCGACAGCGGGGGCTACGGACTGGCGGATCTCGGATGCGATGCGACTACCGTCGATGATGCGTGCGGGCATGGTCAGGATGTAACGACGCTCGGGTGTAGGCGGGCACGTCTCAGGCGGCGAAGAGCCCGCTTGAACGCCGCTTCCCCATCATAGAAGTACAGAAGAAGATCGACGAGTCTGGACCGCAGTCCCTGCGCCCGGGATCTCCTGTCCGTGCGGTCGGCAATCATCATCGACCCCACTCGACGGAGGCGGTGAAACTGGTGATTGCGGCAGATCATTGTCTGGAAGACGCGGCGCGGTCCCGAATACCCGGACGTCGCGACATCGTGAAACATCACGATGCCGCCAGGAACGACGCGTGGCAGCCAGACGATCGCGTCGGCGAGCGCTCCTTCGATCGAGTGGTCGCCGTCCACGAACAGCAGCTCGACGTCCTGGCGAAGAGCGCACGCCGCTTCTGCCGACGTCATCACCATCGGCTCGACGCGCTCCTCGACGCCGGCACGCGCGATGTTGGCCCTGAACGCTTCGAGCGTGTTCGCCTTCGGATCCTCGCGCGAGTTGGCGTGAGGGTCGACGGCGATCACGCGCGCCCCGGCGCATCGCGCCCCGTGAGCGAGCCACACCGTCGAGCGCCCTTTCCAGGATCCGATCTCCACGATCGCGCCGTGCCCGCGAACGCGTGAAGCGGCCGTGTACAGCGCGCGCCCCTGCGCGTCGCTCAACCAGCCCTCCACCGATGCGGCGATACGGCTCACCGAATCGATGTCGAGCAAAGCGTCGAACCTAGACGCGCTCGGACTTGCTCGGCGTCTTCCCCGCGCCGCGTGTCAAGAGGTGCCCGATAATCGTCACGATCACCCCGGCGATGAGGATCTTGAGACCGAACGCATCCGCAATATCCGGGTTGATGTGCATGCCGATGCGCGACAGCAGCCTGTCGAGCTCGTGCCACTTCGCGAGCTCCTCCGTCGTGATGCCCCACTCGGTCAGGAGTGCCAGCAGCGTGATGCAGAAGCCGTTGAACAGGAGCATGTAGCCGGCCATCCGCAGGAAGTTGCCGACCCGCTCGCCGCCGCTGCGTGCCGCCGCTTCGACCTGATTCACCAGCGGACTGTGCGTGCGCCCGTAGAACCAGTAGATGATCATCCCGAAATCCAGCCAGACGAGGAATCGCACCCACGTCATGACCGTGAGGTTCACCATCAGGTAGACGCACGAGATCACCCCAAGCACCGGGAACACCGGGCCGAACGGTACTTTGAACGGCCGCGGATGATCCGGCCGTCTCGCTCGAAGGATCAGGACGGCAAAACACACGACCACGAACGCGAAGAGCGTCCCGATGCTGGTCATTTCGCCGAGCACCTGGATCGGCGTGAAGCCGGCGACGATGGAGACGATCACACCGGTGATGATCGTGGTGATGTAGGGCGTGCGGAACTTCGGGTGCACCTTGCTGACGCCTGGCGGCAACAGCTGGTCGCGGCTCATGGCGAAAAAGATGCGCGGCTGACTCATGAGCATGACCAGCAGCACGCTGGTGATGCCCGCGACAGCCCCCGCCGATACGAGGCCCGCCGCCCAGTCCTTGCCGATCACCGCGAGCGCATAGCCGACCGGTGCGTTGAGAAACTGCGCGTCCGTTTTGTACTGCACGACCGGGATGATGCCGGTGAGGATACCGGACACGGCGAGATAGAGCACGGTGCAGATGATGAGCGAGGCGATGATTCCGATGGGCATGTCGCGTTGCGGGTTCTTCGCCTCTTCGGCCGTCGTCGACACGGCGTCGAATCCGATGTAGGCGAAGAACACGACCGCGGCGGCTGCGGCGATGCCCTGCACGCCGTACGGCATGAACGGCTGCCAGTTCGCCGGTTCGACGTACCCGACACCGACGACAATGAAGAACAGGATTGCGACGAGCTTGACTGCAACCATCGCGGCGTTGAATCGCGCGCTCTCGCGCACGCCGATGACCAGCAGCGCGGTGATGACCAGCACGATCAGCATGGCGGGCAGGTTCATCAGCGCGCCTTCGACGCTGGTCGCCGGCGCGGCGGTCATCCACGCAGGCAGGCTGATGCCGAACCCGGCGAGGATCCGCTGGAAGTACCCGCTCCAGCCGACCGCCACCGTCATCGAGCCCACCGCATATTCGAGGATGAGGTCCCATCCGATCATCCACGCGAAGATCTCTCCGAGCGTGGCGTAGGCATAGGTGTAGGCGCTGCCGGAGATCGGGATCATCGATGCGAATTCCGCGTAGCACAGCGCCGCAAAACCGCATGCAAGGCCGGCGGCCACGTACGCGAGCACGATGGCGGGGCCGGCCTGGTTCGCGGCGGCGGTGCCCGTCAGCACGAAGATGCCCGTGCCGATGATCGCGCCGATACCGAGTAGTGTCAGATCGAGACCCGTCAGCGTGCGTTTCAGCGACTTGGCGCCGTGCTCCGCGTCGCCGACCAGCTGCTCAATCGACTTCGTTTTCAGAAGATTCGAATCCACCCGTCCTCCGTTCGGCCGCGCACACGTCGGCCGCGTTTGATGCGCCGGCTCAGCGAAACGCCGCGCATTATACCCTGCACGCCTTTACTGACCGATGGTCACGATATCGAGGAACTCGCGCACACGGCGCTCGGGATCGGCTTCAGAAAGCAGGTCGCCGATGATAGCGACCGCGCTGGCACCGGCGTTCAACGCGTCGCGGGCGTTGACTGATGTGATCCCGCCGATGGCGACCACGGGTCGTCCCGTCCGCGCCGCGTACTCCAAAAGGTCGAGGCCGCGCGGATCGTAACCGGTCTCCTTCGTCGTCGTGCGAAAGATCGGACCGACGGCGATGTAGTCGGCCGGTCCGGCCGCGGCCTCGTCGATTTGCTCGCGTGTATGGGTCGAGATGCCGATGACGGAATCGGCGCCCGCGACCAGCCGGGCGGCCGACGGTGGAAGGTCCTGCTGGCCGACGTGGACGCCGTCTGCACCCGACATCGCGGCGACATCGGCGCGGTCGTTGACGATCACGCGTGTGCCGGCAGCGCGGCCCTCGCCGACCACTCCGCGGACAACGGCGAGCAAAGCAGCGGTTCCGCCGGCGTTCCCCTTCTGACGCACCTGAACGAGCTGCGCGCCGCCGCGGACGCAGCTGGCGGCGAATGCCACGGGATCAAGGCCCCGCATCCGGCACAGGTCGACATCGATGATGGGATACAGCGGCGGCAGTCGAAACGCCCCGGAGCTAGCCGGCTTGCGCGAGACGCCCGTCACTACTTTTTTTTTGCTCGACGAGATAGCGGTCCATGAACGACGTGCTCAGCCGCCCGGCGATGAAGTCGGGATCGGCAAGGATCTTCAGGTGGAGCGGAATGCTGGTCTTGATCCCTTCGATGACCGTCATCTCGAGCGTGCGGCGCATCCGCGCGATCGCCTCCTGCCGGTCGCGGCCGTGCACGATGATTTTGGCGATCATCGAATCGTAGTACGGCGGAATCGTGCACTCCGAGTGCGCGAAGGTGTCAACCCGAACTCCGGGGCCGCCGGGCACGCTGAAGGCGTGGATCACGCCGGGTGAGGGTCGAAAGGTCACGGGGTCCTCGGCGTTGACCCGGCATTCGATCGCGTGGCCGTTGAAGGTGACATCCCCCTGCTTGAACGACAGGCGCTCGCCGGCGGCGACGCGGATCTGTTCCTTGACGATGTCGATGCCGGTGATCCATTCGGTGACCGGGTGCTCCACCTGGACGCGCGTGTTCACCTCGAGGAAGAAGAAATTGCCCTTGTCGTCCAGCAGGAACTCGAAGGTGCCCGCGTTCGTGTACTGGACCGCGCGCGCGGCGTCGACCACGGTCGCGCCGAGCTTACGCCGCTGCTTTTCGGTGACCGCGATCGAGGGGCCTTCCTCGAGGAGTTTCTGATGCCGCCGCTGGATCGAGCACTCGCGCTCACCGAGATGGACGACGGCGCCATGGTGATCACCGAGCACCTGGAACTCGATATGACGGGGGTTCTCGACGTATTTCTCGAGGTACACGTCGCCGACTCCGAAGGCCGCCTCCGCCTCGCGCTGGGCCGTCTTGAGCGCCTTGCTGAGCTCACCCGTGTTCCGGATGACGCGCATTCCGCGCCCGCCGCCGCCGGCGACCGCTTTGATGATCACCGGCAAGCCGAGATCGCGCGCGATCTTCTGCGCCTTTTCCTCGCTGTCGACGGGACCATCGCTGCCGGGCAGGATCGGCACGCCCGCCTTCTTCATCGCGCGCCGCGCGCGCGCTTTGTCCCCCAGCAGCCTGATCACGTTCGGGGCGGGACCGATGAAGCGGATGTGGCAGGCTTCGCAGACCTCTGCGAGATAGGCGCTTTCGGAGAGAAATCCGTAACCGGGATGGATCGCGTCGGCGCCGGTGATCTCGGCGGCGCTGAGAATCGCGGGAACGCTGAGATAACTGTCCGCGCTCCGCGCCGGACCGATGCAGACGTCTTCGTCGGCGAAACGCACGTGGAGCGAGTTCTCGTCGGCTTCCGAATACACGGCAACGGTCTTGATGCCCAGCTCGCGGCAGGCGCAGATCACGCGGAGCGCGATCTCGCCACGGTTAGCGATCAGGATCTTCTTAAACATCACTCACCGAGGGCTGCGCCCCTCGGGCTCCCCGACACGCGCTCTCGCACGCCGCTTCGCCGTTCGCGTGGCTCGCTCGCAACTGCGATTGCTTCAAGCGCGGTCATGACGTCCTGATCGCGAACAACCGCTCCCCGTACTGAACGGGCTTGCCGTTCTCCACGTAGGCGCTGACGATCTCCCCCTCGTACTCGGACGTGATCTCGTTCATCAGCTTCATCGCCTCGATGATGCAGAGGACCTGGTCCTTCTTGACCCGTTGCCCCACCTCGACGAACGAGGATGCACCGGGTTCAGGTGAACGATAAAAGGTACCGACGATCGGCGACTTGACCACTGCCAGCTCCATCTCGTCGCCTAACGGTTCCGCGGGAGGGGCGAGGTGCTCGGTGGTCTGCGGCATGGCCTGAACGGCGGGCGCCAGGGGTGCGGCAGCAAATGCCGGCGGTGCAACGGTCAGCGGCGGCGCGGCGTGCGCCTTTTTGACTCTCAGCTTCAGCCCGTCGCGTTCGAGCTCGAATTCCGCAAGCTCGTGCTCTCTGACAAGCGCGAGGATCCTCTCGATGTCGTCGAATTCCATGCACCCTTCACAGTTCGATCGGCGCGTCCGTCAGGAGCTCGCAGCCGCCAGTGACGACCAGCACATCATCCTCGATCCGCACGCCGCCGAGGCCGGGAATGTACGCGCCGGGCTCGATCGTGAACACCATTCCCGCCTGCACGCGTTCGTCGGCGGGCACCGTTCTCGAGATCCTCGGTTCTTCGTGGACCTCGAGGCCCAGCCCGTGCCCGGTGCCGTGGCCGAACGCCGAGGCGAGACCGTGCGCGGCGAGCACGCGCCGAGCCGCACCGTCGATATCGGCCGCTGCCGCTCCCGGCACCACCGCGGCAATTGCAGCAGCCTGCGCCTCCCGGACGGCCTCGAACATCCGGCGAAACGGCGCGGGCACCTCGCCAATCAGCAACGTCCGCGTGAGGTCCACGCAGTATCCGTCGTAGACGCCCCCGAAGTCCAGCACCACCCCTTCCCCTTCCGCCAGTCTGCGACGAGTCGGACGCGCGTGCGGAAGCGACCCGTTCGGCCCCGATGCGACGATCGTATCGAAGGCGGGACGTTCGAAGCCGGCCTGGCGCATCGCGGCATCTACAGACGCCGCGACCTCCACCTCTGCCGCGCCCGCGACGACCCACCTCCGCGCTTGACGGGCGACCGCGGAGATCAACCGTCCGGCCTGGCGCAAACGTTCGATCTCCTCCGCGTCCTTGATGACGCGCAGCTGCTCGATTACGCGGTCGGTGCTGATCAACTCGATGGGTGTGAGCGCGTCCCTCAGTTTGTTGAAGCGCGCGATGGTGAGATGCGCGCCTTCCACGCCGACGCGCGCCGGACGCAATCTCCGCATGACGGCAATCGTCCCGTCATCAATAGACGCATCCGCGATTTCGATCTGGATACCACTTCCCGCCACAGCCTCCGAGGCGGCTGTGGCATACCGGAAGTCCACGACGAGCGTGCAGGCCGACGGCGTGACCACGCACGCGCCGGCAGACGCGTTCAGGCCGGTGAGATACCTGATGTTTGCGGGGTGGCTGACGAGGAGTGCATCGAGGCGGCGCCGGTGCAGCCCGGCTCCGGCGCGGGCGAGGCGGCTGCCCGGCACTTCAGGTTGCTGCCGCCGGGTCGGTTACGACCCGGCGGTTCATCGCATCAGTTGGGCGAGGTTCCGCCATCATCTTCGGGGAGCGCGACGTCGACCGGTTTCGTCACAACTGACGTCCGCCCGAGATCGTCGGTTACGGTCAGCGTCACATTATAGGTGCGCGCCTGCGTATAGCGCCGCGTCACCTGGACACCGGTTGCCGTTCCACCATCCCCGAAGTCCCACACGTAGCTCACGATCGACCGGCCGGCAGTCGCAACGGACGCGCTCGCATTGAACCGAACGTCGTCATTCGGCTCCGGGTTCGCGGGCGAGAACGTGAATTCAGCCGTGGGCGCGGCGGATTGCCCAACGGTGATCGAGCGGCTCAGCGAGATCGTGCGACCCGATGTATCGACGAGCGTAAGCCGCACGACGAAGCTGCCGAGTGAATCGTAGGCATGCGTCGTGATCTCGCCCGCTCCCGTTGCGCCGTCTCCGAATTCCCAGCGGTATTGCGCAATCGCGCCCGTGCTCGCCTGAGCGTCGAATACGACGGCCTGACCCTGCGCAGGTGTCGTCGGATTGAACGTGAAACTGGGTGTCAGGTTCAGCGGTGGCAGCCGGATACCCGGCGGCACCAGCCTGATGCTGACCGTACGGCCCACCTGGTTTGCTGCATTCGTGCCGATCGGCGTGGCGACGATCTCGACGATCGCTTCGGACCCGATGCTGGCCGGCGCCGTGTACGCGAGCGTGGCCTTGCCGGCACCGTTGGTTGTCGCCGTTCTCGCCGACAGCCAGCCGAAGTCCATGACTTCCCCACCGAATCGAATTTCGACCGTCATACGGACGTCCGCCTTCGGCTTGCCGTTCTGATCGAACGTGGTGATCGTGATCTGCGACTGCGACGCACCGTCCTGCTGCAGAACGTCGGGGGAGGCCGACACGTTGACGGATGTGCCGAACTCCGCAGGGCCTGTGAGCGGTGGCGCGTCCTGGCTCTTCATGGTGCAGGACGCGAAGGTCGCGGCGACCATGGCGAGGACGAGTGACTGAATCCTGGTTCTCATAGCTGCACCCGAGTGTCTCGACGCGTGCACGACTTCAGTCCGGATCGGCGAAGTCGCCGAAGCTGACGCCGATCTGCGCGACCACGAACACTTCCCTGCCCGTCTGATCGTGCCCGTAGAACGT
>DATLLF010000024.1:0-10713 GCA_035537955.1 Vicinamibacterales bacterium | reverse complement strand
GGGCCTCTGGCATCTACGGCGTGCTCGCCTACACCGTCGCTCGCCGCACGCAGGAGATTGGCATCCGGCGCGCGCTCGGCGCGCCGCCGATGGTCGTCGCACGCGAAGTCGTTGGCGGCGGCATGAAACCGGTGCTCGTCGGCCTCGCGCTCGGGCTGATCGCCAGCTATTGGACCTCGAGGTACTGGAGCACGCAGCTCTTCAACGTCTCTGCGACGGATCCGCAGGTGTACGCGACGGTGGCAATCGGCGTCCTCCTCGTAGGGCTCGCCGCAACCATCGTCCCGGTCCGGCGCGCGCTAAGGGTGAGTCCGATCGTCGCGCTGCGAGCGGAATAGGTGCAATAGTCGGCGTGGCGGCGTGATCGTGACTTACGCGAGCCCCCACGGGCTGTCGATGATGAACTTCCATGTGCCGTCGCCCTGCCGGCGCACGATTTCGACACTTTCGCCCGAGAGGTCCACGGCAGTGCCGTCCGGTGCGGTTCCTTTCAACGTCCACTTCGACGACACCATCGCGATGTCGCCGGCGTTCGCGAGTACCCTCGGCGACAACCTGATCGTCGGCTTCAAGCTCAGAAATCCAGCCAGTGCTTCCCTGATGGCGGCTGTACCGGCAACGACCTTGCCAGGTTCGACGGTGAACGTCGCCGTGGGCTCGTAGAGCGCCAGGAGACCGTCGAGGTTTGTTGCATTCAGTTCACGTTCGAAAAGCTGATCGATTTCTTCCGGACTCCGAGCTGCCATTCCATCCTCCTCGCCGGCCAACGGTCACGCGGCCGGAAGGAAAGCATATCTCGGGGCGGGTCCGTCTGGGATCGCTAGACGAACGGCGCAGATCGAGGGAATGCGACGTCAATTCTGAACTTGCGGCTCGAAGGACAA
Organism: Vicinamibacterales bacterium; assembly: GCA_035537955.1. Classification (GTDB taxonomy): domain Bacteria; phylum Acidobacteriota; class Vicinamibacteria; order Vicinamibacterales; family 2-12-FULL-66-21; genus JACDCA01. The sequence goes on along the minus strand of DATLLF010000024.1, from coordinate 9,829 downwards.
TGCCGATGATCAAGCGCATATGACGGCGACTTGGTCGATGTCAGCAGGAAGGGTCACACGCCGAACTGGCGCAGGTGATGATCGACGTGCTTGTAGATGAAGACGCCGTTGAGAGCGCCCGACATGTCGCCGAAGGCCGGATGGCGCGCCCACTGACCGTCGGGCCCGCGCTGAGCGGCGACGCGCAATAACTCGCGAGCCGTGGACAAATCGGCGTACCAATCGGCCGGCTTCGTCACAAGCATCTCAGGAGCCGTTTCCGCCTTTCCCCTGGGAAAAGGAACGACGTAGGCCATGAGCCAACGCACGATGGGGTTGGCCAGAGGTCCGCGGTGGAACTTCGCGGGAATCTCGCCGCTGGCGACGCGCAACGAGTCTGACAGGTGACAGAGCATTCGCGCCGCGGTCATTTTGCCCCACTGCGCCTTTGCGTCTGGCGTCAGCCGATTGAGTCGCTCGACCAATTCATCGCGGTGAACTGGATCGAAAATCGTCTTGGTCATTCGCGCACAGCATATATTGGCGCGAGAACGTCGGAACGACTCTACGAGCCCTCAGGATCCTGTCTTCTTCGCGTACGTTCCGTTGAAACCCGGCAGCCAGGTCTTGCCGTGATCGGCTGACTGTTCAAAGAACTGCTGGACGGTACCGTCGGGCCGCGGCGTGAACGACATCCGCTGTTTGACGTACGAGTTCGACGGACCATAAGGGCCCTCGCGCGTGTAGCGCATCGCGCCCTCCTTGAATTCTCCGATCCAATCAAACGGCCTTGCTGTCGTATCGATGTAATGCTGCGCCCACTTCTTCAGGTTCTGATCGTAGAAGTGGAACGCGTGTCCCACGTAGTTCGGCGACAGCGCTGCGCCCGGCGCTGCCGTATAGGTTTCGTGGATCACACAGTTGGCGAGCACGCGTTCGATGCGACTTGTGCCAACGACCTGGCCAGCCGGGTTCCTGACTTCCCACTCACCGACCCAGAAATCGAGCTGCCGATACTCGGGAAGATGATTGCAAGGATCCACGTTCGCGTTCACGGTATCGCTGAACGCCTTCCACCTCGCGTCGGCGCGGAGGTTGGCGACGTCCGCTTCGGTTTCGAGCGCCGGGAAGTTCGGGATCGGATAATTGGCCGCGCGCGTGAGCCACGTGAACGCTTCGTCGGAGCGGCCGAGCCGGTTGTGGATTCGCGCCACACGCACCATCACTGCACCGAGAGGCAGACCCGGATAGGCAAGCTGGAGCCCGGGGTCTTCGAGAAGCTTTACGGCCTCGAGGCCGAACGCGAGCGCCCGCTCGTAATTCCCGGCGCCGTAGAGCGCGGCTGCGATCCCTGCCCGTGGCCGGGGATCTTTCGGATCGGCAACCTTCAGGAACGATTCGTAAGAAGCGATCGCCTCTGAGTATTTCTGCGCCTGCATCGCCGCCTGCGCATCTTTGAGCTCCTGCGGCAACTGGGCCGGCTGCGCCTCCGCGATGGTCGCAGCGGCTCCGAACACCAACAGAAATGGGATAACAAGATTCATGGAGGCCTCCCGCGTTCATTCAACTCGCGGGCGGCAGCGGGCGCACGACCAGTTCGCCGAAATGCATGCGACCGGCCACAGCTGCATGAATGCTGCGGCACTTTCTGAGGAGCAGATCGGGGCCGGGTGCGACTCAGTTCGGAACTTGCGGCTCGAAGGACCTGGCAGCGGCAACCGGCCACCATCGAATCTGGATGCGACCTCGGATGTACTTCTCCGGGACAGGACCAAACACTCGACTGTCGGAGCTGTTGTTTCGATGGTCGCCAAGTACGAAATAGAAGCCCTCGGGGATCGCGACCGCCGCAAGAGTCTCGAACGATCGCTCATCGACCGGAACATAGGATTCGTCGATGGCGATGCCATTGCGCACCAGAACCCCGTTCCGAAATGCAACGGTGTCGCCGGGCGAAGCCACGACTCGCTTCACCAGGGACTGGCCTGGTTTGTTGGGGTGGAGCAACATCACCACGTCCCCGACCTTGGGATCGTGAAGCTGGTAAGCAAGTTTGTTGACTACCAGACGATCCTGGTCGTGCAGGGTGGGCTCCATGCTGCGACCTTCCACGCGGGCTATCTGGAACCCGAACGTCACGATCAGTGTTGCGTAAACCGCCGCAGAAGTGAGCGTCCGCAGCCACAGGGCCACTTCCCACCCGAACCTCCGCACGGGCGATGCGCGGGGGAATTCGTCTGGTGCAATCATCGGTTTCAAGCTGCCGGTAGACACAATCCTACTCTCCTCCAGTTGAAAAACGCTCGCGGATCGCTGAGTGGCGAGGCAAATAACAGGAGTCCTCACTCCGAGCCGAAGAAATCGCGGGCGGGACGGTACTGAAACCCCAATCGGCCGGCATAGCCAGCGTCGTGCGGCCCATCACCGACGTAGATAGACGCGTCCGGATCGAGATTGTGACGGTGCATCAGCAGCACCCCGAGTCCAGGCAATGGCTTGCGGCACCAACACTGCGGCGCACCTGCGGCGTGGGAGCAGTACTCGACCTCGATCGCGACTCCCAGCAACTCGTTCATCCGCGCGAACACCGCCTCCACCTCGGCGCGGGTGCGTTTGCCCTCGGCGATCTCCGGCTGCCACGATAGCCCGAGCAGACGAAACCCTTTTTCAGCGTAACGCCGCAGTGTGGCTGCGCGGCCAGGATCCACGACGACGTCATCGACGCCCGTCGGGACGCGCTGATTGGACCGGCTACGCACCAGGAGGCCGTCACACCAGATGATGATCGCGCGGTTGACGCGCGACGGGTCGGGACGGCGCTCGAACGGCACCACGTCCACGCGCGTGAAACCTTCCGACACATCCGGTGGTTCCAGTTCACGTTGATAGCGAAACAGCGTCGCTGGTGCCAACGCGGCTGGATCGTGCCTGCGATGCGCAGCCAGTTCACCGGCGTCGAGCAACTTGCCGTAGCGTGCCACGAGCCGTGATACGGCGTTCACTTGCGCGTCAGCAACGGACGTCGACAGCCAGACGCAGCGAACCGCCATGCGGCGTTCAGCCGCAGCCTGAATCACGGCTGCGCGCGACGCGCGGGAGATATAGGTGTTGTCGAGCACGATACGTGAGGTGCCGGAGGCGAGTGCGCGATCGAGGGCCGGGACAAGGCTCCGCAGGGTGCCGCCCGCGACGTCGCGATTCAGACGCACGTAGCCGCCGGCCGTGTACTCCTGCGCCATCGTCGACTTTCCAGCGCCGGGGAGCCCCATTATCATCACGATCTCCGCCTCCTGTCCGTCGGGCGGCTTGACGGTTGTAACAATCCTCTCCCTGAGCAGGCGCGCGGCCGGACAGAGCTCGTCGAGACGGGCGATCTGTTCGTCGGTCAACTGCACCGTGCGATACCGCGCGAGAGATCGTGCGGTATCGATCCGGGTCGGTCCCGGGAGAGGCACGATGTTTTCGGACACGCCGGCGAGCCACGCGAGTGCCACGTCGAACGCCGTCGCGTCATGGTCCGCGGCGATCGCGCGCAATACCGGACTATTCGCGGTGCGCGAACGTGATTTCCTGCCGCCGAGAGGCCGATGCGCGAGGAGACGCAGGCGATTGTCCATGCAGTATCGAGCGACACCGCTGAGGAAGTGCTGATCGTGCCAGAGGCTCAACTCGACCTGGATCGAGTCGATCTCGACGATCCGTCTCGATTCTTCGATCTGGCCGAGCGTCACGTTGCAGAGGCCGATCCTGCCGATGAGACCGTCGCGCTTCAGAGCAGCTAGCGCGCGCACGCTCGTCGCCAGCGGCACACGAGGGTCCGGGGCGTGCAGCTGATAGAGATCCACGCGTTTCACCTCGAACGCGCGGCAACTGGCTTCGCACGCCGCGGCCAGGTGTTTCGCACGGCCATCGGGTATCCATCGCCCGCCAGGACGCGTCATGCCGCCTTTGGTTGCGATGACGACAGGCGAGCGATCACCTTGCCACGTCGTCAAGGCACGCGCGATCATCCGTTCATTGTGACCACGCTCATCATCGTCCCAGCAGTAGGCGTCCGCGGTGTCCAGGAGAGTGACACCGGCGTCGAGCGCCGCATGCAGTACGGCGATGGCAGTGTGCTCATTGCGATCGCGCTCGGTCGAGAGCCGCATGCATCCGAGAGCAAGGGGCCGGGCGTCGGTCACGGCCCGATCGTATAGACGACGCGTCCATTCGCGATGGTCATCACGATTCGGCCGCCGAGCAGACGTGCGGGAGCTGTCTCGCCGACCTGAAATGGGTCGAGATCCATCACCGTGAGGTCTGCGCTGTGGCCGGCAGCGATCGTTCCAGCCTGTTGTTCGCGGAAACCGGCATACGCCGCCCAGACGGTCCATCCGCGCAACGCCTCTTCGATCGTCAGCGCTTCTTCCGGGCGCCACCCGCCCTTCGGCTGTCCCTCGCGGTTCGCTCTCGTCACGGCCGAATGCAGTCCATAAAAGATGTCGTAGTCGGTGCCAGGCAGGTCGGAGTTGAGTACGAGGCGCGCGCCCGCACGCCGCAAGGAACGCCAGGCGTACGCGCCTTTGATGCGTTCCGGACCGATACGAGCTTCCGCCCACGCCATGTCTTCGACAGCGTGCGACGGCTGCACTGAGGCGATGACGCCGAGCGCGGCGAATCTCGGGAGATCGGCCGGGGAGACCACCTGCGCGTGCTCGATGCGCGGCCGTGTCGCACGTGCCGCCGGCGACTTCGCCAGCACCGCTTCGAAGAAGTCGAGCGACTCGCGATTGGCGCGATCGCCGATGGCGTGAATCGTCACCTGATACCCGGCGGTCATCATTGCCGCCAGGCGCTCGCGGTCGAAACCGTATTCGGCGCCGCCAACGCCGTGATGATCCGGACGGTCGGTATAGGGCTCCAGGAAGAACGCGCCGCGCGAGCCCATCGCTCCGTCGTAGAACGCCTTCACCGAGCGCACCGTGAGCGGCCGACCGGCGGCCGTCGGCTGTCGCGCACGCCAGGCATCGATCAGCGCGGTGTCGCGTGCGGCGATCATCGCGTTGACGGGGAGAGGCAGCCGTCCGGCCCGATCGAGATCCTCCAGTACCGCCAGCAGTGGCGCGTCGGCGCCGGCCTCGTGTACGGATGTGTACCCGTGCGCGGCCATCGCCGCGAGCGCTCGGACGACACGCTGTTCGAGCTGTGTGGGGCTCGGCGGCGGCAGAGCCGCCGTCAGCAGCGCGGCGGCGTTGTTCAACAGAACGCCGGTCGGCTCGCCGTTCGCAGCCTTCTTGATCTCGCCGCCCGGGGGTGCGGGAGTGTCGCGTGTGATGCCGGCGCGCTCGAATGCGAGACGGTTGCCCCATACCGCAAATGAGTGCAGCCCGTGCAGCACCACCGGATGATCGGGGACGCGCGCGCTCAGCAGCCGCATGTCTGGCAGGTGACTCGTCCACGCACCCTCGTCCCATCCCCATCCGACGATCCACTCGCCTTTGGACACCGAAGCGGCGCGCTCGACTACGCGCCCGACGGCATCGCCTTCCGTTGCCGCGCCCACCAGATTCACGCGCTCCAGCGCAGCGCCGAGGTTCGCCAGATGCACGTGCGAGTCGACGAGCCCTGGAATGACGGTCGCACCTTTGAGATCGACCGATCGCCCGGCCGGCGCCAGCTTCGGCGCGTCTGACTGCCGGCCCACAAAGACAACGCGAGTGCCGGCGATCGCGATCGTATCGGCGTCGGGCCGCCATCCGCTCGCATCGTGCGGCGCGCCGGCTGCAGGCCGGCCTTCCGGATCCGGCTCCGGCCACGCCAGCGTATAGACACGTCCGTTGACCAGCACGAGGTCGGCGGTCGCCTGATGCGCGCACGACAAGACGCCTGCAGCAAGCAGCGACAGCGCGATGGTGCTTTTCAGTGTTTTCATTTCACCGTGAACTCTCCGCGCAGCCGGATGTCTTCGGAAGACGCTCCAATCATCACGCGGAACGCTCCCGGTTCGACGACCCAGCGCAAGTCGCGGTCGAGCATGCGGAGATCGTCTGAACCCAGCGCAAACGCTACGTCGCGCGATTCGGCAGGCGCCAGGTGAATCCGAGTGAATCCACGGAGCTCCATGACCGGACGCGCAACCGTCGCGAGCACATCGCGGACGTAAAGCTGCACGACTTCGTCACCGTCGCGCGCGCCGGTGTTCGTTATCCGACAGCGCACCGCCACCGTGCCCGCCGCGTCAATCGCGGACGGCTCGATGCGAAGGTCGGAGTATTCGAAGGTCGTATAGCTCAGTCCGAACCCGAACGGGAACAGTGGCATGCCGGTGAGATCGACGTAATCGTCGCCTCGCCCGGTCGGCTTGTGGTTGTAATACAACGGCAACTGGCCTTCGGCCATCGGGAACGTGATCGGCAGGCGCCCGGCGGGGTTCTCATCGCCAAACAGCACGTCAGCGACGGCGTGACCGCCCTGCTCGCCTGGGTACCAGACGTCCACAACGCCAGCCACGGCATCGATCCACGACGACATCGCGATCGCGCTGCCCCCGACGAGCACGACGATGGTCGGCGTGCGCGTGGCGGCGACCGCGCGAATCAGATCTTCCTGCCGTCCGGGCAGCGAGAGAAACGCGCGGTCGCGGAACTCCCCTTCTTCGATCCCGGCGACCACGATCGCGGCATCGCTTGCGCGTGCAAGCTGCACCGCCTCCTCGATCCGCGCCAGACCATCATCGGCGACGCCGGCATCCCAGATCAGCTTCAGCCGTGCGTTGCCCGTGCTCTCGAAGTACTCGAGACGGATGTCGTGAGTGCTGGCTGGAAGGAGATGTACATCCGTAGTGCGCCTGCCGTACGACTGCTTGCGCCAGTTGTCGATGACGAGCCGTCGGTCGACATACAGACGATACCCATCGTTTCCCTCGACGCCGATTCGCGCGACGCCAGACGACGGCGCGGTGAGCGTGCCGGTCCAGCGCGCCGAATACCAGTCGAAGGGGATGCCGCGGCCGGGGGAGTTCAGCGTCCAGCGGAAATCCATTTCTTCGTCGACCCGCTGCAGGCGCGGTGAACCAGCGAGCCGGTTGTTGTCGAAGTACTCGCCGCGGAGGCCACGTGCGATCTTGCCGTCCACGCTCGTCGACAGTGCTTCGGAGGGGACCTGCACGAAGACCGGTGCCGCGCCGCGGCCAGGACCGCGGGCGTAGCGCACGGTCGCGCCGGCGCCGAGTTTCTGGGTGATGCCGTCCAGGATCGATACTCTTCGCGATCCGGATCCGCTGTACCCGCCGAGCCGCGCTTCCCTCGCATCGTCGCCGATAACGGCGACCTTCCGGAGCGTCTTCGCGAGCGGCAGCGCACGCCCTTCGTTGCGCAGGAGCACGATCGATTTGCGCGCGGCGAGACGCGCGCGCGCGAGGTGTTCGGGCTGTCCGTTCCACTGCGCAGCCTGATCGACCTTCACGAACGGCTGCTCGAACAAACCGAGCTCGAACTTGATCCGCAGTACGCGCGTAACGGCAGCGTCTATCGCCGCGCGATCGATCTGGCCGCGCGTGAACGCCGCGAGATAGGGACGGTGCTGCGGCCACGACGACTGGAAGATGACGTCGAGCCCGGCCTCGATGGCATGCTTCGCGGCGGTGCCGGTGTTCGCCTCGGTCATGTGCAGCACCGTCGCACCGCCGGTCGCGGCGGCATCGGAGATCACGAAGCCGCGAAAGCTCCATCTACCCTTCAGCACGTCGGTCAGTAACCAGCGGTTCTGCGTGGCAGGGGAGCCATCGATAGAGTTGTAGGCCGCCATCACCGAGCGGGCGCCTTCGCGTATCGCCGCTTCAAAGGGCGGGAAGTAGCGCTCGATCAGCAGGCGTTCGCTGTACTGGACCGGATAGCTGTCGCGACCGCCTTCGCCGGCATTGGCGACGAAGTGTTTTGGCGTCGCGACCACTCCGGTGCGTTCGAACGGCGCGATGAATGCTCGCGCCATCACCGACGCGAGGAACGGATCTTCGCCGTACGTCTCCTCGACGCGTCCCCAGCGCACGTCGTCTGCAATGTTGAGGACCGGTGACAGCACTTGACGGACGCCGCGGCTCCGGGCCTCGCGTGCGATCGCGTCGGCAACCCGCCCGACGAGCGCGGGATCCCATGTCGCGGCGAGCGCGATCGCTTGCGGAAACACAGTCGCCTCGGGCATCGTCACGCCATGGAGCGCTTCTTCGAATGGAATGATCGGAATGCCGAGGCGGGTGTTGCGGACAAAGAAGCGCTGGATCGCGTTGATGCGCATCGCGTGTTCGCGTGCGGTCGCCCCGTTGCGAATCTGCAGCCCGAACGCGCCATGCGAGTAGTCGTGGGATGGATCGTCGAGGTCGCCTGGAATCATGAAGAGCTGCCAGAACTTTTCCTCGATGGTCATCCGCTGGAGCAGGTCCCTGAGACGCTCGTCGATCGGCCGGGCCGGATCCTTGTACGCGGGCCGCTCGAGGTCGGGCGGCCTGAAATTGACGTCGAGCGCGCGCAGCCGACCGAGGTGGACGGCCAGGCGGCCGCGGAACTCCTCCAGCTCGCGGCGATCCGCCGGCGTCCACGCAACTTCGGCAAGCGCGGTGAGTCGCGGGAACGCCATGTATTCGACCTGCCGCGGATTCGGCATGTACTCGGTCCACAGCTGTCCCTGCACGCCGAGGATGTGCCGCCGGAACTCCACCTCGAGACCTTCCGGCATCGGCTCCCAGGTATAGACACGCTCGAGCGGGATGAATCCGCCGATCGAGAGCGGCTCGCCAGCCGTGTCGCTTGACTGGCGGTAGTCGAAATAGGTGTGGCTCGTCGGCGTGAGCACGGCGTCGTGCCCGCTGCGTGCGGCGGCGATCGCACCCTCGATGCCACGCCAGCTCATGACCGTTGCGTTCGGCGCCAGTCCGCCTTCGAGAATCTCGTCCCAGCCGATCAGCCGCCGGCCACGCGCCGTGAGGAACGTGTCCATCTGCCGGATGAACCAGCTCTGCGCCTCGTCCTCGTTCGCAAGGCCAAGCGACTTGATTCGTGCCTGGACATTCGGATTCTCCCGCCATTGTGTCTTCACGGCCTCATCGCCGCCGATGTGAATCCAGGGGCCCGGAAACAGGTCCAGCACTTCGACCAGCACGTTCTGCATGAACGCGATCGTCGAGTCGTCCAGATTCAGAAGAAACGGGGAGACGCCCCACCGCGTCCGCGGCTCGGTTGGCTGATCGGTCGATCCCAGCTCAGGATACGCGGCGACCACCGCCTGCGAGTGGCCGGGCATCTCGATCTCGGGAACGACGATGATGAACCGCTCAGCGGCGTACGCGACGATCTCGCGGATCTCCTCCTGCGTGTAGTAACCACCGTGACGGATGCCGTCGAACGGCGCGTCGGGTCCGTCGCGATTCGCTCCGACGATCGTCTCTTTCCGCCACGCCGCTATCTCGGTGAGCTTCGGGTAGCGCTTGATCTCGACGCGCCAGCCCTGATCGTCGGTCAGATGCCAGTGGAAGCGATTCATCTTGTGAAGCGCCAGCAGGTCGATGTACTTGCGGACGAACTCCTTCGGCTGGAAGTGGCGCGACACGTCGAGATGCGCGCCGCGCCACGAGAATCGGGGGACGTCCTCGATGGTGACCGCCGGCACGACCCAGCGGATGCCCCTCACGGGAGCGTCTTCGAAGATCGCTGCAGGCAGCAGCTGGCGCAGGCTCTGCATCCCGTAGAACACGCCTGCCGCCGCGCCGGCGCTGATCGTCACAGCGCGCGACGTTGCCGTCAGCCGATAGCCTTCCGGCCCCAGCGTCCGTGCAAGTTGGGTGTCGAGTCGAAGTGCGAGATGCGGGCCGCGCGGC
>DATLLF010000023.1:0-6713 GCA_035537955.1 Vicinamibacterales bacterium | reverse complement strand
CTGCCACTGAGCTGCTCGGGCGACATGTACGAGACGCTGCCGATCACGTCTCCCTGTTTCGTCAGCGTTGAGCTGGTGAGTTTGGCGACGCCGAAATCGAGCAGCTTCACCGTGCCGTCGGGCAGCAGAAACAGGTTCGCGGGTTTGATGTCGCGATGAACGACTCCCTGCGAATGCGCATAGTTCAGCGCGCTGCACAATTGCGAGATGACGTTCAGCTTGTCGTCGAGCGTGAGCGGCAGTGGCGCCGCCATGCGCGCATCGAGGCCCGTTCCGCGCAGGAACTCCATCACGATATATGGAGTGTTGTTGTCTTCGGCGAATTCGAAGATGGTGACGATGTTCGAGTGCTGCAGCTTCGCGGCGGCCTGCGCCTCGCGATAGAACCGCGGGCGCATCTGCTCGGTGTCGTCCGAGAAGTCGACGAGCATCACCTTGATCGCGACCTCGCGATCGAGCACCGGATCGACGCCGCGGTAGAGCACGCCCATGCCGCCCTTACCGACGCGTTCGAGAATCTGGTAGCGTCCGATTTTTTCCGGATGGGTGCTCGCCACTAATTCAGACCGGGGGACTTCGTCCCCCGGACCCCCTTACGCGCGTGCTCGCGGGGGCCGCTGCACCCGGCTCCGCTCGCGTGGCTCGCTCGCGGCGCTCGCTCGCAGCCGCAATTGGCTTGATACATCTCTTAGTTCCGTTTCAATTGCTGCACTCTGGCGCGCGCCACCTGCCAGTTTGGATCGTCGGGCGGCAGCCACTGCATGGCCTTCTCGTATTCCTTCAGCGCCTCCTGCGTCCGTCCGTTCGTCTCGAGCGCCCGCCCCTGATTGAACGCCGTGATGCCGGCACCGCGCAGGTTCGTGCGCACTCGCTGCAGGCTTTCGGAGAGACCAGGGATCCCGGCCTGAATCAACCGCGCCTGCTCGTACTTCTGCAGCGCGCCGACCCAATCCCCGGCCTCGTCGAGCTTCTTTCCCGCCTCGTACAGACTTCTCGCGTTGGCGCGCAGGCCCGATTGCGCCTGGATCAGCAATCGGGGCGCGTCGAGAAAACCAGGCTCCTCGATGAGGATCGCGTCGAAGCCGCCGGCAGCCGCCGCGAAATCGCCCCGCTCGAGCGCGGCTTTCGAGTACCCGTAGCGCATCTGCAGAGCGGCCGCGCGGCTGCGCCAGGCGTCGTTGCTCTCGCCAGGCCGCCGTGCAGGGCCCGTTCGCGTTGCGTCGACACCACGGTCAGCGGCTCGCTTCGGGGTTGCGTCGGACGGGTACGCCGGTTCTGCCGGCCGTTCGACGGGTGTGGGACTCGCCGCCACCGTGTGCGCCGGCGGCGTTGCATTCGATCCGCTGCCCGCCGCCGCGGGTTCCGGTGCCGAATGGCTGGCCACGTCATCCGGGGGAGCGCCTGACCAGACCCATACGACCGCCGCCACCGCGATCACGAGCACGAGCGCCAGCGCGCCCGCGACGAGCCCGCGGGACGATCCCGGCGCTTCCGTCTTCACGGGCGCGACGATCGGCCCGTCGTATCGTTCGGTTGGACGAATGTCGTCGAGCGGATCCGCCGCGGGCGCGCTCGGCGCCACCCGCACTGCGGCAGGACGATCGCGCAGCAGCGTGAGCCGATACGCACCGATGGAAAGCTCCGCACCGTACGGCAGCTCCGCACGTTCGACCCTTCGTCCGTTGATCCAGGTACCGTTCTGACTCTGGAGATCGACCACCACGTAGTGACCGTTCTCGTAGCGCAGCTCGGCGTGGACACGCGAGACACCCTTTTGCGGATCCGGCAGAACGATGTTGTTGTCGCGCCCACGGCCGACCTGCAGACGAGTACCGGTCAGATCGACGACCTGCTCCGTTCCGTCTCCGTTGACAATTCGCAGCCTCGCCACCAGCACCGCTCCTAGGTCCGCTCGCGTTCGAACGCCGCGAGCGTTTCCGAAATCCGTCGGTTAATGGAAAGCGACACCGCGTACGACCCGGCCAGCGCGAGCACGACCGGCAGCGCCAGCCAGGCGATCCGCATACCTGCCAGGATCGGAAGCGCGGCGGTCCCCGCGATCAGCATCGACAGCAGCAGCACCGGCATCAGGATCGAATGAAAGAGTCCGGCATCAGCGGGCCGCGGCCGTGCACGCCCGGCACGTGGTGCCTCGGCTGGACGCATGAACAACGATGATTCATCGTGCTGCGTCGAGCGCTGGAAATACGGCTGTTCCACCGCCTCGCCAGCCGTGGAGAGCCGCGGCGCCGGCACCAGTCTCGTCACCTCTTCGTCATCGGCCTCGACTGTCGCGACGGCTGCGACCGCGCCTGTGCGGATCTCTCCCGCCGTGAATACTTTGCGAATGATGGCAGTGCGGTCGCCGTCGATGGCTTCCGCAATCACGCGCGTCGGCGCATCGTCGAGCACGAACCGGGCACGGAGCGGTCCGATCTGGACGACATCTCCGGGCTCGAGGACGCGCTCCATCGAGCGTTCGCCATTGACGAACACGCCGAGGCGGCTCCCGAGATCACGCAGCGTGACCGTGTCACCCACGGTGAGAAATTCGGCGTGGCGGCGCGAGAGCAGCGAGTCGTCGTGGCTGATCTCGCAGGATGGATCGCGCCCAACCACGATGCGTCCGGCGAGCTGCAGCTCACGTTCCCTGATGCCGTCAGTGAGGACCAGCCTTTTGTTCGTCACCCTTCAGTACCTGTCAGTTGTTGCGGGCCTTCAGCAGCCCGCGCCAGAATCCCTGCCGGCGTTGCGGTGGAGGGGGCGCCATTCGATCGAGCGCACGCTGCTGCAGGGCCGCCAGTGCACCCTGCTCCGCGTTATACCGACCCTGCAGCGACTGCAGCGCGGCGCGCGCCGCGACGCCGTCCATGGGGGCGGCGGCCGCGGACGGATCCGCAAACGCCGGGAACCGCACCTGGATCCTCAGCACCGCGTCGTCACACGACGCATCGATATCGGGAACCGCGAGCGTGCGGCCGAGGGCGCGCCGCTCGTCGATCAGCGCGAAGATCTGCTGACAGCGGTCGCGTGCCGCCTGCATCACGCGCGCGGTCGTTACCGCGAGCGTCCGGCGCACGCGGTCGAGATCGGCACGCATGTCGGCGCACTGCTGGTAGCGGTGGTCAGGATTCTTTGCGAGTCCTTTCATCAGCACCTGGCGCAGCATTTCCGGGGCCTCCTCGTCGGCGAGCGGCTGGGGATCATCGCTGATGATCGCGTGCAGGACGTTGCGCAGGTCACGCGACCCGAACGGCGGACGCCCGGCGAGCATGAAGTAGAAGAGGCCCGCCGCCGAGAAGACATCGGCACGCGCATCCATCTTCTGACCGCGCGCCTGTTCCGGCGACATGTACTCCGGTGTGCCGAGCAGCATCCCCGCTGCGGTCAGGTTCGAAGCGCCGAGCCGTGCGACACCGAAATCGAGCACCTTCAACGTTCCGTCGTTCAGTACGAACAGATTGCTCGGTTTGATATCCCGATGGATCACTCCTGCCTGATGTGCGTTCTGCAAGCCGTCGCACACCTGCAGCATCAGCTCCAGCTTCGTATCGAGCGAGGGCACTGCGTCGGTGCGCAGATACTCGTTCAAGGGAAGCCCCTCGAGCAGTTCCATCACGATGTACGGCCGGTTGTTGTACTCGCCGAGGTCGAAGATCGTGACGATGTTGCGATGCGCGAGCTGGCCGGTGATCCTCGCTTCACGATAGAAGCGTTCGCGGAGCTCGGTCTCTTCCTCGAACGCCGCGAGCATCAGCTTCACGGCAACGTTGCGCCCGAGCTGCTCGTCAACGGCAGCGTAGACGGATCCCATCGCGCCCTTGCCGATCCGCTCGGTGACGCGATAGCGCCCGATGCGCTCGGGGAGCACGGGCAGGATGGGGGTGAGCGTCACTTGTCAGCCTCGTAGCGAACGACGAGAGCCGTGACGTTGTCGCGGCTGCCGTTGTCGAGCGCCATGTCGACGATCCGCTGCGCGGTCTCCTGTTCGCTGGTTGCGCGCTCGAGCACGGCGCAGAGCGCGTCCTCGTGCAGCACACCGTGGATGCCGTCTGAACACAGCAGCAGCAGTTCGCCGCCGAGCAACACGCGTTCTGTCACGTGGACGTCGACCGTCGGGCGGCCGCCGAGCACGTTCGTGAGCACGTTGCGCATCGGATGGTTCGCGATGTCTTCCCCTTTCAGGCCCGGATCCTGCGCGAGGATGGTCGCCGCCCAGGAATCGTCCTTCGTGAGCTGCTCGAGCGTGCCGCCGGCGAACAGATAGACGCGGCTGTCGCCGACGGACCCGATAGAGACGTGAGGTCCGTTCATCAGCGCGACGACGATCGTCGTGCCCATGCCGCCGTAGTCGTCGCTGCTCTCGGCAGCGCGGAATACTTTGCGGTTGGCAAGAAAGATCGCGGTCCGCAGGCGGTTACCGTCGAACGACAGCGTGTCATCGATCCCATAAGGCCATGTGACGTCGTAGTCTTTATCGGATCGACTGATGAATCCCGTGATCGCCTCGACGGCGAGCTGCGCCGCGACCTCTCCGGCTTTGTGCCCGCCCATGCCGTCGGCAACGGCGAACAACCCGAGGTCCGGGTCCGAGATGAACTTGTCCTCGTTCGTCGTGCGGACACGGCCCGCGTCCGACACCCCGAATGCTCGAATCACCGGGCCGCCTCCAGAAAATTTTGACGTGTGGGTGGCTTGAATCCTACCGCGAGCCCGGCTTTTAAGGAAGAGACTTGAGGCCTCGGTACGTCTCTGTGCAACTTTTGAGACAGCGCTGGCGTCTAACTACGCGTTTGTAGAAAATATATGGGCAAAGGCGACTTCCTCGGCGAGTTCGAGATTTACGTGATGCTGGCGCTCGTCCACCTGCGTCACGAAGCCTATGGCGTGAAGATCCGGCAGGAGATCGAACGGCGGACGGGACGGGACGCCGCCATCGGCGCCGTGTATGCCACCCTCGCGCGCCTCGAAGACAAGGAACTCGTCGAGCACGAGCTGTCGCGCCCGCTGCCGGTTCAAGGCGGCCGCGCACGAAAGTACTACACCCTCACGACTGCCGGGGAGCGCGCGCTCAATCATTCGGCGTCGATGATAGCCCGCATGATGCACGGCTGGCGTCCGCGCACCGAACCGCGGTCGACATGAGCGCTCCTGTTCCAGCACTCTACCGTTGGCTCCTGCGCCTCTTCGCACCGGCGGCGGAACGCGAGTGGCTGCTGTCGGATCTCGACGAGGAGGCCGCCACGCGTGCCGACGCGCATGGAGCCCGCGAGGCGCGAGCCTGGAGCCGGCGTCAGGTACTCGCGTCGATTCGCCCGCTGCTCGGGCGGCGGATCGAAGCAGCAGCGCGCACCGCGTGGAGGGTACCCATGAGTATCTGGCGTGGAGTCGGAGCGGATCTTCTGCTGGCGTTTCGCCGCCTGTGGGGCGCGCCAGGGTTCGCCTTGATTTGTCTCGTGACACTGGCGCTCGGCATCGGCGGCAACACCGCCGTGTTCACGCTGATCGACCGATTCGTCTTCGCACCGCTGCCGGTGCCGCGTCCCGACGAGCTCTATCGCGTCGGCGACACGGATCAATGCTGCGTCAACAGCGGATTGCCAGGATCGTTCTCGCTGTTCTCGTACGATCTCTATCTACACCTCCGCGACTCGGCGCCCCAGTTCAGCGAGCTGGCGGGGTTCCAGGCCACGACGCACGGCATCACGGTCGGCTCTCCTCAGCGTGAAAGGCCAGCCGACACACTCGCGGGCGCTTTCGTATCGGGAAACTACTTCCAGATGCTGGACATCTCGCCGGCTGCCGGCCGCTTGATGCAGCCTGCGGATGACCAGGCGAATGCCGCACCGGTGGCGGTGATCAGTCATCGCGCATGGACGCAGCATTTCCAGCAGCGTCCCGACGTCGTCGGCAGTGTCGTGCTGCTGAATGGCGTCGCCGCCACAATCGTTGGCGTGACCCCGAAGGAGTTCTTCGGCGAGACACTTCGGCCAGATCCCGCCGACATCTGGATCCCCTTGTCGAACGAGCCCCGGCTGCAGCCGGCCGCGCGGCTGTTGACGACGAAGTCGTCGCATTGGCTGTACATGATGGGCCGGCTGAAACCGGGCACTTCGCCGGCGGAGGTGCAGGCGCAGCTGAGCGTGCGGCTGCGGCAGTGGATTGCCGCGACGCTGGAGTTGTCGCCAGAGGAACGCGAGCGGGTGTCGCTCCAGCACGTGAACGTCATTGCCGCGGCGGGCGGTGTGGCGAGCATGCGCGACGAGGTCCGCCCGTCGCTGCAGCTGCTGCAAGCGGTCGCCGGCGCAGTGCTGCTGATCGCCTGCGCGAACATTGCCAACCTGCTGCTCGCGCGTGGAATGTCACGGCGGACCGAAACAGCCGTCCGCTCCGCGCTCGGCGCCACACGCGGGCGGCTCGTCGCGCAGTTCCTCTCCGAGAGCCTGCTGCTGTCGTTTGCCG
The DNA here is from genome assembly GCA_035537955.1 of Vicinamibacterales bacterium. GTDB lineage: Bacteria > Acidobacteriota > Vicinamibacteria > Vicinamibacterales > 2-12-FULL-66-21 > JACDCA01. The sequence goes on along the minus strand of DATLLF010000023.1, from coordinate 251 downwards.
GCGGTCTTGCCGGTCTCGTTGTCGCGCATGCCGGCGCACGCGCAATCATCGACCTCACGTTTCGCGGTGCAGCGAACGTGCCCGTCGACCCGTCGCCGTCCCCGGCCGTCGTCGTGTTCGCGCTGGCCATTTCCGGGCTGACCGCCCTCGTCTTCGGTGCGGCGCCGGCGCTCGTTGGCTCGCGCTCGAATCCGGTCGACGCGATGCGCGGTGCCGGCCGCAGCACCGCCGATCGCAGCTCGAAGCTGCGT
>DATLLF010000022.1:0-4007 GCA_035537955.1 Vicinamibacterales bacterium | reverse complement strand
ATCGGCGTCTTGCCAACATTTGTTGGCAAGTGGTCGCCGGCCGGCGCGTACATCGCCGACTGGGATGGCATCTTCTGATCGGTACTCTTGCCATCGGGTGTCTGGAACTGGACGCTCGAATCGGCAAGCGAGACGACGAGCGAATCAGGATGGTGGTGCATCGTACTCTTCGCGCCGGCCGGGTAGGAGATCTTCAGCACGCGTACGCTCGCGTTCTCGACCAGCACCTTGTAATGGCTCGAATCCACCTTGACCGGATCCTGGGCAACGACCGCCGCCGAGAAGAGCACGACGAGCGACGCCGCCGGCACGAACGTGCGCCTGTTCATGAAACACTCCTTGATCTGTCGGGTGAACGGGGGAGAAGAGTCGGGATTATGTGCTTACCGTATTCCTGCGTCAACTGGCGGCGCATGTGGCACACTCTTGTCCAATCCCCCCTTTACAGGAGCCCCGCATGGTCAGCGGCCGGGAACAGGACATCGAACACCTCTTTCGCCGCGCCGGTTTCGGTGCCTCGCCGCAGGAGATCACGGATTTCGCGCGTCTTGGATTCGTCGGGTTCTCGTCGGCTGCGGCGCATCTGCTCGACTACTCGCGGATTGCCGACGATGTCGACAGCCTGATTGGCGTGCCGGGTTACGCGGGCATTACGGCGCCGGGTGGTTTTGCGCCGACCACCAACATTGCGCATGCGCGTCAACGATGGCTGTTCCGCATGGTGCATTCGCGCCGGCCGCTCCAGGAAAAGATGGCGCTCTTCTGGCACAACCACTTCGCCACCGCCTATTCCAAGGTTTCGGGTGAACTGGGAGCGACAGAAGGTGCGCGCGTGTTTGCGGCCAAGCCGGCCGAGGATTCAGGCGGTGCGAAGGGGCAGCTCGAACTGTTGCGCGAGCATGCGCTCGGCAACTTCAGGGACCTGCTGGTGGCGATCGCGCAGGACCCCGCGATGCTGGTCTGGCTCGACGGCCGCAGCAACGTGCGCGCGCAGCCGCAGGAGAACTTCGCGCGCGAGTTGATGGAGCTCTTCACGATGGGCGTCGGCACGTTCGCCGAGGCCGACGTGTATGCGGGCGCACGGGTGTTCACCGGTTGGAACCTGTCGCGCCCGGGCAGCGGTGCGGCGCAGCACTACGCGTTCAACTACAACGCGGCCCTGCACGATACCGAGGCGAAGACCTTCACGTTCCCGATCTACCGCTCCGGTAGCACGACCATTCCCGCGCGATCGGCCGGCTCCGGCATGCAGGACGGCGTGGACCTGATCAACGCTGTTGCGGCGCACCCGGCAACCGGGCCGCGTCTGGCGCGAAAGCTGTACGCTTTTTTCATCAACGAAGTGGACCCGCCCGATACCGGTCTGGTCAACGAGGTCGCGCAGATCTATTACGCGCGAGGCTTCGCGATCGAACCGATGGTGCGGCGGCTGCTGCTCTCGACGCAGTTCCGCGACCCGAGGAACTACTACAAGAGATACTCGTGGCCCGCGGAGTTCGTCGTGCGATCGCTGAAAGAGGTCGGGCCCGCCGGCTTCTCCGTGAACGACGCCTTGTCGCCGCTCGTGAACATGGGGCAGCAGCTCTTCGAGCCGCCCGACGTGAACGGCTGGGAGCTCGGGGCGGGCTGGTTTTCGACCGGCAGCATGCTCGCGCGCATGAACTTTGCGGCGCAGCTCGCGACGAATCAGAAATTCAATCTGCGTGACGGCGCGCGCGCCCACGCGGACACTGCCGATGCGCTGCTGACGCACGTGCTCGATCGCCTCACCGCTCCGCAGTACAGCTCCTCGTCGCAGTCAGCCCTAGGCGATTACGCGCGCACCGGCGCGACGTACCCTCTTTCGGACGCGCAGCTCGCGACCAAAGTCGCCGGGCTCGTCCATCTCGTCGTCGGCTCCGGCGACTATCAGTTCGTGTGAGGAGAGTATGCCGATCACACGACGAGAGTTCGTCAAGGGTGGAGTCGCAGCGTTCACCGTCGGCTTCGCGGCGCCGGCGTTCCTGTCGGATCTGGCAATCGCGCAAGGGCAGTCACGTCGAAACCTGGTGGTCCTGTATCTGAGCGGCGGCAACGACGCGCTCAGCATGCTCATTCCCTACACCGACGCGCAGTACCACAGCCGGCGTCCGCAGCTCGCGATTCCGGCGGGCAACGTGCTGCAGATCGGCGCCGACAGTTCGGGGAAAGCACTGGGGCTCAACCCGCGGCTCACCGGGTTGCAGACGATCTTCGACGCGGGCCGCCTGGCGATCATCCAGCGCACCGGCTATCCGAATTCGAGCCGCTCGCATTTCCAGGGAACGGACATCTGGTCGACCGCGAATCCCGCGTCGCCGCAGGGGACCGGCTGGCTCGGGCGCTATCTCGACACGCTGCCGTCGCCAGCCGATCCACTGACGGCGTGGTCCACCATCCGCGAAACACCGCGCACGCTGCTCGCGCGTACCGTCGGGGTGCCCTCGATCCCCGATCCACGGCAGTACGCTTTTGCCAGCCCCAATCCGGGCACTTCCGATGCGCCGCTGGGCCGCCAGAGCGCAACGCGCATCGCGTCGCATGTCCCCGTGGACCAGCCGCACCTCGCGTTCGTCAACTCCACGGCGCAGGCGGCCTTCGCCACGCTCGACCGCGTCGCGCAGGTCGCGACGTACAACCCGTCCACCGCCTATCCGAACAATGGACTCGGTCTCGCCTTGAGAGCGGTGGCCGGGGCCATGGTGCGCGGCATTGGCACGCGCGTGTTCTGGGTCCAGACGGGCGGGTTCGACACCCACGCCGGTCAGAACACGAACGTCGCCAACGGCGCGTACAACAACCTGATGAGCACGCTGAATGGCGCGCTGACCGCGTTCTACACCGACCTGCTGAATCAGGGACTGCTCAACGACACCCTCGTGCTGCAGTTCTCGGAGTTCGGGCGGCGCATCAACGAGAACGGCAGCACCGGCACCGATCATGGCGCGGCCGGACTGATGTTCGCGCTAGGCGGAGCAGTCCGCGGCGGCCTCTATGGCACGGCCGCCGATCTTCGCGCGGCCCCAGACAACCCGACGCTCGAGAACAAAGGCAACGACGTCAGCCACGAAACGGACTTCCGGTCTGTCTACGCAACGGTCATCGATCGCTGGCTCGGCGCGGATTCCGCCGCCGTCCTCGGCCAGGACTTTCGAGGCGGTCATTCATTTTTGAGTTAGCGTTCACTTCAAACTTTCCCAAGACCGAAAGCGGGAAGCCGGAAGCCGAAAGCAAACATGCGTTTACTGCTAGCTTCACTCGTCCTGACTCTGGCGTGCGCCTCTCCCGCGGCTGCGCAGATCACCTACGGTGTGAAGGCCGGAGTCAACTTCGCTAACGTCTCGTTTGACGGAGATGACGTGCCCTCGAGCAGCCGCGTCGGCGTGCTCGCCGGTGCGTTTGCCACGGTGCCGCTCACGGGCTGGCTGTCGGTTCAGCCCGAGGCGATCTATACGGTCAAGGGCGCCTCGATCGACATCTTCGACATCGAGTCCGACTACATCGTCGATTACGTCGAAGTCCCGGTACTCGCCAGGGTGCCCGTGCGCAGCAATGTATATGTGGCGGCGGGCCCGTCGATCGCATTTCGAATCCGTGCGCGGAGCCGCACCTCGTTCGACGGCTCGACCGAAGAAGTCGACATTGCCGATGATGTCGAATCGCTCGACGTCGGCATTGTCGGTGCGGCGGGCTTTCAGATGGGGCGATGGGCGTTTGATGGGCGGTATACCCACGGCCTGAGCGACACTGATGCGGACACGAGCGATAACGTGAAGATCCGTAACCGCGTGTTCTCCGTCTCCGCGGGATTCAGGTTTTGACGCGGCCGGTTGAGGCGGGGCTGGTCGTGGCGTTCGGTCTGGCGCTGAGCGCCTGCGGCGGAAGCGGTGGATCCCCGACAAACCCGAACCCGCCGTCGAATCCGTTCCGCCTCACCATCGGCGCCAACGGGGCGGTGAGCCCGACGGAGCTGGTCGTGCCGCCGGGCA
>DATLLF010000021.1:0-2638 GCA_035537955.1 Vicinamibacterales bacterium | reverse complement strand
GTTTGGGCGCGTGCACGCCGCCTCCGACAGCGGGATGGACGGGCTCAAGATCCGGCTCGAGGAGCGGGTGAAATTGCTGCGCGCGGACGCGCTCGCCGACGAGACGCTCGTCGCACAGGAAATTGCGAAGTTCGTCGGCCGTTCCGATATCACCGAAGAGGTCGTGCGGTTCCGCGGCCATCTCGAGCACTGGAAATCCCTGTCGGATTCACTGGAGCCCTGCGGACGGAAGCTCGACTTCCTCCTGCAGGAGATGAATCGCGAAGTGAACACCGTCGCGTCCAAGGCCGAAGGGCCCGGGGTCTCCGAGCTCATCGTGTCGCTGAAGGCGGAACTCGAGAAGATGCGTGAGCAGGTGCAGAATGTCGAGTAGCCCCTCGACAGGCTCGGGGCAGGCGCAGACAGGCTCGGGACGCAGACGAGGACTCCTCTTCGTCGTGTCTGCGCCGTCTGGAACGGGCAAGACCACCGTAGTCGAACGGCTCGTCCAGCGGGTGCCGGATCTCGCCCTCTCGCGCTCGTACACTTCGCGTCCGTTGCGGACGGGCGAAGCCGACGGGGTGGACTATAATTTCATTACCCGCGTCCGCTTCGAAGAAATGGTGTCCGCCGGCGAGTTCCTCGAGTGGGCGGACGTATTCGGCAACCTTTACGGCACCTGCGCGACCGACGTCGAGCGGGAGCTCTCTCGCGGCTGCGACATCGTTCTGGTGATCGACGTCCAGGGGGCGCGGCAGGTCAGGCTTCGCTACGCGAACACGGTGGGCGTTTTCGTGCTGCCGCCGACGTTCGAGGTCCTCGAACAGCGGCTGCGTGGACGCAGCAAGGATCCCGAAGAGGCCATCCAGCGGCGGCTGCGAACGGCCAGGAACGAAGTCGCGGCATTCGCCGAGTACGACTACGTCGTCGTGAACGACGAGCTCGAGGCCTGTGTCGACCGGCTCCGGGCCATCGTCCTCGGCGAACGCGCGCGGCTGCGCTGGGTGCGCAATCAGATAGAAGGCATCATCGAGTCGTTTACAGAAAGGGCACCACATTGAAAGTGTCAGATCGGTCGGAGATCAGGAACGCGTTCGAATTCGTCACGGTTGCGGGCGCCCGCGCGCGTCAGTTGCTCGCAGGATGCACGCCGCGCAGTGAAGGCCCCGAGAAGCCGGCGCGCCTCGCGCAGAAAGAAGTCCGCGAAGGCAAGGTCCGCAAAATCGCAGAGGGCGCGGAGTAGGCGTTCGCGGCGAAGCACATGGCATTGATTGCGCTCGGCGTGTGCGGGGGGATCGGCGCTTACAAGGCGGTCGAAGTCGCGCGCGGTCTCCAGAAGCGCGGACATGAGGTCGCGGCGATGATGACCCGATCCGCGCAGCGGTTCGTCGGCACGGTCACCTTCGAAGCCATCACACGCCGCCGGGTCATCACCGATCAGTTCGCCGAAGGCGCCAACTCCGACATCGAGCACATCGCGCTGGCAGGCAACGCCGGCCTGCTGCTCGTCGTTCCCGCCACAGCCAACGTCATCGGCAAGTTCGCCAACGGTATCGCCGACGACTTTCTGACATCGCTCTATCTGGCGACGCGCGCGCCGGTGCTCATGGCGCCGGCGATGAACACGAACATGCTCGAGCACGATGCCGTCCGCGCGAACATGGCCACGCTCCGCGGTCGCGGGGTGCGGTTCGTGGAGCCCGGCGACGGGTATCTCGCCTGTGGCTGGATCGGCAAGGGGCGGCTCGCCGAACCCGAGGACGTCGTCGAGGCCGCGGACACGCTGCTTCGCCGCGGCGGAACGCTTGCCGGACGGTTCGTGGTTGTCACCGCGGGCCCGACCTACGAGGACATCGACGATGTTCGGTACATCGGGAACCGGTCGAGCGGCAAGATGGGGTACGCCCTTGCAACCGAGGCCGCACGGCGCGGCGCCCGCGTACTGCTGGTATCCGGCCCGACTTCGCTCGCATCGCCGGCAAATGTCGAACTGATCCGCGTGCGCAGCGCCGCACAGATGCACGCGGCGGTCATGGCGCAGTCATCCGAGGCTGACATCGTCATCATGGCCGCGGCGGTGGCCGACTATGCTCCGCGCCATCGCGCCGATGGCAAGATCGAGAAGGCGGACGGCCCCGTGGCAGTAGATCTCGTGAGAACGCGCGACATCCTCGCCGATCTCGGCGCGGCAAGGATGGCCGGGGCCAACCCGTTGCTCATCGGCTTTGCCGCCGAGAGCGGTGATCCCGTCACCCGCGCCAGAGAGAAACTCGCGCGCAAGAACGTCGACATGATCGTGGCGAACGATATCAGCCGCACGGATGCCGGTTTCGAGTCCGACAGCAATGCTGTCACACTCGTGACAGAGACGGCGAACGAGGCGGTGCCGCTCGCGAGCAAGGCGCAGGTCGCCGGCATCATCCTCGATCGCGCGGAAGCGCTGCTCTCCAGGTCCGCGGCACACTAATGGATCCGAGGCAGGTCGCCGAGCACCTCCGCTTCTATGCGGAGATGGGTGTATCGGGCATCAGCCGCGATACCAAGTGGCGCGCGCGTGACCGTCATTCGCACGCCGCACCCTCAGCGCCAGTCTCCGCACCCCCGGCGTCAGCTCCCGCACCCTCAGCGTCAGCTCCAAGAGCGTGGACGCTTCAAGCGA
>DATLLF010000020.1:0-6363 GCA_035537955.1 Vicinamibacterales bacterium | reverse complement strand
GGCGGAATACGCGCGACTGCCGTAAAGCGGCGCATCCCTTTACGGGAGTCGAGACGGGTCCCGCCCATACGGAACCCGCACCTGCCTCGCGCTTCAGGCGTGCGATCTTGACCGCCGCATCTTGCGCGCAGCACGCGTCGGTGCCGGCCGGTGCAGGGCCTCCGCAACAGCCGCTTGCAGAACCGGTGTGCGTACGTGAGTTCTCCGCGTTTGCCTTCGTTCCGTTGCTCGTATCCATGCCATTTCTCCTCAAAGGCGAGCTGCATGCCCGCCGCTCATGTAGGAAGACGGCAGCAGTCCACGATGGACGCAGAATTCCCTTCCGCCACGTCTGCGTCCTTTCCGACGATGTCGCGTCTGCATAGGCAACGACGTGATTTGAGGAGGAGCTCATCGCAACGACGGTAGATAGTGAGCAGGTAAAGGCCGCAGTTCGAGGGACGTACGGCCGAATTGCAACGGAGGAACGGTCTGCGGGCTGTTGCGGCAGCACCGGATGCTGTGGCCCAGGCGCCGAGCCCACCTCGGACGCGCTCGGCTACTCAGCTGAGGAACGCCGCGGTGCACCCGAAGGGGCTGATTTGGGCCTCGGCTGTGGGAACCCTCAGGCGATCGCCGAACTAAAACCGGGCGAACGGGTGCTGGACCTCGGGAGCGGGGCAGGATTCGACGCGTTTCTCGCGGCGCGCCAGGTCGGCGACACGGGCCGCGTGATCGGCGTCGACATGACTGCCGAGATGATCGCGAAGGCCCGGGGAAACATCGCGAAGACAGACCTGCGAAACGTCAAGTTCCGGCTCGGCGAGATCGAGCACCAGCCCGTGGCGGACGAGAGCGTCGATGTGATCATGTCGAACTGCGTGATCAACCTGTCGACAGACAAACCCGCGGTCTTCCGGGAAGCGTACCGTGTGCTCACCACGGGCGGGCGCCTGGCGATCTCCGACATCGTCGCGCTCAGGGAAATTCCGACCGCCGTGCGGAACGATCTCGAGGCGTACGCGGGTTGCGTGTCGGGTGCCGCGCTCATCGCCGAAGTCGAGGGAATGCTTCGTGATGCCGGCTTCGAGCAGGTTCGCGTGGATCTGAAGGGTAACAGCGACGCCCTGTTGCAAGGCTGGTCCCCTGGCGCCGAAGCGCTCGTCGCGTCCGCACTCATCCGCGGGACAAAGCCTCGTGCGGGCGGGAACCAGGCGTAGCCTGGAGTGCTCGACGTGCCCCTGAGCACGGAATGCGTGTGGTCCGAAACTCGAGGCAACATGCGTGCGTTCGTCGGCCGGCGTGTTCGCGAGCCGGCCGATGTCGATTACATCGGGCAGACGCCCACCGCCTTCACGAAGCTCGCAGCGATCAATCCGTCACCCGCCAGGGGCTTCTGAAACCGCGAATCGAATCCTCCCCCAGGCCTATTGCTGTCGCCCGGCCACGCTGAAGGCTAACGAAGCCCCCATAACCTCATCAGCACACCATTTGGAAGAAAGTTGACGGGTTTCCTTGGCTAGTGTTATCGTTAATCGACGATTGACGATGACTGCCAAGACTATTCCTGATTCTCGGGCGCGCGAGTACGAAACGGCGGCCTGCTGCCCACCTGAGGAGCAACCCGTTGAGCTGCTCGCAACTCCGGTTGAAGGACCTGCAGCCGACGACGAGCTAGCCGCCTTTGCCAAAGCGATTGCCCATCCGACGCGGGTGCGGATCCTGCGGATGCTCGCGAAGAGGGAAGCGCGGATGTGCAGCCACATCGTGGACGAACTCCCACTGGCGCAGTCCACAGTCTCCGAGCATCTCCGCATCCTCCGAAGCGCAGGCTTGGTGCAGGCGAACGAGAACGGTCCGCGCGTCAGCTACTGCATCATCCCGTCGGCCTTGAAACGGCTCAAGGCATTACTCGAGGCCGTGTAGGAAGGGTATTCGTATGACGCATATCGAAGTGTTCGATCCCCCGATGTGTTGCTCGAGCGGGGTGTGTGGCCCGAGCGTGGATCCGCTGCTTGCGGCGTTCGCTGCGGATGCGGAATGGCTTGCCGCCCAGGGCGTGACGATCGCTCGCCACAACCTCTCCCAGAATCCGCAGCCATTCGTCTCGAACACGCGCGTCCTGGATCGCATGCAGCGTGAAGGCACCTCGTGCCTGCCGATCGTGCTCGTCAATGGGGAGGAACTCGGTCACGGCGCGTATCCGCGACGGGAGGAGTTGGCGCGCGCGGCCGGACTCGTCGCCGCCGCCTCGCAGACCAAGCCGCAGATTCGAATGTCCGCTGATAAGTGCTGCACGCCCGGTTCGGGGTGCTGCTGATGAGCGCTCTGCCGTTTGTTCCGACCCGCGTGCTCTTCTTTACGGGCAAGGGCGGCGTCGGCAAAACCTCTTTGGCCTGCGCGACTGCGATTGCTTTGGCGGACTCCGATAAACGTGTGTTGCTCGTGTCGACCGATCCCGCATCGAATCTTGACGAAGTCCTCGGCGTCACGCTGAAGGCGTCCCCGACAGCCGTGCCAGGCGTGCCTGGCCTGTCCGCCCTCAACATCGACCCCGACGAGGCCGCACGTGCGTATCGCGAGCGCGTAGTCGGGCCGTACCGCGGGGTGCTGCCAGCCACCGCCGTGGCCAGCATCGAAGAGCAGTTGTCGGGTGCGTGCACCGTTGAAATCGCCGCGTTTGATGAGTTCTCGAAGCTACTTGGGGACGCGGACGCCACGCGTGCATTCGACCACGTGATATTCGACACGGCGCCGACTGGTCACACCCTGCGCCTCCTCGAGCTGCCCGCAGCGTGGTCCACATTCATCGAAACCAACGTGGGCGGCACGTCGTGTCTCGGTCCGCTCTCGGGCCTCCAGGCGCAGCAATCCCTCTATGCCGCCTCGCACGCGGCGTTGCGCGATGAGCACCAGACGACGCTCGTCCTGGTGGCGCGTCCCGATACGCCATCGCTCACCGAGGCTGAGCGCACGCGCAGCGAACTACACCAACTCGGGATTCGGAACGTACGGCTGATGCTCAATGGCGTCTTCCACGCGCAGCACACCGACGATCCCATTGCCGTTGCTTTGGAGATGCGCGGACGCGCAGCGCTCGAGGACACGCCCGCAGCCCTTCGCAACCTGCCGCGCATCGACATCCCGCTGCTGCCGTTCGGGCTGGTCGGCGTCGATGCGCTGCGGCAGATGGGAACCGGTGGGGGCTCAGGGGCCACACCTGTGGAAGCAGTCGCGGGGTCCGTTGAGCGCGGCGAGACGGTGGATGAGCTTGTCGAGCAGATCGCGGCGCGCGGCAAAGGCGTGGTGATGACGATGGGCAAAGGCGGCGTCGGCAAGACGACGCTCGCCGTGCGCGTCGCTACGCAGCTGGCCCGCGCGGGCCATCACGTGACGCTGACCACCACCGATCCGGCCGCCCACGTGGACGCGGCGGCGCGGGAACGGCCCGCGACGCTGCACGTCACTCGTATCGATCCGGCTGCCGAGACGCGACGCTACTCTGAGGAGGTACTTGCCACGGCCGGCCAGGGGCTCGATGCGCAGGGTCGTGCGTTGCTCGAGGAAGACCTGCGCTCGCCGTGCACGGAGGAGATTGCAGTCTTTCGCGCCTTCGCCGACACCGTCGCTCAGGGCGCAGACCAGTTCGTCGTCATCGATACGGCGCCGACCGGCCACACGTTGCTGTTGCTAGACGCGGCCGAGGCCTATCACCGCGAGGTGCTGCGGAAGGCCAGTGGAACGTCGGACGCCGTGCAGCGGCTGTTGCCTCGCCTGCGGGACCCACAGTTCACGGCGGTCCTGCTCGTCACGCTTCCAGAGGCCACACCGATTCACGAAGCGATGCAGCTCGAACGTGACCTGGCGCGCGCCGATATTACGCCGTTCGCGTGGGTCGTCAACCAGAGCCTGACGCCGCTCGACGTCACCGACCCGGTCCTGCGCGCGCGGCGGAACCACGAGGCCGGCCACCTTCGCGAGCTGGCAACCCACGGGAAGCGCACCGTCCTCGAACCGTGGCACGTCGACATCTTCGCGGCGGATCCGGTTGGTCGCGTGAGGACTGACATGGATTCCGCCGCGGCGTCGTTCGCACTTTCCGCACTGAGCACCGCTGCGTCATCACCTAAGCGGAGCGTTCGGTCGCTTGAAGACGTGGCCGGCTCGAGGAGACTTGTGTGACGGCGAAGCTCGAGTTCTTCGTGACGGCCCGGCGCATCGATGCGTCAGGCAGTCTGGCGACGTGCAAAGACGCGACTCTGACGCTCGACACCGCGCTCGCCGGTCGTCGCGATGCACTGAACCCGGCTGAACTTCTGCTTGCCGCGCTTTCCGCCTGCATGATCAAGGGCATCGAACGGGTGGTGCCGATGCTGAAGTTCTCGTTGCGCGGCGTCGAGATCCGCGTGCATGGCGTCCGGCAGGACGTCCCGCCGCGGATGGAGCGCATCGACTACGAAATCGTGGTGGACACGGACGAGCCCGACAGGCGCTTGGAGTTGCTGCACGACAACGTGAAGAAGTACGGGACCGTGTTCAACACTGTGGCACCGGGCACCGATCTGAAGGGCGTCCTGGTCCGCGCCACATCACACGGGTCGTAAGAGGGCGCGCATGCACCCGTTTCCGCATCACTATTCGGTCGTCGCGAAGGCAGACACGCAAGGCGACGTCGCCCTGGAAGGTGAGCGCCTTCCGCCGATCATGTCTGCGCCGCCAACAGAGTTCGGCGGACCTGGCGACCGATGGTCTCCCGAGACTCTGTTCGTCGCCGCCGTTGCGGACTGCTTCGTGCTGACCTTCCGCGGCATCGCCGGTCTTTCACGGTTCTCCTGGGTGTCGCTGGAGTGCACGTGACCGGAACCGTCGAGCGTGTCGACCGGGTCACGCAGTTCACGGCCCTAGAGATCCGTGCGCGTCTCACAGTGGCATCAGGGGCGACCGAAGAGCAGGCGCGACGGCTGCTCACGAAGGCAGAAGAGACCTGCCTGGTCACGAACTCCCTCAAGGTTCAACCACACCTGGAGTCTGTTGTGGAGATCGAGCAGCCGTGAAGACCGTGATCTTCGCGTGTGTTCACAATGCCGGACGCTCGCAGATGGCGGCCGCGTTCTTCAACGCACTGGCTGATCCACTCAAGGCGCGAGCCCTTTCAGCAGGAACAGCCCCCGGCGAGCGTGTGTACCCGCAGGTTGTTGCGGTGATGCAGGAAGAAGGAATCGACCTGAGCGCGGCTCGCCCTCAGAAGCTCACCGCTGAACTCGCTGCGGAGGCGCAGCTCCTGATCACCATGGGGTGCGGGGACGCTTGTCCGTATGTACCAGGGGTACGCCGCGACGACTGGCCGTTGGAGGATCCCCGGGGGCAACCCATCGAACGCGTCAGGGGTATTCGCGATGAACTTCGCGCTCGCGTGGAGGCGTTAATCGTTCAAGAGGCCGCGAGGTAGCTCCACGTCACTACCCGACGCACATCCCTCTGGCGCGATAGAGACGGAGACCGGGGCGATGCTCTTGCCGCCGTTCACGAGCGAGGTCGACTGGAGCGGAGCAAAAGGGGATGACTGATCTCCGTGTTGTCGCCACCGCAGGCGTCGGCGGACCGCAGATGAAAGTCTGAGACGCCGCCACGGACGTCGATATCGATCTCGCAGCAGCGGACGAGCATCTGTCGGAGCTGCTCTCGGCCTCGCTGAACTCGGGACTTCATACCCGATAACGAAACGCCGACGTGGCGCGCGGCCTCTGCCTGCGTCAAACCCCGGAGAGATGTCAGTTCGATGGCCGTCCGGTACGGCTCCGCCAAGCGTCCGATCATTGGCGTCAAACACGACGCGAGCTCCTCCTCGGATTCGCCCACGACGGCCGTGTCCGCCACCGCCGGTAAATCGACCTCCAACGAATCCGTCCGGCCGTCTTTACGTTGGCGTGCACGCAGGGCGTCCCGGAGTGCATTACGCGCAATCTGAAAGAGCCAGGCCTCAGGCCGCTCCGTCGAACGCAGGCTATCTAAGTGCTTGACGACCCGGAGGAATACGTCCTGAAGGAGGTCGTCGGGCTCGACGCCGGCGGGGACGCGGCGGGCCAGGAACGCTCGTAGCGGCGGCGCAAAGTCGTCCCACAGTGTCGCTGGGTCGCCCGACCCAGGCAATCCGACCTGTTCAGCCGGCGGCTCCGACGGGTCCTGCGCCATTGCTCCTCCGACCACCTTTATACCCTCCCTACCTCTCTCTACAAAGACGCCGGTCGTCCGGAAAGGACGCAAGCGCCTATCGGGTGCGTCCGGCCGCGGAGTGCGTCGTCTTCAGGGCTGCGGGCCAGAGGAACTGACCCGGACAAGCAGTGGAGGATTCCAATGACTACCCGACGCCTTCTTACTTCAACG
>DATLLF010000019.1:0-5411 GCA_035537955.1 Vicinamibacterales bacterium | reverse complement strand
TATCCGCTGCCGGAAGCGCAGCTCGACCGCTTCATGTTCCACATCATCATCGAGCACCCGCCGTACGACGAGGAGCTCGAGGTGGCGCGCACGACGACGGCGATTCAGAACCCGCAGCTGAATCGTCCGATCACCGGCGAGGATCTGATCGCGTTCCAGCGTCTGGTGCGTAAAGTTCCGGTGTCCGAGCCGGTGCTCCGTCACGCGCTCGACCTCGTCCGCGCGAGCCGCGCGAAGAACAATCCCGACGCCAAGGACTTCGTCAAGAAGTGGGTGGCGTTTGGCGCTAGCGTCCGCGCGGCGCAGTACCTGATCCTCGGCGGCAAGGCACGCGCGCTGACGAGCGGCCGCTATCACGTCAGCTTCGACGACATCCGCGCGCTGGCGCACCCGGTGCTGCGACACCGCATCATCACCAACTTCCACGCGCAGTCGGAGGGTGTGACGACGGATCAGATCGTCGATCGGCTGCTGGAAGTGGTGCCGCTGCCTCGGTCGGGGATGTAAGGACAGGAATCAAGGGTCAGGAATCAGGAATCAGGGGCCGAGATGGCGGTAGAAACCCACGGGATACCGGGCGCGCGCTTCATGGACCCGACTGTGCTCGCGCGCATCGGAAACCTGGAGCTCGTGTCGCGCGCGGTCGTGGACGGCTTCATCAACGGGCTGCACAAGGCGCCGTACTTCGGCGCGTCCGTGGACTTCGCGGAGCATCGCGGCTACGTGCCGGGCGACGACATCCGGCGCATGGACTGGCGGCTGTGGGCGCGGACCGACCGCTACTACATCAAGGAGTACGAAGCCGAGTCGAACATGAACTTCTCGGTGCTGCTCGACGTGTCGAAGTCGATGGACTACGGCAGCAAGGGCATCACCAAGTTCGACTACGCGCGCATCCTGACCGCCTGCCTGACGAACCTGGTTCATCACCAGCGTGACCGCGTCGGGTTCGTGGCGTTCGATACCGAAGTCCTCGAACACGTGCCACCGTCGGCGAAGCACATGGAGACCGTGCTGCACGTGCTCGACCGGCTGAAGCCGGGGCGGCCGGGGAGTCTCAAGGAGCCGCTGCACAAGCTGGCCGAGCACTTCGGCCGCCGCGGCGTGCTCGTGCTGATCTCGGATTTCTACGACGACCCGGACGCGATTGTCGATGCGGTGTCGCCGCTCCGCTTCCGCGGCAACGACCTGATCGTCTTCCACGTCATGGATCCGACCGAGCTCGACTTCGGGTTCTCGGACGCGCAGCCGTTCGAGGATCTGGAGAGCGGCGAGCAGATGCCGGTCGTGCCCGAGGCGTTCCGCGAGGAGTATCAGTCGCTGGTCAAGGCACACACCGATGCGCTGGCGCAGGCCTTTTCGGCCGTGCGCGTCGATTACTCGCTGCTCGACACCTCGAAACCGCTCGATCACGCGCTCTACCGCTATCTGGGCTCGCGATCGAAGATGATGAAGTCCAGGTCGTAAGCCGTGAATTTTCTTGCCCCACTGTTTTTCGTCGCCCTGGCCGGCCTGGCCATTCCCGTGCTGCTCCACCTCACGCAGCGCGAGAAGAAGCAGATCATCCGCTTCCCGTCGCTGATGTTCGTGCGGCGGATCCCCTATCAGTCGGTCCGGCGGCGGAAGATTCAGCACTGGCTGCTGCTGCTCGTGCGTGTCGCCGCGCTGGCGCTCATCGTCTTTGCGTTCGCGCGCCCCTTCTTCCGCCAGGCCGATCTGCCCGTGGCCATTGGTGCCGGCGCGCGCGAGCTCGTCGTGCTGCTCGACAACAGCTACAGCATGGGCTTCGCGGACCGCTGGGAGCGGGCGCGATCCGCCGCGCAGGCCGAGATCAGCCGGATGTCTGGTTCGGACCGCGGCTCGGTTGTGCTCTTCTCGTCGGGGGCCGACATCGCCGTGCGCGCGTCGATGGAGCGATCGCCGCTGTCGGCCGCCGTGGCCGCGTCGAAACCCGGGTCCGGCGCGACGCGTTATGCCCCCGCGCTGAAGGTTGCCGGCGGCATCCTGGCCGAATCGACGCTGCCCCGGCGTGAAGTGGTGATCATCAGCGACTTCCAGCGAAACGGATGGCGCGGGGAAGAGGGCATCCGCCTGCCGCAGGGCACCGTGGTGAAGCCCGTGACGATCACCGGCTCGGGCGATCAGGTGAACGTCAGCGTGACCGCCGTGTCGCTGGCTCGCTCGACGTTCTCGGATCAGGAACGCATCACGGTGACGGCCGGTCTCACGAACCGCTCGGAAAAGGAAGTGAACGGCACGACGGTCACCCTGGATGTGAACGGGATCAAGCACGGCACGAAGACGGTGAAGCTCGAGCCCGGCGCCACAGCGCCGGTCGAGTTCGAGCCGGTACTTGTCGGCGCGAAGACGGTGAAGGCGACCGTGACGCTCTCGCCGGATGCCCTTGCCGCTGACAACACGTTCAACTTCGTGGTCGCGCCGACCGCGCCGGTGCACGTGACCGTCGTCGATCGGGTCAGCGACTCGAGCGGTGTGTACCTGGCGAGGGCGCTCGCCGTCGGCCAGGCGCCGCGCTTCGAGGTGATCAACAAGCAGCCCGATACGCTCACTGACGCGGATCTGCAGCGCAGTGCGGCGGTCGTGCTGAACGACATCTCGGTCCCACCGGCTCTGGCGCGCCGGCTCGCGCGCTACGTCGAGCAGGGCGGCGGCCTGTTCGTGGCGGCGGGCCAGCGGGCGACCTGGCCGCAGGAAGTGGACCTGCTCCCCGGATCGATCGAGAACCCGGTCGATCGCACGCGCGGAGACGCCGCGCGTGTCGGCGCGCTCGAGTACGCGCATCCGGTCTTCGAGCCGTTCAGGGCGCCGCGCAGCGGCAACTTCTCGACTGTGCCGATCTACCAGTACCGCAAGGTGTCGCCGGCGAAGGACGCCCAGGTGCTGGCCAAGTTCGACGGGACGGTCCCGGCCGTGATCGAACGGCGTGTCGGCACCGGGCGCGTCCTGCTCTGGGCGTCGGCGCTCGACACCTCCTGGAGTGAGCTGCCGACCCGCGGCGTGTTCGTGCCGTTCGTCCACCAGTCGATGCGGTATCTTGCCGCCTACAGCGAGCCGAAGCCGTGGCTGAGCGTGGGCCAGGTGCTGGATGCCTCGACCGCCGCTCTGAAGCACGACACCGCGCAGCGCGTGGTGCTCACACCGTCGGGAAAGAGGCTGCTGCTGCAGGATGAAGGCTCCGAGGTCATGGAGCTGACTGAGCAGGGCTTCTACGAGCTGCGCGCCCGCGACAAGGAAACGGTCGTCGTGGCCGCCAACGTCGACGTTGCCGAAGGCGATCTCTACCCGATTGATCCCAAGGAAATCGTGGCAGCCGCCACCGGCGGGGCCGACGCAGCGGCGGGGGAAACCGCTCCGAACATCCCGCTCACGCCGGAGGCCCAGGAGCGCAGACAGCGCCTCTGGTGGTATCTGCTCGTGGCCGGGCTTCTGCTGCTCGGAGCCGACACACTTATGTCGAACCGGCTGGCAAAAACCTAGTATTCTCTTTGTGTTAGCGCATTCCGGCTAAAGCCGGACACTACGCCAACGTGGTGTCCGCCTTCAGGCGGACCAGACGAATAGCGAGGGCTTCAATGCTCGACGAACTGCGGCGCCGCTCATCCCCTCCACAGGACCTGTTCGGCATCATCGCGCACGTCCGTAACCGCTGGCGCATGAAGCTCGCCCTGCGCGGCGCCGTGAATCTCATGGCGGTCGCCTTCGGCCTCTTCGTCCTTGCCGCGTACGGGATGCAGACGCTGCGATTCACCAGCACATCCATCATTGCCGCCCGCATCGCGCTCCCGCTCGGCTTCATCGCCGCGGTGCTCTGGTTCGTCGTCCGGCCGCTGCGCCGCAAAGTGAGCGACGAGCAGGTGGCCCTCTACCTCGAAGAGCACGAGCCGTCGCTCCAGGCCACGCTGCTCAGCGCCGTCGAAACGAGCCGCAACGGGATCACGGCGGAGTCCGAGGCGCTGGTCCGCAAGGTGGTCGAACAGGCGATCGAGGCGTGCGTCCGGATGGACGCCGCACGCCGCGCCGATCAGGCGCCGTTGAAGAAGTGGACCATGGGGCTGGCCGGTGGCGCACTTGCCGCTATTCTCGTCGTCATGGTCGGTCCGGCGTTCCTGCGTCACGCCGCCTCCGCACTGCTCCTCGTCTCGAAGGCCGTTGAAGCCGCGCCGTACCGGCTGGAAGTCACGCCGGGCAACCTCACGGTTCCGAAGGGCGCCGATCAGGTGATCAAGGCCAGGCTGCACGGATTCACGAGCGAAGACGTCGTGCTGATGGCGCGCCGCACGCCGACGGGGAAGCCGGAAGAGATCCCGCTCGTGCGCAACGATGACGGCAGCTTCGACGGCATGCTGTTCGACGTCATGGCGCCGGTCGAGTACTACGTCGTCGCCGACCGTGTCGAATCGCCGAAGTTCACCCTGAAGGTCGTGGACGTTCCCTACGTCCAGAAGATGGACCTCGAGTACCGGTATCCCTCGTACACCGGGCTCGAAACCGAGAAGATCGAAGACGGCGGCGACATCGCGGTGCTGCGTGGAACCGAGGTCCGCGTGCACATCACGCCGACGATGAAGACGCCCGGCGGGCGGATCGCGCTCAACGACAAGGAGAGCGTGCCGCTGACCCTGCAGCAGGACGGGACGCTGACCGCCTCGTTCAAGGCGAGCGCCGACGGCTTCTATCGCGTCGAGCTCGAGACGCCGACGCACGAGCGTGTTGCCGCGTCACCGCAGTACACGATCGACACGCTCGACGATCGCGCGCCGACGGTTTCCTTCCGCAAGCCCGGACGCGACACGACCGTGCAGCCGATCGAGGAGATGTTCGTCGAGGCGAATGCGGAGGACGATTTCGGGATCCGCGATCTCGAGCTGGTCTACTCGGTGAACGGCGGACCGGAGAAGGTCGTGAAGCTGTTCAAGGGTGAGCGGCGCGTTCCCGAGTTCACCGCGGGACACACCTTCTATCTGGAAGAGCTGAAGGTGCAGCCGGGCGACTCCGTGTCTTACTACGCCCGGGCGATGGACAACGACGCGGTCGGCGGCGGGAAGCAGGCGACGAGCGATCTGTACTTCCTGCGCGTGCGTCCCTTCAGGAAGGACTTCCGTCAGGCGCCCTCAGCGGGCGGAGGCGGCGGTGGTGGCGGTGGCGGTGGTCAGAACGCCCAGGTGGAAGCGCTCTCGGAGCAGCAGCGGCAGATCATTTCCGCCACGTTCAACATCAACCGCGAAAAGAAGGGGCAGACCCCGAAGAAGCTGCAGGACAACTCGAGGATCGTCGCGCTGTCGCAGTCGAAGCTGCGCGAGCAGGTCCAGGGGCTGTTGACGCGCATGAACAGCGAGCTGGTGCAGCGCGATCCGCCCGCCGGGCGTCTTCATCGTCGGCGTGATGTGCAC
>DATLLF010000018.1:0-2638 GCA_035537955.1 Vicinamibacterales bacterium | reverse complement strand
ATCTTGTTTCTTGCGCCGACTGTCGCCCGGCGGAGACAGTCGGCGCAAGAAACAAGATCTGACCCCAACAAAGCACAGCGCGACGGCTCGGGTGATTCATGGAATGGCCTCCTTGTGGCGCGATCATCAGGTCCGCAACGTGTGCAGGCAAGCCAGATCACCACGAGTCCTCCATCAGCAGCCAAACCCTGATCGGCCAGCGCTTTACGTGGACGTGTGAGGCCAGGATCACTGAAGGTGCGTGTGCACCGCAGCCGCGATTGCAGCCGCCGTTCGCGCCTGCGCGTCGAGAGCGAATGCAGGATCGTCGAACGGCAGCGCCCACACGTGCTTCATGTCGGTCACCCGAATGAGATGGGCGATCACGCGCAGGTTCTGGCCATCCGCCTTCAGCTGTCCGATCAGCACCCACTGGCCGCCAAGATCGCGGGCGATCTGCTGCACGTCCTGCCGCGCAAACGGATTACGCAGCGCGGCGGCATTTCCGATGACGCTCAGTGAGTCGATCCGCGAAGGCGCGGCCAGGCTGGCCACAGCCGCGTCCCCAATCGACCGTGCGAGCAGGTCCAGCTCGGGCTTGCCGGTTTCGTTGTAGAAGGGAACGACAATGACGGTTGGCGGCTCGTGACGCATGCGCGCCCAGCCGATAGTCGCCGCGATGAGGAGGACGGTAGTCGTCCCGAGAATCGCAGGTCTCCACCCGCTGTGCTTCCGCCTGAAGACGGACGCTACAAGTGGAGGATCGGTGTCGTTTCCGCTTTTCGGCGGAAGCTCCTCGCCTCGAGGCGGAAGCTCACCGCGTGGCGCAACACCATCCTGCTCGTCCATCCGACTCACCGGCGCGATGAACCGGTATCCCTGCCTGGGCACCGTCTCGATGTATCTGGGCGAGTCAGCCGAATCGCCAAGGGCCGTGCGCACCTGCGCGATGCAGAAGTTCAGGCCGCGCTCGAAATCGACGTGCGTTCCGTTGCTCCAGATCTCGCGCTGGAGCGTTTCGCGCGTCACGATCTCGCCCGCCCTCGAAACGAGCGCCGAAAGGACCTTGGCCGGCTGCGCCTGCAGCCGCACCGGCACGTCACCGCGCCGAAGTTCACCCGTGGACGTCGTAAAGGTGAACATCCCAAAGCGTGCGCGTTCCATCCCCGAACATTAGGCGAGGGCCACTGCCTCTGGCAAGATGCGGCGTATGAAGCGCCTCGTTCTAGCCGTGACCGTCCTGTTCACCGTGATCGCCTGCCTGGGCGATGCGCTCCACGCCTGCTCGACCTTCTGCATCCACCTTGGCGGCAGAAAGTTCTTCGGGCGCAATTACGATTTCGAGATCGGCGACGGGATGGTGATCGTGAATCCTGTCGGACTGCGGAAGGTCGGGTTCCGCGCGGGCGGGCCCATGTGGACCGCTCGTTACGGCAGCGTGACGTTCAACCAGTTCGGACGCGACAATCCCATGGGCGGCATGAACCAGGCCGCGCTCGTCGTCGAACTGATGTGGCTCGAGGACACTGAATATCCCTCGCAGGATGGTCGGCCGCCGCTCGGGGTGCTCGAGTGGATCCAGTATCAACTCGACACCGCGGCGACGGTCGACGAGGTGCTCGAGAGCCATCGGAAGGTGCGTATCGGCGGAGGCGCGCCCCTCCATTATCTCGTGAGCGACGCAAGCGGACGCGCGGCGACGATCGAGTTCCTGCACGGGACGCTCGTCGCCCATGCCGATGAAACGCTGCCGGTGTCGGTGCTGACCAACAGCACGTACCAGGAATCACTCGCATACCTGCAATCGAAGAAGGGAAAAGTTCCCGGCGGTTCCGGATCGAACGAACGGTTCGCGCGCGCGGCGCTGCGACTCGAGGCCCTCAAGCAGGCCGGCACGGAGAAGCCGGTCGACGCGCTCTTCGAGGTGCTCGCCGGTGTCGCCCAGCCAAGCACGCGCTGGAGCATCCTCTACGATCAGTCGAAGCGCACCGTCTACTTCCGCACTGACGTCCACCGCCCTCTGCGCTACGTGGCCATGGACGCTCTGACTTTCAGCTGCGCCGAGGGAGCAAAGCTGCTCGATATCGACACGCGTGTCGAGGGAGACGTCTCGGGCAAGTTCAAACTCTACTCGGCGGCCGCAAACCTCGCGTTCATTACGAGGACGTATGCCGGCAGCTCGGTCACCCGACGCACGCCGGCCACTGAGGTCGCCGCCGTCGCCGCACAACCCGAAAAAGCGGATTGCGTTCGCTAACGCTCACTAATGGTGTCCGTGCTCGGTGCTGAGTGCTCAGTGCTCGGTGCGCCTCGGCGGAGGCGCTGAGTGCTGGGTGCTCAGTGCTCGGTGCACCTTGGTGCTGTGTGCGGTGCGGGGTGCAGGTGCGCGCACTGAGCACGCAGCACGGAGGCGCACCGAGCACCCAGCACTGAGCACCCAGCACCTCTCGTTTATCAGCGTTGATGTTTGGCGATATAAGCCTTGGCAAACTCCTCGAGGTGGGGGGCGTTGACGAGACCGACCTTGCGCGATTCCTCGAGCGCGGCATCCCAGGACATGCCGTCGCGAACAACGCGCCGGATCAGCCAGAAGGCGCCGACGCGGATCGCCGCGGTGCAATGAATGAACATCGGACGGTTCGCCGGGTCATCGGTGATC
>DATLLF010000017.1:0-5189 GCA_035537955.1 Vicinamibacterales bacterium | reverse complement strand
ATACGGTCAGCTTACGACTTACTTTCGACGACACCGAGCTCGTGCGCCGCACTCCGTTCGTGCTGGTCGGCAACGGCGAGTACGAAGTGGAAGGCACCGAATTCGGTAAACGTCCGACGCTGTCGGGCGGAACGTTGTCTCTCTATATGGCGCCCGAGAGCGGCCGCTTTACGTTACTCATGGTGCCGGTTCGCGCACTGCTCCGCAGATTGACGCGCCACGACAAGTTCGAGACGTATACGGCTTCGTCGATCCGCATGGACACCAGCGAATCGCGAATCCGCGTAGCGCTCGACGGCGAGATCCGCAACCTGGAGCCGCCCTTGCGGTTCAGTATCCGGCGCGAAGCGCTGCGGACGATCGTTCCGGCAGGAGACCATTGACGTGCGCGTCCTCGTGCACCTGTCGGACCTGCATTTCGGTCGGCTGGATGAAGCCGTCCTGCCGCCGCTGCGGGCCGCTGTCATGGCCGCTGCTCCGGACCTGGTCGCGATCTCCGGCGACTTCACGCAGCGCGCAAGGCGATCTGAATTCGAGGCCGCGCGTGCATTCACCAATACGTTGCCGATCCCGCGACTGGTTGTGCCCGGCAACCATGACGTACCACTGTGGAACGTGGCGACCAGATTCTTCACGCCACTGGAGCGCTACAGACGGTACATCGCAGACGATCTGGAACCCGAGTACATCGATGAGGAGATGGTGATCGCCGGCGTCAACACGGCTCGATCGTGGACGTTCGGTGGCGGCCGGATCAACCTGCACGACGTCGATCGCGTCGTCGCGCGGCTCGCCGTGGCACCTGCGTCCGCCGTACGTGTCATCGTCACGCACCACCCATTCGACCTTCCGCCAGGCGTCAGGGAAAAACGGCTGCTCGGCCGTGCCTATCCAGCAATGGCGAAACTCGCGCAGGCCCGGGCAGACCTCTTTCTCTCCGGGCACCTGCACCTGAGCCACACATCCGCTTCCGCGGTTCGCTATCGGATCGAGGGGCATTCCGCACTGATTGTGCAGGCGGGCACCCTTTCCACACGCACGCGCGGCGAGCTGCCGTCATTCAACGTGGTTCGTGTACATCGGCCCGACATTGACGTCCACTTGTTCGTGTGGGATCCGGATGCGGGTGCCTTCAGCGAGGCGGCTGCCGGACATTACCATCACACGGCTGCCGGGTGGATCCCTCGCGACGGCGAGGGGTCCTGACGTTCACGAACGGGGCAGAAGTCAGCGGCCCCCACCCCGTGCCTCGATCAGCCGCAGCGACTCCCGACTGACGAAGATCTTGTCCGCGAACCGCTCGCCCCAGCCGAGCGGCGTCACGTCACGGTACTCACGAAGCGGCCCACCGCCATGTCCCTCTTCGCGGCGGTGCCGCAGCGACGCGCGGACGTTCGTATCGGCGCCACGGTCCAGCAACAGGTGCGTGAAGCGCGCTTCGTCGGGCTGCCCCTTGCCGTAGTTGACCCAGAAGTTGCGCTGAGAAACGACCGTCGAGAAAAGCGCGGTGTAGCCGCCGAAGCCGTCGGCATCAGTCGCCGAACGCACATCTGGGTCCATGCCGCGATCGAGCAGCCACGCCGCGATCTCCAGCTCGTCGAAGTACGCGGCGATGTGGAGGAGCGTCGTTCCGTGTACCGGCGTCCCCTGTGCGGTGTACGGCTCGCGGACGCAGGCAGGAGCGAGCGGGTAGATATCGGCTTTGTCGAAGGTGCGTGTGAGGAGATCCGCGTCGCGCGACAGGTGCGCCTCGAGCAGGTCGATGCGCCCGCGATGCAGCGCCATCACCGGCGTGTCGGGAGGCTCGAAACCGTGTTCGATGTACATCTCCAGGATGCGGTGCTTGGCGGGCGGGTTCCGGCTGTCGGTTCCGAGGAGGTGCTCCATGGTGTTGTGGTCCACACCCTCGGGGCCGACGACGCGGGCCCCAAGCGTGAGCAGGACGGCGGTTCCTTCTACGCTCAGCGTGTACGCGGGCCCGGCGAGCGTCAATCTCTCGAGCGGCGGACGCCCTGCCAGATCGTAGATCATGCGCACGGTGTCACCCTTCCCCTGGAGCGCCGCTCGTCCGGCTGCCGACTCGAGGTCTTTTGCGCCGTGCTCGTGAAGCAGACGGATGATGCGATCGCGGCCAAGGTTCGCCGCGTACGTCATCGGCGGCCCCCAGTTGCTGTCGGTGCGGATCAGGACGTCCTCATGGAGCAGCGCGGGATTGCCGGTCACGAGCGTGCTGACCGTGTCGAGGTCATCGCGCCAGATCGCGTCCGCCAGTCGCACGGCGTGGACGAGCCTCGTCCAGCTCGACGCGCGATAGCTTCGTGCGAGCACGAGCTGCGCGTCGGCCAGTTTCGCGGCAGACGGGTCGATCGATTGGGGATGGTGCTCGCGCAATTCGTCGATCGCATTCGCATCGCCGTCATGGATGGCGTGGAGGAGTTCCTTGGCTTGACGATGGAGCTGGTCGAGGTCGGGCCGGACTGGCAAGCTGCGGACAGGCATGACGAGCCTCCTTGAATGAGCCCGTGGTCCGCTGGCGTCGGGCAAGGAGGTTCGGCGACTATCCGAACTCTGAACGTGCTCAGGTGGACTCAGTCCTGTCCGCGGACGGGAGGCGCCCTGCGCGCCCGCTCTCACGCTACCACCAAAGCCGCGGCGCAGACAAGAGCGAGAAGGCGGCTCGCGGCTTGCGGCTTGCGGCTGGAAATATCTGTAGACGACATATAATCCCCTGACAGAGTTTCCCCGTCAAAGGAGCTGTATGTCGGATCCGCGCGAGCGCCTGCCTCTGCCGCCCCACGACTTCCACGTCCTTCTCGCCCTGGTCGAAAGCCCCCGGCACGCCTACGGCCTCTCGACGGCGGTCGAGAGTACGCCGGGGCATGGTGTGCGGCTCGAGATCGGATCGCTTTACCGGATCCTGTCGCGGCTTACCAGCGAAGGGCTGATCGAAGACTTCGCTCCGCCGGCCTCGGCCGCCGGCCATGAGGCGCGGCGTCGTTATTACAAGATCACGCCGTTCGGCCGCCGCGTGGTTCACGCCGAGGCATCGCGGCTCGAGGCCGTTCTGCGCCAGGCGCGCAAACAGAAACTGCTGCCGTCGGACGGATCACGCTGACCGTGACCGCCCACCTGCTCGCGTTCCGTGCGCTGCTCCGCTTGTATCCACGCGCGTTTCGCGAAGCCTATGCCGAGGACATGGAGCTGCTGTTCGTCGAGCGGCTCCGTGAGCGGCGTTCGCCCGGCGCTCGCGTCGAGTTCCTGACACGAACGGGTGCCAACATCGCCTCTACGGCGTTCGCCGAGCGCTGGACGCAGCGGCCGCCGGCCGCGCCAACGCCATTCCCGAAGAAGAAGGGAGAACCGATGACCGGATTCCTGCAGGACGCCCGCTATGCGTTTCGTCTGCTGCGCCGCCAGCCGGCGTTCGCGCTCTTCGTGGTGCTGACGCTGGCGGTCGGCATTGGCGCCAACTCCGCGGTCTTCAGCGTCGTCAACGGCGTGCTGCTGCGCCCGTTACCGTTCGAAGAGTCGGATCGGCTCGTCGCAGTATGGGGTCGCTTCGACCCCGAAAGCGGCTTCGACTTCCCGCAGTTCGTCCTCTCGAATCCCGAGTACGTCGATTACAGGAATCACTCTCGTGCGGTCGGAGAAATGGCGGCGTATCAGCAGCGATCGACGACCGTTGGCACGCCGGGGAGTGATCCCGAGCGCGTTCCGAGCGCGGCGGTGACGAGCTCGCTGTTTCCGCTGTTGCGGGTGCAGCCGGCACTCGGTCGCGCGTTCACCGCGCAGGAAGACACCCCTTCAGGTGCCGCGGTCGCGGTGTTGTCGAATGGGTACTGGCGCTCTCGCTTCGGCGGCGATCCTTCGATCATCGGGCGCGTCGTCTCGATGAACGGCGTGCCCACCCAGGTAATCGGCGTCATGCCGGCAACGTTCGCGTATCCACGGCCGGACACCGATATCTGGCTGCCGTTGAGAATCAATCCGGCAAACCCGGGGAACCGGCAGGGGCACAGCACGCGCGCGATCGGCCGTCTTGCACCTGGTGTCGAGCTCGCGACCGCCCGCGCGGAGCTGCAGTCGCTGATGGCGGAGTGGAAGGCGACATACCCGGACATCCATACCGGACATTACCTGTTCATCCGTCCGTTGCTCGAGGATGTCGCTGGCACGATTCGTCCGGCGTTGCTCCTGTTGCTCGCCGCGACCGGCTTCGTCCTGCTGATCGTCTGCGCCAATATTGCCAGCGTCGTGATGGCACGCGGTGAGGCGCGGATCCGTGAAATGGCCATTCGCGGCGCGCTCGGTGCGGAGCGCCGGCGGCTCGTCCGCTTGTCGATGGTCGAGAGCGGGATCCTCGCGCTCATCGCCGGAGGGTTGGGTTTGGCGCTTGCCTATGCTGGTGTTCGTGTGCTCCTCGCCATCGATCCCTCCAGCGTTCCACGGTCGGCGGAGATCGGGCTCGACGTTCAGATGATGCTCTTCGCGGCGGGAGCCGCGCTGCTGTCGGCGGTGCTCTTCGGGCTGATGCCGGCGATGCGGGGCGCACGCACCGATCTGCAGTCGACGCTGCGTGACAGCAGCCAGGCGACGACCGCCGGCAGCGGCCGGCAGTGGTTCAGGCGCGGCCTCGTGGTCGCCGAGGTCTCACTCAGCGTCGTGCTCGTCGTCGGCGCGTTGTTGATGCTTCGAAGCTTCAGCCGCCTCTTGTCAGTTGACATGGGGTTCCGTTCCGATGGACTCCTGACCGCAGCCATCGCACCGCCGCAAAAGGACTATCAGCAGCCCGACCGTGTCGAGGCGTTTTACGCAGGCCTCGTCGAGCGCCTGCGAAGTCACCCGGGCGTCACCGCCGTTTCCGCCGGGACGACCGTTCCGCTGTGGGACGACCAGGGCGTCTGGGACTTCGAAATCGACGGCCGTCCGCGGCCGGCGGCCGGAGCGCTGGCATGGAACGCGGCGGCAGTGATCGTTCGTGCGGGTTACTTCGAGACGCTGGGTGTTCCGCTCATTCGCGGCCGCGTGTTCACCCCGCAGGATGACGCGCGCACGCAGCTGGTGGCGGTGATCAACGAGGCGATGGCGCGGACGTTCTTTCCCGGAGAGGATCCGATCGGACGTCGCATCCGGATTGCCGGCGTGACCGCAGCGGACGCATGGATGACCATTGTCGGTGTGTCTGGCAA
>DATLLF010000016.1:0-35344 GCA_035537955.1 Vicinamibacterales bacterium | reverse complement strand
CTGTTCGGCGAGGGGCGCATGCCGGGCGGCACGATGCTGCCTGAGTTCTACAACGAGCTCGGTGCGATGCACGGCACCATCATGGTGTTCCTCGGCGTGGTCCCCCTCGCCGTCGGAGGATTCGGGAACTTCGTGCTCCCGCTCCAGATTGGAGCCCCCGACATGGCGTTCCCGCGGCTGAACATGGCGAGCTACTGGTTCTTCTTCCTCGGCGGCGTCACGATGCTCGCCAGCTTTTTCGTTCCCGGTGGCGCCGCGCAGTCCGGATGGACCTCTTACGCGCCGCTCTCGGTGCTGGCAACCGGGGGGCAGACGTGGTGGCTGATCGGGATGATCTTCCTGATCACCTCATCGCTGCTGGGCGCGGTGAACTTCATCACCACGACGATCCAGCTCCGCGCGAAGGGTCTCACCTTCATGCGGTTCCCATTCTTCGTGTGGGCCCAGTTCGTCACCGCCTTCCTTCTTCTGCTCGCCTTCCCGCCGCTCGAGGCCGCGGGGATCATGCAGTTGATGGATCGGCTGGCGGGCACGAGCTTCTTCCTCCCGACCGGCCTCGTCGTCAGCGGCCAGGTTGTCGCCAACGCCGGCGGCGGCAATCCGCTTCTGTGGCAGCACCTCTTCTGGTTCCTGGCGCACCCGGAAGTCTACGTGCTGATACTGCCCGCCATGGGCATCGTGGCGGAGATCATCGCGAACAACACGCGGAAACCCTTGTGGGGTTACCGGTCGATGGTGTGGTCGCTCGTGTTCCTCGGCTTCATGTCGTTCATCGTGTGGGCGCACCACATGTTCATGACCGGGATGGGTACGGCGATGGCGACGTTCTTCCAGACGACGACGATGATCATCTCGATCCCGTCGGTCGTGATCCTTACGGCGCTGCTCCTCTCATTGTGGGGCGCATCGATCCGCATCAATACCCCCATGCTTTTCGCGCTCGGCTTTCTTCCAATGTTCGGCATCGGGGGGCTGACCGGGCTTCCGCTCGGTTTGAACGTCGCGGACATCCCGCTCCACGACACGTACTACGTCATCGCCCACTTCCATTACGTCGTCGCACCGGGAACGATCTTCGCGCTCTTTGCGGGGGTCTATTACTGGTTCCCTAAAGCAACCGGGCGGAGGATGAACGAGACGCTCGGCAAGATCCATTTTGCCGGCTCGTTCATCTGCATGAACGTGATCTTCATGCCGATGTTCATGCTGGGGCTCGCCGGCGTTTCACGGCGCCTGTTCGACGGCGGCGCGAGCTACGACTTCGCGCAGCCGGTGCTGCACCTGAACGTCGTCTCCTCCTGGGGCGCGTGGATCCTCGCGATCTTCCAGCTTCCCTTCATCTTCAATTTCTTCTGGAGCATCTGGAAGGGCGAGAAGGTCGGCGACAACCCGTGGCAGGCGACGACCATCGAGTGGGCGGCGCCCTCGCCTCCCCCGCACGGCAATTTCGCAGTCGCGCCGGAGGCGCACCGGGGACCCTACGAGTACAGCGTTCCTGGCGCCCCCCGTGATTTCTTGCCGCAGCACGAGGCGTAAGCGTCTGCGAATAATGCGTCAACGAAGGTTGAATTGATGGACATTCCTTACACCGTAGAGATCCGCCGCGACACGGGCCTGACCAATGGCAAGATCGGCATCTGGCTCTTCCTGGCCTCGGAAGTCATGCTGTTCGGGGCGCTGTTCGCGAGCTACATCCTGATCCGGACCGGGGCGACAACCTGGCCGAGGGGAGATTCGATTCTGAACGTCCCGCTCGCCACGTTCAACACGCTCGTCCTGATCTCGTCCTCCGTCACCATGGTCATGGCCTGGGCGTCGCTGATGCGCGGACGCCTGGGGACCTTTCGGATGTATATGGGGGCCACTGTCCTCCTCGGATTCGTGTTCCTCGTGGTGAAGTATTTCGAATACAGCCACAAGTTCCACGACGAGCTCTTCCCGAGCACCAACAACTTTCTCGCCATCTATTTCACGCTGACGGGGCTGCACATGCTCCACGTGATCGGCGGGATGGCGGTGAACGCGTACCTGCTGGGCCCCGGATCGAAGCTGTGGAAGACGAATCCGGTGTGGTTCACCAACCGGGTGGAGAACTCAGGTCTCTTCTGGCACTTCGTGGATCTGGTCTGGATCTTCCTCTTTCCGACTCTGTATCTTCTGTAGGCGACGTTCATGACCACCGATCACGTGACGAGCGACCACGCCGTTGACATCGACAGGCACGTCAGGGTCTACATCACCGTCTTCGTCGTGCTCATGGTTTTGACGATCATCACGGTGGCGATCTCGTACCTCCACCTTCCGGTCGCAGCCGCCGTCAGCGTGGCGCTGCTCGTGGCGACGGTCAAGGGATCGCTGGTGGCGTGCTACTTCATGCACCTGATCTCCGAGAAGAAGTTGATCTACGCCGTCCTCCTGCTGACCATTGTGTTCTTCGCCGCGCTGCTGGCTCTTCCCGTCGTCACTCACGGCAACGGCTTCTGGATTCACGAATGAATCTCAGGTGGTTCCACGCGCTTCTGATCCTGCTCTCCGCCGCCCTTGCGGCGCTGTTCGGGATCTGGTGCCTCGCTCAGTACGGGCGGCAGGAGGGGATCGGAACCCTGGTCGCCGCCATCACGTCATTTGCTCTTTCGCTCGGTCTCGTCTTCTATGACTCCTGGTTTTTGCGCAAGACGAGGACGCTGCGATGAGGACGAGCGACGGGCGACCGACGACACGCCGTGCGACGTGCCTCGCCACGGCCGCTCTCGTCCTGATCGGCGGCAGTGGCAGCCTCCTCGCCTGCCCGGTGTGCTTCGGGGCGGAGGAAACCTCGATGATCGACGGGGCGAAACTGGGCATCCTCGTGCTGCTGGTGATCACGCTGGCGGTGCAGGGGGCGTTCGTCGGGTTCTTTCTCTATCTCCGCAACCGCGCGAAGCGCATCGCTGAAATGGACCTCGACAGCGAATGGTCGGAACTCCAAGGAGCGTCGAGAACATCATGACTGAATGGCTCGGACTGCCGCCGCTCGCCGCGACTCACGGCGGGCAGATCGACAGCCTCATAGGCTGGACACACGTGTTCATGTTCGTCCTGTTCGTCGGGTGGGGCTCGTACTTTGCCTACGCGCTGATTCGTTTCCGGCGATCGCGCAATCCGGTGGCGAACTACAAGGGGACCACGTCGCACACGTCGAGCTACCTCGAGGTTGGCGTTCTCGTGGTCGAACTGGTACTCCTGTTCGGATTCTCGATTCCGCTCTGGGCGGCGAGAGTGGACCGCCGTCCGGCGGAGAGCGACGCGCTCGTCGTGAACGTCACCGGCGAGCAATTCGCCTGGAACGTCCGCTACTCCGGTGCCGACAAGGTATTCGGCAAAACAGACATCAAGCTCATCGACGTCCAGACGAATCCGCTCGGAGTCGATCGTTCCGATCCTGCCGCGAAGGACGACGTGGTTACGCTCAATCAGCTGTATCTGCCCGTCAACACGCCAGTGATCGTGAAGCTCAGGAGCAAGGACGTCATTCACAGCTTCGGCGTGCCCGAATTTCGCGTGAAGCAGGACGCCATACCCGGCCTCACGATTCCCATCTGGTTCGTTCCCGATGTGACGACCGCGGAAATGCGGACTCGAACGGGGAAGGCGGAATTCCAGTATGAGATCGCGTGCGCGCAGCTCTGCGGCCTGGGCCACTACCGGATGCGTGGCTTCGTCACCGTCCTGAGCGCCGAAGAGTTCTGGAAGTGGATGGCGGAAAAGGTCAAGGAGCAGCTCGAGGCGGGTTCTGATCCCTTCCGTTAAAGAACCTGTGACCCAAACATCTTCGGTGTCGGCATTCGCGCGCGTATCCGTTCGAGCTCCTCGGACGTGACGCGGCTGATTCCGCTCTTCCGGCAGGACTCCTCGACGGCCTTGACGACCATCCCTCGAACGAACGCGGGGATCCTCTTCATGCGCTCCGTAGCCGCGTCGTCCCACGCAATCGTGGTTGTGGATTCGCGTCCGTATTGGACAGGCGCAGGCCCCTCGGTGTCGGGGCCGTTCGCGAACGGCCCTGACACGGTGGCACCAGGTCCGCGCAACGCGAGAAGCGGAGACCCTATGAACTTCCCTGGCGTGTGCGTGCAGAGGGGATCTTCGGCCATCAGGTCGCCCGTCATACCGTAGGCGCGGGCCCGGCAGCCGCCGCAGTGCGCGTTCATTTCGCACGCACCGCAGCGTCCACCCAGTGAGGCGCGGTGGCGGATCCCGGTAAACAACTCTGACGACGCCCAGAGCTCCGAAAGCTTCTCTCTGCGGAGCGATCCCGCAAACACGGGTAAATACGGGCACGGAGTGACATCCCCATTCGGCCGGATGCCCATGTAGTGCGTACCCGCCGGGCACCCGCCGGCTCCTCCGGAGTAAGTTCTGATCCGCGAGAAACCCGAGGGGCCCTGAGCCTGGCCGGCATCCGTTGTCATCGGATCGTTCTCGGCACCCGCCGGCTCTGAGACGGGTGGAAGGGCATTCTCCAGAAGAGTCTTGATGTAGTGCGGAGCGCACTTCGCGTTCACGAGCATCCGCCGGTCGTACTTCCGCTGGATTCGGTAGAGCGCGGTGAGCACCTCGTCGTACTGCGCCGGGGTCATGTCGGATACGAACTGACCGCGCCCTGTCGGCACCAGGAAGTAGAGGTTCCACACCTTCGCCGCGAGCCGATCGTGCGCGAAGTCGGCGATCGCGTCGAGCTCATCGAGATTGTGCGAGCCGGCAGTCGTCTGCACGATGAACGGGAGCCCGGTCCGGTTCAGGATCTCCGCCCCTTCCACCGTGTTCCGCCAGGCACCGCGCACCCTGCGGAATTGGTCGTGACGGTCGGGATCGAGAGCATCGAGTGAGAGCGAGAGCCCGCGCGCCCCAGCGTCGGCGAGACGCCTCGCCACGTTCTCGCTGATGCGCACGCCGTTGGTGCCGACGACGACCCAGAGCCCGCGCTCCGCCGCACGCTGGACGATCTCGAGGATGTCGCGCCGCAGGAGCGGCTCGCCTCCGGTCAGGATCGTCAGGCATTCAGGCGCGAACGCGGCGATTTCGTCGATGACTTTGAAGCATTCCTCGGTACCGAGCTCGCTCCGGTCGGCGAAGTTCTGCGTGTCGACCAGCGGCTTGGGACCCGCGTCGAGATAGCAGTGCTCGCAGGCGAGATTGCACCGGTAGGTGAGGTTCCAGGAAATGACGTAGGGACGTTCGAACGCCGGGCTGCTCATTTTGTTACATGCCGAAGAATTCGCGTGCGGCATCGAGGATTTTCTCGTCCACTTCGAGCGCTCCGTTTTCGCGCGCGAACCTCTCGATGCCTGTCCGGGCCATGGGCCGCACGAACGCGGGAACATTCTCGAGCCGAGCTTCCGCGGCGGCCGTCCACGTCACGGATGCCGGCTCAGTCGACGCGACCTGGCTCGTAGCGTGGGACGAACCATCCGTCGTCACGCCTTCGCCGAGCGGCTTCGGCGCGTCAGGCGGAATCATCGCGGTGAACGGACACTTGCTGGTTGGTGTCGTGTCGGCCTTGTCGCCTGCATCAGGACCAATGCGCACCCCGAGTGACTGCACGACCTGTGTTTCGTACGCATTGGTGAGCATCGCCATCTCGTAGCCGCACTCAGGACAGGAGTAGACGACGGACAGCGAGCCGCGCTCGGGCGGGCCGACAGTCTGGAGCTTCATCGGGCTGTCGCAGGGAACACACAGAAATTTCATCGCCGAGACCCCCTGAGAATGAACCTTCTATGTCCCATTACCATGAAGGCCGACATCTTCAGCGGCCTGCGAGCTCTCCAGAAGCCGCTGCGCAATCTGGTCGAGGGCGCGACCCACGGGCGTTTCGCGTAGTCCTTCAAACGGCATTCCCAAATCGCAGTGCCGCGCAAGCTCGGGGTCGAATGGAACGGTCCCGAGGCAGGGGATTTCAAGGTTGGAAACCTCGGGTGAGATGAAGAGCGGTTTGACGGCGTCGCAGTCGCGGCAATAGTAGCCGCTCATGTTTTCGACATAACCAAGCATGCGATGGTGTCCCTTCGCCAGGGCGGCGACCGAGCGAGCGACCACGCCGCGCGCGACTTCAGAAGGGATCGTCACCAGCACGAAGGAGCTTCGCGGCCCGAGAAAGTCGGCGTACTGAACGGTCCGCTCCGCGCCTGGCGGTAGATCGAATAGCAGAAGATCGAGCGTTCCCCAGTCGAAGGATCCGAGAATCTCCCCGAGCAGAGCGAACTCTCTGGTAGCGCGCCAGGTATGAGACTCTCCGCGCGCCGCGCTCTCGAATTCCAGCGCCTCTGATTCCGGTATCAGCGACCCCATCGAGAACACACCGATTCCGTTACTGCTCCGCGGGAGCGTTACCTTGTCGCTGCCGGGAACGAACATTGCCTGCTGGACACCCGACATGCGCGCCAATGAGGGCCCGTTGAAATCCGCGTCGAACACCGCCACCCGAAGTCCCTTGGCGCGGAGAGCGCCTGCGAGGTGGAGCGTCAAGGTGCTCTTGCCCACCCCTCCCTTGCCAGAGCCGATGGCCACGAGGTGGCGCACCCCGGCGAGCCCGTCGGTTATACGCGTCCGCTGTTCGGCGACCTGCTCGAGGACTCTGGACCCTCCGTCGCCGACGATGTCGTGATAGCCCTTCACTTTGTTCAGGTTCCGAGGGCGATAGCTTACACCCTGCGGCGCCGGCTGCAGATGCCGCGGTCTCGCAGGGGGCCTACTTCTCGGCGGGACTGCCGCGTCCTATCGTGTCATGCGGTCGCTGGCTACTGCTTCAGACCGATCCTCTCGAGCAGCGCGGTGAACCGAGGGTGGCCGGCAAGGACGGCCCAGCGTGGCTCCACGGTGAGAAACGTCACGATCATGTCTCGCGCCTCGACGGCCTCTTCGAGCCGGGCAAGCGCCTCCTCGTGCTCGCCCAGCCCGAGATGGACGAGCGCGAGGTTCGATGGCGGGACGTAGGCTTGAGTGGCCCGCCGTTTCAAGTGGTCGAGGATCGCGCGAGCTTCGTCTCGCCTCCCGCTGGCGGCGAGCGTATAGCCCGCAGTCGCCGTCACCACCAGCGATCCGCCCAGCTCGGTTGCCCTGTTGAACGCCAGCAGCGCTTCCCGATACATCCCCTTCCGTCCGTAGATTCGACCGATCATGTTGTGCGTGAGCCATAGCGCCGGGTCGAGTTCGAGGGTCTTCTGAAGGTGCGCGAGCGACGCGTCATCGCGACCTTCGTAGTACAGGCACTGGGCGAACAGCGCGTTGGCGAGGGCGGAGTGGGGTTCGTAGTCAAGGGCGCGCCTCATCTGCTGCAGTGCGCCGGTGTGATCGCCGAGATTCGAGAGCAGGTGTCCGTAAAAGGTATGCGCGGCGGGATCGGGTTGTTCGGCTGCGATCGCTCGCCTGAACTCTGCCTCGGCGCCGCTCCAGTCCCAGTCGAACCAGAACTTGATGATGCCCATCGACACGCGTGCTTCCGAGAGCGACGGATCGATCGCAAGTGCACGCTCTGCAGCGGTTCTCGCACGCGGGAACGACTCCTTCGGCGCAACGTCGCTCGTCATCGCCAACAGGATGTAAGCGTCGGCCAGCTTCGCGTACGCGCGTCCGTAGCCCGGGTCCAGCGCGACGGCCTCGCGAAGGTACTCGAGGCCTTTGCGGAGGTCATCCGGCGTGCGCCTCAGCACGTGGTATCGGCCTTTCGCGTACAACTGAAAGGCGGCAGGATCCCTGGTTTCGGTGCTGCCGGCCCGCAGCGGTTGCGGTGAAATGCCGATCGCCTCCACGAACTCGCGGGCAATCTCGGCCTGAAGGGTCAAGACGTCGCCGATCGGCCTGAGGAACTGCCCTTTCCACAACCCCGTACCGTCGTCGCTGCGCGTGAGTTCGAGCCGGACGATGACGGTGTCAGCACGGCGCTCGAGGCTTCCACTGAGGACGGCGTCGACGCGCATCTCACGCCCGGCCTGTGACGGCGATACGTTGAGTCGCTTGTAACGCGCCGCCTCGCTCGCGGCCGCCTGATGGATGGAGGGGAACTGCGCCAGCCGGGTTCGGAGCGAGGCCGAGACGAGGTCAGCCAAGTACTCGTCATCCCGAATCTCACCTGCGTAGTCGAGCGGCATCACACCGAGTGAGGTGATGGTGGACGTGCCGTGGCTACGTCCCGCCGCTACGATGAGATACGCCATTACGGAGATGAGGATGGCTGCGGCGGCACCGAGGCGCGATCTGCGACGCACACCCGGCCCGCGACGCCCTTCGCCACGCGATCGAACTTCGGCGCCAGCCGAGAGATCATCGAGCTGCCGACGCAGCACACGCAGCTCGCTCGCCAATTCTCTGGCCGTCGGGTAGCGGTCCGCGCGTTCATACGATAGAGCGCAATCGACAATTGGCACGAGCTCCGGTGGAAGGTCGGCAGGCTCGTCGCGCGCCGACGTACTTGGCGTCAGCTGCGCTCCCTCCGGACACGCGTGTGACGCCCGCGCCGGCAGGCGCCCAGTTGCCATCTCGGAGATGACGACGCCAAGACTCCAGACGTCGGTGGCAGCGTCGACCGCGAGGCCCTGGCGCTGCTCTGGAGACATATAACCCGTCGTCCCGATCACCACGCCTGCACCTCCGGTGGACGGAAGGTCGATACCTGTCCTCCTGGCGATGCCGAAGTCCAGGATCTTGACAATGCCGTCAGCGCGCAGCATCACGTTGTCCGGCTTGATGTCGCGGTGCACGACGCCCGCTTCGTGTGCGGCCGCCAGGCCGTCGGCGGTCTGGAGTGCGATATCGACAAGCTGGGGTACGGGAATCGGTCCCTGCTTCAACCGCTCACGCAGTGTGAAACCGTCGACGTACTCGGCGGCGATGAACCTCGTCTCCTCGTGTTCGCCGATCTCGTAGATCGTGAGGATGTTGGGATGATTGAGAGACGACGCGGCGAGTGCTTCCTGCCGGAACGCAGCAATCCAGTCAGGGTCGACCAGGTCGGGTCGAAGCACCTTGAGGGCGACCTTGCGCGCCAGCCTGCTGTCGTGCGCGAGGTGCACGTAGCCCATTCCGCCGGCGCCGAGCGGGCGCAGGATTTCGTACGAGCCGATCCTGTCGGAGGATCGGTGTGCGCCCGGATCCTGCTGTGCGGCGATGGCCCGAGCTGTAAGTTCCATCGCGGAATACTGAGTAAACGCGGCCGGACGCTCGTCGTACTCCAGCAGCGCTTCGACCTCCGCGATCAGGTCAGTATCCCCGTCAGCTTCCGACCGGACGAACGGCGCCCGATCGCACGCTGGCTGCTCCAGCGCGGCGTGATAGATCCGCTCGATGCGAGTCCAGCGGTCGCCGGTCATCTCGGCTCGGCTTCGGTGAGCCATCGCAGCAGCCAGGCCTTGGCGAGCCGGCAGTCCCGTTTCACCGTCTCAGGCGAGACCTCGAGAACCACTGCGGTCTCTTCGATCGACAGACCGCCGAAGAACCGCAGCTCGATGGCCCGGCTCTTACGCGCGTCGACCCCGGCGAGCGCATTCAGCGCGTCATCGAGCGCGACCAGGTCCTGGTCCGGCGCGTCGGCGACGAGCAGCGCCTCGTCCAGTGGGACGCGGCGCTCTCCGCCACCGCGCTTCCGATAACCGCGCTCGCGCGCGAAGTCGACCAGAACCCTCCGCATCACCCGCGCGGAAATGCCAAAGAAGTGTGCACGGTCCTGCCAGTTGACAGCGGACGACTCCACCAGACGGATGTACGCCTCGTGGATGAGGGCGGTGGTCTGCAGTGTGTGGCCGACACGCTCGCGCCTCATATAGCGCTTGGCGAGGCGCCGCAGCTCGGAGTGGACAAGTGGCACTAGACGATCGAGCGCAGTCTGATCGCCGGCACTCCAGGCTTGGAGCAACGCCGTCACGCGGGGCGCCGTTGACGTGGGCACGGCTGTTCCCTGAAACCACCCGATCGGATCAAGAAAGCGAGGCCAGCTGCCGCCGGCCGCCGGCTGATTATAGCCGCGCCTTGGCGTTACCCGTTTCGACGCGAATTCCCGCATTCACTCGCTGCAGGCCGCCGCCGATACGGCTGCCCCAACCGGCTGCCATGGGGCTGGATCAGGCCTTTCGGCGGCCGGTCGCCCTTTCCAAGAGGAGACGACATGCAGGCAATTACAGAATTGGTCAGGACCAGCAGATTGAGCGGCACGATCGGAGTCCGCCTGGCCGCAACTTTCGCGGCGAGTGCGCTCACTCTCGCCTGCAGCCAGACGCCGACGAGCCCATCGAATCCCCGCGCGGCGGAGGGTGGACTGTCGCCGTCGCTTTCGAGCGCGCAGGGGACCGACAAGACCTGGCAGGAGTACGCGGCGCACGGCTGGAACTGCCGCACGCCGAACAACGGCCCGGTGACCGTGTGTAGCCCTCCCGGCCAGCCCCTTCCGGTCGTAGCCTTCCCGCCAGCTACACCACCGGAGGACCGACCGCCGACGGTGTTGCTGAAGCGCTGGAGGGACGGCGTGTTCGAGGCAAACGTGCTGTTGATACGGCCCGAGATCTACAACGGCCAGATATGCGAGTCCACAGGCCTGGCGTTTACCTACGCCGGCGTCCTTGGGTACTTCGAGTGTGCACACTGACCGTGCGGAGCTGATCGGATTCGAGTGGTGCGCGGGGAGCTCTCCGCGCGCCGCGCTTTCGATTCCGACGGCGTCGCTTCTGGCTTCACGGCTTCAGGAGGACCCTGGCTTCCCCGCGTAGAGCACGTGGGTGCCGCTGCGGCGAAAACCGAGCATCTCCAAAGAATCTTCCGAGAAGTCAGTAGGGTGAACCTTTGGGAACCGGAAGGTACTTATGCCACTGGCGCGTACTCGAGAGAGCAGCTGATTCAGACGGGCTCCTCCATCCTCGACCAACGTCCGCAGCGACACGATCTCGCCATGCTTCATATAAAGAAGGTAGGCCTCGATTTGCTCGTCGGAGGCGACGCCGAGTCCTGCGATGTCGTCCTTCCTGGCAGTGAGTGTCTCCACCGAGCGCTCCCAGCACGTCTGCGGGTGATCCTCGCCAAGTAGCCCATTGGCCGTGAGGTCGTCGACAGAGACCGGAATCACGAATCCGCGGTCGTGATCACCCGACATTCCGCCCCGTGCTTGATGCTCGTCATTCTCCAGGACGTAATCGGTGAGGACCGCTTCCATGGAGTATCCACTTGCGCCGAACAGTTCGCGGGCGGCGGCGAGAGTTTCGGGAACTTCGGCGACGATCCGCGGCGGGCCAAGAATCGCGAGCTTCGAGCCGAGCGACTCCAGCAGGTGATGCCCGTGCCCCTGTCGACGATGATCTGGATGGACGGCGATCTTGTGGACGAGCGTTCCCGACGGCCGCTTGGCGCCGATCAGGACACCGATCGGGTCGGAGCCCGAGAACGCAACCATGCAGCTGCTGCACCAGACCTGAAGGTCGCGGATCGACCGCTTGAACGCGGCCGTCGTCATCAGAGGCTCGTCGGGAAAGTACGGCGCCCAGCAGCGATTCAGCGCCTCGACGAGCAGGCCGATGTCATCGGTCCGACAAAAACGGTACGACGACATGAGTTATGGAAGATGGACCTGATCCATCTGCCATCTTCCATCTTCAGGCGTCAGTCCCTGGCGCCGTAATCGGACTTACCTCATTGAGGTTGTGCTTCGCGGGGATCGATTTCGGACCCTCGTAGGTCGCGATCATCTCCGCCATCATCTTCTTGCCCATCTCGATCCCGTCTTCGACGAGTGCGAGATCGATCGTCGTCGCCGTGCGCTCGCGCGCGAGCTCCTCGATCCGCTCCTGCGTCTTGTTGCGCATGAAGCCCGCCGGCACGCGCATGATCCGCTGCGCGGCGTCGGCCGTCCACTCGAAGGTCGAGATGAGCGGGTTCTTCTTGTCGTCCCGAGCGATCAGCTTGACGCCGTCAGGCGTCCCCGCCGGAGCGGAGCGGGGCGATGGGGTCCCCGCGAGCGACGGCGATGGGGGGTCCGGCGGGGCGAAGCCCCCCGGGTTGATGTTGATATCGAGCGGCGTACCGGTTTCCTCTTCGATCACCCCGCGGGCGAACACCAGCGTGATCGCGTCGAGCTTCATCATCCGCGCGCGCTTCTCGACCCGCGCCTTGACGCGGCGGCGCTGGTAGGCGTTCTTCATGCTCCAGAGGCCCTTTCTGGCGTCCTCGGACCAGCGCAGCTTGCGGCCGTCGTACGTGGTCTCTTCCTCGAGCCCCCCCTCCACTGCGGCGATCTTTTCGATCATCTCCTGCGAGATCACGTCGAAATCCGTGCCACCGCAGACGGTGCACTTGACGGCGCCGCTCTGCGTCGCCGCGACGCCGCACGCCCGGCACATCGACACGGGGCCGGACTTCGCCCGCTCGAGCGCCACCGCTTCGGCCAGCGCTTTGGTCGCGGCCGAGGCGCTCTTCGGCATGAATCGATCCATCGCTTCGTCGATCACGGCGCTGGTGATCACGGAATGCCCCTTCTCGAGCGCCAGGCGGAGGACTCCGGTGCGCGCGATCCCCTTGACCTGTTCGGGCACGTGCGTCATTCGCGCCTCGGCCTCGGGCGTCCAGCGGACGGTCTCTTCGGCGCGAACGTCGAGCCGGGGCACCTCGACGCGCGTGGAGAGCAGGACATCGCAGGGCGCGCCGCGGAGCACGTTCTCGGCGTTGCTGCCCAGCCCCGTTTCATCCTTCGGGCTGTGGACGCCGATACGGCCCATCACGATGAGCCACGGATTCGTCTTCCGCGCGTGATCGAGGATCTTCTGGAACGGCTTGCCGTCGAGGAGCGTCTTCTTGATCTCGACGCCCGCCTCGTTCCCCATCCGCTCGCCGATTTCGAGATGTGATTGATAAATCTGCGCCAGCCCCGTGTCGATGATCTCTTCGTGGAGCTGATTCTGCTCCTCGAAGCGGAACACCTTCGCCGCCTGCTCGGTCAGGACGTTGACGATGCCGTTGAAGACGGAGTAGTGCAGATACGGATCGTAGACGGCGATCGCTTCGACCTTTTTGCCAAATGTCCGGGCCAGATCGATCGCGGTCATGAGCGAGCCGAACGACTGAGGGCTGCCATCGACGCCGACAAGGATCGTGTCGCGCTCCGCCTCGCCAGGCTCGGGGACGTGCTTGACGACCCAGACATCGCGGTCCGACTGGCGGGCGACGCGTTCGCAGACCGAGCCGATCACGCTGTCTCGCGCGCGCCCGATCCCCAGGGCGCCTATGACCACGAGGTCGTGCGGTGAGCCGGCGAGATCCTTGAGGATCTCCGCGTGATGCTTGCCGTCCATCATCCGCGGCTCGAACGCAAGCCCGGATTCCGCGCACAGGCGCGACATGCCATCGAGATAGCTGTCGGAAATGAGCTTGAGCCCCATCGTGATGAGGCTGTCGTGGATCTTTCGCTGGCGCTCCAGCTCCACTTCGTCGATGTACTCCTCGGGCAGCGTGTACTCCATCTGCCGGAAGCGATAGTCGTGCAGTTTGGCCGCGTAGACGTGGCAGCCGACCAGTTTCGAGGAATACGCCTTGCCCAACCCCATCGCGCACGCGACGGCGCGGTTCGAATGGTCGGAGTTATCGACGGGAACGTAGATGCTCTTATACATAAATCCTCAACTTCCAACTACCAACTGCCAACTTCCAATCGTCCCCTTTGGGAGTTGGATTTTGGGAGTTGGGAGTTGACATCTCTCTATCTCACCAGTGCTCACACGCTTGTCGCCGGATGTCGTGCCGGCTCCCGGCCGTTGTCGTCGCGCGCGCGAGAGGCGTAACGCCAGCGTACCCAACCGATCAAGACGAGTTCGAAGACCAGGATGAACACACCCGTCTGGATCATCGGGCCGACGGCGGAGGGGACGTTTTCGGGCTCGACGTAGACTGACTGCCACACCGTGAGACCTCGCCGATTGCCGCGCTCACGCGCGAGTCCGTCCCACAGCGACAAGGC
This sequence comes from Vicinamibacterales bacterium, assembly GCA_035537955.1. Taxonomy (GTDB): domain Bacteria; phylum Acidobacteriota; class Vicinamibacteria; order Vicinamibacterales; family 2-12-FULL-66-21; genus JACDCA01. The sequence continues at coordinate 21,378 of DATLLF010000016.1, read as the reverse complement.
GATCGGCATGAATTGCCCGGGAGTAAACGCCGAGCTCGACGAGCGCAGCGGCCGCTTGAAGATCACCGACCATTCTCCCTGATCGTAATTGGCAACACCCGTGATGTCGCCAGCGTCGTTCACCGTGATGTCCTTGCTGCCACGTCCCGTGAACTGAAGCGGTTCCGGGCGGGCGAGATCGAAGAACCACAAATCGACCGAGTTCTGCCCGTCGCCGAAGATGAAATACGGCTTCCGGGCGCCGCTCGGCACCTGCGAAGGGATCTGGATCGCGACGGCGTCGGAGAACTCGGATGTCGGAGCGGAAGGCGCGGCGGCCTCCGCAAACGGATCCTGAACCTCCGCCGGCTTCTGCGCTTGGCCGGCCGGCGCCGCAACAGTTGCGTCCGCGAAGGGATCCTGCGCGTTGGCGGCATTACCGCCGCTCGTCGCGGGTGCGGTCGTCTCTTCCTCCTCCTCAGGCGGCACGGGAAGGGACGGGCCGTTCTTCCCGGTCTTATCGGCCGTCGCGTCGTGCCAGCGAACGAGGAGCGCGATCGACTCGGCGTCGTAGATTGCCTGCACCGTGGCGGAACTCGCGGAAGGATGGAAGGCGCGGCCCGGCTCCGTGATCTGCCCGATGATCGGCAACCGGGCCACAGGAGCAGACTCGAAACTGGAGACGCCGTTTTTCAGATCGATCGGATCCTCAACGTGCCTGGCGATGACGAGGTTCGTATAGCGAGGCCCGTCCGTGCCCGACAGAGAGACGATGAAGTCTGTAATGGCCCATCGTTCTTCCGGCTTCAGCGCGTCGACGAACCCCGGCATGGGCGTGCCGTTGAAGCCCGTGCTCATCGTTCTGAAGATGTCCTCGCGCGACGAACCTCCGCGGAAGGTCCAGCTCTGCGTCAGGTCTGCCGGGCGTATCGGGTGGCCGAGGTCGTCCACGAGGGTTGGAGCCGAGGGCCCGTCAGCACGGCCCAGCGTACCGTGGCACTTGATGCATCCGGTCTCCGCGTAGAGCTTCTTGCCTAATTCGGCCGATTCGTTCGTGAATTTCGGCGCACTCGGCAGCGGGACGGGCTTCGCGGCATTCTCGGGATTGGAGAAGTCCGGTGAGAAGGTCGTAATGAAGTACGCAAGATCCGAGACTTGCTGCTCGGTGAAGTCGGGCCAGGCCGGCATCGACGTGTAGGGCATGCCGCGCCTGATGATGTTGACGAGATCCTGATGGGTCGGGAGCGATCCTGTCGGCGTCGTGCGCACCTTGAACTTCCCGGTTGTGAAGTTGCGGGGCTTGGGCAGGAGATGCGAGCTCGCATAGCCCTCTCCATCCCCTTTCTCGCCGTGGCACTGCGAGCAGTATTTGAGATAGAGCTGCTTGCCCGACTCCCGCTGCGCCTCGGTCCCGAGGTCGGGTCCCTGCGCGCGCACCGGTCCCCTCGTCGCGAAAGCGATGGAAGCGATCAGGACGACGACACTTCCGCACAAGATTCGACGGCCAGTCATTTGTGCCCGGCCTCGCGGGCGCGGGGTCTCTGACCCGTGAAATCGTAGAGAAAGAGGATCGCCTCCCACATCTCTTCTTCCTTCAGGAAATTCTCCCAGGCCGGCATGGCCGTATCCCAGGGGCCTCCTTCTTCGGGCAGCCCGGGGCCTCCCTTCGATACTCGCCAGAGCAGAAATGTGTCGCGCAGATTCGCGATCGTTCCCTTGTCGGCAAAGTTGGTCGGGATCGGATCAAGGCCGTGCGCGAACATGCCGTTTCCGGTCAGGTTGTCGCCGTGGCAGAAGACGCAGTTCTGGTAGTAGATGCGGCGCCCGTTCTCGACATGTTTTCGGAATTCTGCCGGATCCGACGTCTCGAGATGCAGGAAGGGGTTCTCCTCGGCATTGAGATCGATCTTCTTGTCGTGCAGCGTGATCTCCGACGGAGACGCAGGATGAACCGTCCGCGAGAAGAGCGGCGGCTCGATGGGCACGCTCATTCGAACGTAGACATTCGCGGCTGCGAGCGCCGGAATCGCGACGACCGTCGCGGCGAGGAGCGCGGTGTACCGCTTGTCAGTCATGAAACGGACGAGCGGTCCTGACACTTCTTCACGGCGTTCCTGACTGGACGACACGTACGCCAGGATGGCGATCGAGATGATCCCCATGTAGAGCGTGACGACAGAGGCGGGAATCGGCGCAGTGAATCCGAAGCGGAGGACGACGTAGATTCCGATCCACCAGGCGCCGGCCCACAGCAACAGACTGGCCCGACGTAAGCGAAGGACCACGAACACGGCGATCACGCCGAGAACGATCGGAAGGTTCATCGTGTTCCTCCGTCACCCTTCTTGGGAGTGGCAGGAGCCGGCGGTGCGGCGGGCGCACCGCCCGGAGCCGGAGTAGCCGCAGGAGCAGGCGCCGCTCCCGGTGTGGCCGCCGGGGCGGTGAGGTAGCGATGGGTCGTCTGGAGTGTCACCGTCGGCGTGCCGCCGAGCGACTGAAGGTATGCCATCACGCAGAGGATCTCCTGATCGGTGAGGCCGATCGGAGGTTTGTTGATGGCCGGCATGCCGGGATTGAACCCCGGCACGATGAACGCGTTCGGCTCGTACATCGTTTGCGCGAAGTACTCGATATCACTCAGGCCCGGCACGCGGGTCTGTGCGCGGACGGCGACTCCATCGAGATCCGGGAAGCGAAGCGCTCCGGACTTGCCGATGGTGTGGCAGGTAGAACAGAGGCCCTTGCCCTGGACGATCTCACGGCCAACCTGGACCATGTCGGCGGTGGTCAGGTCGGCTCTCAGGACGGTCTCCTTGGGAGGCTGAACTTCTTTCTGCGGCACCATCTGGCCGACGTACCCATAAAACGCTGTCGTGGCGAAGACGAGTGCGCCGATCCGGACGATGTGCGGAATCGTCATCACGTCCTCTCGGCTTCACCGGCGTCTGCAGTGAGCAGAGGCGCATGGGGGACGTCACTGGTCCGCCGTTCGAAATCGGGCCGGTCGTGCAGACTCGTGATCCAGAACACGAACCCGATCAGGATGAAGAACAAAAGCACGGTCACCGAGACCACCTGCGTCGCGAAGCCCAGTGTGGGCGTGAACGCGTCAACCGAGTTGTCGCGAATGACGCCGTAGACGTGCCAGTGCTGGCGGAGTCCCGACCGAACATAACCCATGAGCCCCATGAGCCAGGTGAAGGTCACCGCAATGAAGATGAGAACATACTGCGATACCGCAGGGATGTTTCCCCAGCGCACCTCACCGGTTCTGCTCGCATGGCGGAAGAGGAAAACGTCGATGATGGTGATCGACACCATCGCGAGCAGAACCGAGCCGACCTGGGGCACGGAGAGGCCGATCCTGACGCTGGCCTCAACGAAGTACCCGTAGACACCCAGGAAGATGACGAATATCGCGGCGCCGGCGAAGATGGCGAGCTGCGCCGCATGGCCCGCCTTCGCCCAGGCCACCGTTGCGATCTTCCCCGTCCTCCGATAAAGGAGGAAGCTCATGAAGGTCGTGAGGATCAGGATGTTCACAGCGGTGTTCTTCGCCGACATGACACCGAGGAATCCCAGGATCGGGTGCGACGAGCCTCCCATTGCGCGGACTTCCGAAACCGTGGCGATGATCGATCGCGGCGTCGCCCACACCATGAAGCACAGCACGATTCCGGCGAGCAGGTACTTGATGAAACGCTGAAGCGGCTGCTGCCCCTCCACCCGCCCCATCCCGAGCCACAGGTAGTAATTGGCGGCGAGGAACAGATTCCCGATCAGCACGGCCTGGATGATGAAAAGCCACGAGAAGGCCCCGCCCATCATCGTGAGTCCGAGCGTCTGTGAGTACGCGTAGATCTCCTTCGCGAGCCAGTAACCGGCGAACGGGAGCGGAAGGAACGCGCTGATCGCGACGAAATTGCCGATGTATCCCATCCAGTCGTAGTGCGCCCGCTCCTCGTCGGTCGTCGACTGCAGAAATTTGAACGCGGCGTACGCCGAGGCGATCGAACCGCCGAACGCGATGTTGGCGATGATTCGATGGACGTTGATCGGCATCCACGTGAAGTTGTAGACCGCCTCCCAGACGGAGATCACCGCCCCCGTGTCCGAGATCCCGCGCGGCGACATCATGAACGTCAGCCAGGAATTGGCGATCAACATGATCGCCGTGCCCACGAGGTTGAGGCTGAGCCCCAGGCCAAGATGAACGAGTGGATGGAACTTCCCCCAGCCGTAGTAATAGGTGTAGAGAAAAAAGGCCTCGAAGAAGAAGAGCAGCACGTACGGCAGAAACGTCGGGGAGAACACGCTCATCAGGTAGTTCGTGAACTTCGGATACAGGATGATGAGCATGAACGTCAGGAACGCGCCGAAGGTCGCCGTCAGCGAGAACGAGACGGAGAGGAGCTTCGTGAACTCGTGCGCGAGGCGATCGTATCGGCGATCACCGGTTTTGTAGCCGATCACCTCGATGATGAAGGCGAAGAGTGGAACGGCAAGAACGAAGGCCGCGAAGAGGAGATGAAGCTGCGCGACCATCCAGATGGCCACGCGACTCCCGACGACGGGGAACGTCCGATACTCCGCTTCGGCGTAGGGCTTCGCCTTGGCCTTGCTCTCTGCGTCTGCTTTCTCGGCCGACAGTCCCTCCGCGCGAGGCGTCGGGTCGACCGTCGCGGCAGGAGCGCGGTACGGGTCCTTGTACTCGTTCCGGCTGGCGAGACCGGCGGCCATCCACACGGCCCCGATGAACATCAGGATGCCGACGACGGGACCGAGAAGGATCAGCAGCTTGCGGTTCGTCGCGCCGTTCATCACGCCGTTCGCCAAGATCCCCCCTTCACTTTACGTCCCCGGGCTTAGGCGCTGGCTTGTCCGCGGTAGCCTTATCGGAGGCGGGCTTGTCCGCCGTCCCATCTGCGGAGGCGGACGCGGCCGCGGCGCGTGCCAGCCGCTCTCGCTGGAGTTCTCGCACGTGGGTGATGATTGCCCATCTATCCGCAGGAGGGATCGGCCAGCGGTACCCGGACATCAGCCCGAACCCGTTGGTGATGACATCGAAGATCTGCCCGTCGGAGTACTTCAGGATCTTCTCCTGGTGGAAGGAAGCGGTCGGCACGTTGCCTCGCTGGAACAGGATCCCTTTGCCGTCGCCACGCGCGTCGTGACAAGGCTGGCAATAGATCGCGTAACGCTGGCGGCCACGCTCGCGCACCGCGTCGTCCACGGTGACCGGCATCGTCGCGACGAATTGCCCGTCTGCTCCCTTTCCGGTGAAGAAAGCGGCGTCTTCCTTCAGCCCGTCGATCGCGACCGTGCCCGGAACCGGTTCCCGCATCGACGCGCCGTTGTAGAAGAACGTGCTGGCCGCCTGGGCACGGACCTTCGGTTGATCATCCATGCTCGGGTTGAGATGGATCGGAGGACGGCTCGACGTGCAGCCGCGCGCGCAGCCGCTGGCGACAACAACCGAGGTGAGCGCGACTGCGCCCAGGAGGCGCCGTGCCCGTGGGGTCATGCAACGCCCTCGTCGCTCGACCCTGCTCGCGACGACCCTGAGCGTGTCGAAGGGTCGAGGTCGGGGTTCGGATTACGCACCTTGGCAAGATAGGTTGTCCGCGGCTTGGTGTTCAGCTCGTCGAGGAGCGCGTAGTTGCGCGGGTCCGCCTTCGCCTTCGCCACCCGGCTCGACCCGTCGCGAAGATCCCCGAACTCGATCGCCGAGGCCGGACACGCCTGCTGACAGGCCGTCTTCACGTCGCCGTCGTGAACCGCGCGCCCGGCGAGCTTCGCATCGATCTTCGTCCGATTGATCCGCTGCGTGCAGTAGGTGCACTTCTCCATGACGCCGCGCGCACGAACCGTGACGTCCGGGTTCATCCCGAGCTGAAGGATCGAAGGCGTGTCCTTGGTGAAGTTGAAGAAGTTGAAGCGGCGCACCTTGTAGGGACAGTTGTTCGAACAGTAGCGCGTGCCGATGCACCGGTTGTAGACCATCACGTTGAGGCCCTGCGCGTCGTGAACCGTTGCGGCCACGGGGCAGACCTGCTCGCAGGGCGCGTCCTCGCAGTGCATGCAGGGCACCGGCTGGAACACGACCTCCGGACCGCCGGAGGGCTCACCGGAGAAGTACCGATCGACCCGGATCCAGTGCATCTCGCGCCCTTTCGCGACCTGGACCTTGCCGACGACCGGCACGTTGTTCTCGCTCTGGCAGGCCACCATGCACGCGTTGCAGCCAATGCATGTGTTCAAGTCGATCGTCATTCCCCACTGCTGCCCCTGATCGTAGGTGTGCTCCTTCCACAGCGAGAAGTGATGCGGTTCCTCCTCGAAAACGCCAGGTGCCTCCGGGACACGTCCCTCTTTCCCGGCGTGTGGGGCTTCCGCGACGTGCGCGCCCTCAGCTTGCGCTGGCGACGACGCCTCTGCCGCTCGAAGCTCGGAGAGCGTGGACTCGCGAACGATCGGCCGCCCTTCCATGCTGCCGTGCTCCTGGGTCGCCGAGAGCGGGTGCTTGCGTCCGAGCCTGGTAAGGGTGACGCCGCTGGCGAAGCCCGATGCCTGTGAGCCTCTCAGCGTGAACGTATCGAACCCGACGCCAGACCCCACACGTCCCGCGTGCGCACGGCCGTAGCCAAGAGTCAGGGCGACAACGCCGTCGGCCATGCCGGGGACGATCCAGGCAGGCAGTTCGAGCGAGCGGCCCGCGTGATCGAGACGCACGACGTCGCCGCCCGTGAGACCGAGCGTCTCCGCGGTCTTCGGGCTCACGAGCGCGGGGTTGTCCCACGTCAGCTTCGTGAGGGGATCGGGAAGCTCCTGCAGCCATCCGTCGTTCGCAAACCGGCCGTCGTGCAGCGACGGCGATGGAAGGAACACGACCTCCAGCGCACCCGCAGATCCCGCCGCAGCCTGTGGGGACGCACCGTCAACGATCGTCCGACCGAGTTCCGCATACGGCTCCCCTTTTAGACCAGGAGCGACTTCGGGAAGCTCGCTCCCGGAAAGAAGCCCGTCGTGCAGGACGCGGTTCCATTTCCGGTCGAACTCGGCCTCACCCAGGATCGGTTTCCATGTTTCCCGCACCAGGTCGTAACCGGGACGGTCCTGGCCTCCAGCCATCAGCCCCAGCAGTTCAACGGGGCTGCGGCCGTCGAACAGGGGAAGAATCAGCGGCTGGACGACTCCCAACGTGCCGCCAACGGCGCGGGCGTCTCCCCACGATTCCAGGAAGTGAGCGCGCGGGATATGCCACTCGACCCTGGCGGATGTTTCGTCGACCGAGTGCCCGAGCGCGATCGTGTGAGGGACCTTCGACAGAGCGGACGCGAAGTCGAAATCGACGGGCGCATCGAACACCGGGTTGCCGCCGAGGACGACCAGCGTCTGCACAGTGCCCGCTTTCATCGCGGAGACGAGCGAGTCCAACGAGCTCACACTCGGAAGCGCCGCGTCTTTCGTTTCGTAATAGCTGACCGTCGCGCCTGTGTTGCCGAGAAACGCGTTGAGCGCGCACACGGCGGCGTGGACAGAGGCGGGCTGGCGTTCCCCAGCCACGATGACGCCCTTACCGCGGTTGGCCAGAAGATCCTTGGCGAGCGCGTCGATCCAGCGCGGGTCGACACCCGGAAGGGCGGCTCCCGCCAGACTCGCCGCTCCCCCCGCACCAAGGCGTGCAGCGAGCGTGGCGAGAAAGGGAGCGATCTGCCGGCTCTCGAGACGCAGCCGATGATCTGCCATCGCTCCCGTCAACGAGTAGACACCTTCTACCGAATACAGGCGGTTCATCGCTTGACCTGAGCCTGTCGCCCCTCGACCTTGCTCGGGGCGACCCTGAGGCTCGAGAAGGGTCGAAGCGGCTCCCGCGCGCCTTCCCTGTGCGAAGCCTCGCGCATGACGAACCATCTCTGGATCGGTGAGAAGCGGGTCCGCGTCGAGAGCGAGAATCACCGCGGCTCGATCGAGCCGGAGCAGCAGATCGAGGCTGCGCCCCGTGGCGGCGGCGAGTCCCGCGACTCGGTTTTCGTCGCTGATGGCGTCGTAGGTGGCCCACTGCACACGCGGGTAGCGCGCACGGAGGTCGGAGACGAGACGCGCCAGCGTGGGAGAGGCGAACGACTCGGAGAGGACCGCAAGGCCGGCGCCGCCATCCGCGGCATGGGCCTGCGAGAGCTGCTCCCAGGCGGCAACGAAATCCTTCCAGGTTTTCCGGGCACCCTTCAGCGTGACCGACTGCGATCGATCGGGATCGTACAGGCCGAGCACCGATGCCTGGATCCGCGCACTCGATGCCCCGAGCGTCGTGGGGTGCGAGGGATTCCCTTCGATCTTGGTCGGCCGGCCTTCGTGGCTCTCGACGATCAGACCGTACGCGCTCCGGCGGAACGGCATCGTCGTCGCGTAGTAACGCGGGATCCCGGGAACGGTGTCCTCGGGTGCAGCGACATAAGGAACAATCTCTTCAACCGGCCGGCGGCACCCCGCGAGCCCCGCCAGCGACAGCGACGCGCCCACGAGCATCATCATGTCGCGGCGCGTGATCCCGTCGGTCAACTCCGACGCGCCTTCGGGGAACTCCCGTTGGAGCGCGGCGCGAAATTCCGGGTGGTCCTCGACCTGCGCGAGACTTCGCCAGTAGGTTCTCACCGGTGGCACCCCGAACAATCGGTCGGCGGATTGACCGGCCGTTCCCGGGTCAGTTGCGCCGCGAGCATCGCGACGTCCCGCGGAGGCGCCCACTTCATATTGGTTACCTCCGAGACCGGGCGTCTGTTGGGACCGGGGTTGCGGTGGCAGTCGAGGCACCAGCTCATGCTGAGCGGCGTCATCTGCGTGACCGTCTCCATCTCGTCGATCCGGCCGTGGCAGGTGACGCAGCCGATCCCCGCCGCCACGTGCGACTTGTGAGTGAAGTAAGCGTAGTCGGGAAGATTGTGGACACGAATCCAGCGCATCGGCCGGCCGCTCTGGGCGCTCTCGCGAATCGCTGCGAGCTTCTCGCTGTCCCGCTTCACCGTCTGATGGCAGTTCATGCAGGTCTGCGTAGGCGGAACGTTCGCCACGGCAGAAATCTCAACCGACGCGTGGCAGTAGCGGCAATCGAGACCAAGCTCTCCGACGTGGAGCCTGTGGCTGTACTGGACCGGTTGAACGGGACGGTAGCCGACGTCTGTGTACCAGGGCGAAAAGAAGTACCAGACCCCGGCGATCGCGAGCGCCGGACCGAGGCTGCCCGCGATAGCGGCAACGATCGGGAGCTTGTTCCACCATGGGGGAAAGATCTGGGCCAATGGCTAGGGCTCCGGGGCGCTGGAGGAGAGTTGCCCCGGCCGCGAGTGCGAAATGGAACTGTGGAGCCACATTCTCGCCTCCTGAAAATTCGGCGCAGGGCGAACCATCGAGATCCCGTTGATTGAGGCGCGATCTTACCCACGAATTCGGGCGAGGGTCAAGGGCGCTGCCGCTGTCGTGACGCCAGCGCGGCGTGAATGCGTCGATGCCGTCATCGCATCGGCCGCGCTACGCTGACTCGGAACGCGTACGGTACGAGTCGAACCTCTTGACAGCGGCCGTGACCGGGCGTAGAACATGCGCTCGGCGTTCGGCGAATCACTTTTCGGCCACGATCTGCGCGGCCAATTGTCTGAATCTCCCCGGCACTCGTTCACTTTACGCAGCTTGGACAGGATCATGGCGATGAATTCAGCGAGCACTGAACGACGGGATTTCGCGTACCCGACCAATCGCGTCGTCGGGACCGTCGCCGACGGCGGCAATGCGCGGGCGGCCACCGGCGCGTTGCTCCAGGCCGGCTTCCACATGGACGACATCGACGTCCTGCACGGCGAGAAGGACCTGGAACGGCTCGACGAGATCGGCGCCGAGCACGGATTCCTCGCGCAGTTTCAGCGGACGATGATTCGCACCTTCGAACTCGAGGAGTTCAAGCACCTCACGCATCACCTGGAGGATGTTCGTGCGGGGCGATTCGTGATCATGGTCCTGGCGAAGCGCCGCGTTCAACGCATCGTGGCCGCAGACATCCTGAACCGCTACGGGGCCGAGTTCGTCGGGTTCTACGGACGCTGGGCGTGGGAGGCGCTGCCGGGAACGGCGCAGGCTTCGCCGCAAGATATTCCCGTGTTGTTCGTGCAGGCCTGGAACGACCGCGATCCCGATGCGCTCGCCTCCCTGTTCGATGAGGATGGCGAATTCGTGCACTTCACCGGCCTGTGCTGCCACGATCGCGAGTCGATACGAAAAGCGCACACGAACGGCCTCGCGCGCGTCATGACCAAATCGATCCTGGCGAGCGACGCGACCAAGGTCAAGCTGCTCGCGCCCGACGTCGCCGTGGTTCACGCACGGATGATGCTTTCCGGCGACACACCTGACAGTGCCGGCACCCCACCACCCGGACCACGCACGACAATCGTCTCGTTCGTTGTCCATCGCGCCGGCGATCGCTGGCTGTGCGCATCGGCCCATACCACGGACGTGATCCCCGACACGGCGACCACTCGCATCGATGCCGCCCTGGGCCACTGAGATGTTCAACGACCCTACACGTCGCACTCACCTGGCCACAGAAGAAACACGCCACAGAAGAAACACAGAACACAGGAGAAACACAGATTTCGGGAGCGGCACTCTCCGTCGCTTGGTGGCGCACTCCTGCCGGAGCAGCCAAACGAAGCCGTTTCGAAACGCGGCCAGCCAGTAGCAAGGGTGTCATCCGCCGCAGGGAGCAACAGATCAAAACAGTGAGCGCGTCGCGCGCCGTGTGGTCCCTGGAAAAGAGGGCGACAGCATCTGACGGAGAATGTGTCGCTCACGTCACCTTTGTTTCCCCTGTGTCCCCCTGTGTTTCTTCTGTGTGCCTGTGTTTTTCCGGTGGCCCCGGACTGGTCTCGCGACCCTTACGACGTTCGCAGACGCGCCAACCAACTCGATGAGGTCGGGCCTGACGATGAGGTCGAGGACGCTGCCGGAGGGCGCGCGCGAAGGTATGCGGTATAAGCGGCGATCAGGTGAAACGGCCACCCGAGCGCTCCCGCGGAACCGATCCAGAAACCCGGCGTGACGATGAGCCAGAAGATGCCGCGGAGGTACTCACGATTGTAGATCTGCCCCAACCCTGGCGCGAGCAGACTGAGCGCCGCGGCAACCCACGCCTTGTAGAGCCGCTGCGGAACGGATGGCACCGCGGGGGGGTGCGGCGGCACACGCGGGTCGGATGGAACAGGCTCAGTAGCGACGGTGATCGCACCAGCGTCAGGGGACGTCGGCCCCGCGCTTGAATCTCGCATGGAGGGCACCGGCTCAGTGGGGCGGCTCGAGTCGCCTCGATGCGCATTGGCCGCAGCCGGGACGCGGACTGTCGCCTGATTGGCACGGCACGCTTCAACGAACGCGACAACCGGTGTTCGATCGAGAAAAGCCTGCAGGTCCGCCGCGATCTGCCGTGCCGAGTGATATCGGTTCTCGATCTGCGGCGCGAGCAGTTTGTCGATCACGGCCGTGAGTCGCGGATCGAGATCGTGTGGCACTCGAAGTCGTGGCGCCTGCGTGCGGATCGCGGTCTCGAGACGGCTGCGGTCGTGCTCGTAGTGTGAGTACGGGCGTCTCCCCGACACCATTTCAAACAGCATCACACCCAGGGCCCAGAAATCGACGTGCTCGCTCACGCGTCCCGACTCGAGCCGCTCGGGCGATGCGTAGTCGACGGAACTCCACAGGTTCGTCGTCGCTGCGTTGCGCGCCGCGAGGGCCTTGGCGATACCGAAATCCAGCACGCGGATGCTGCCGTCGGCGAGGAGGAGGATGTGCGCGGGCTTCAGGTCGCCATGAACGAGGATGGACCGCGCTCGATCGTCGATGTCGGTCGTGAACTCGTGGGCAGCTATCAGGAACTGGCAGATCCCGTCTGCGATCGTGGCGGCGCGGTCAGCAGGGATGCGCCCTGCCCTGATCAGGCTGGTGAGCGGCTGGCCGGTCACCAGCTCCATGGCGATCGCGTAGTACGGATCGATCGGTCCATGATCGAGGACCTCAGGTACCAATCCGCGCGAGGCGCGGCTGAAGCGCTGCTGGAGCGCCGCCCCTCCACGCTCCGCTGCGACCTTCTCCTCGGCGTCGACACCCTGGATTGGGACCAGCTTCAAAGCGATCCGCTGGCCCCGATCATCGGCCGCCTCGTAGACGGTGCCAAACTGGCCCCGGCCGATCTCGTGCGCGATGCGATAAGGCCCGAGCGTCCAGTTGAGGGCGGTGGCCACCTGCGATGGCATCGTCACCATCTACGTCAAGACCGATGCCGGGAGTTCCCTCGATTCCGCATGGCCGCTTCACTCAGGCATACATCGGCTGGCCATCCCTCAGCCGGATCCAGCCGCGCGCGATGCGATACACGAACCACACGCTGACGAGCAGCAGGGGCAGCCAGGCGATGAGGATGCCGATGCCCAGGGTGAGCACGACGAACAGCACGCACAGCGTGACCCAGAGCAGTCCGAACCAGAAGGTACGAATCTGCCAGCGGAAATGCGACTCCAGCCACGTGCCGCGAACCTCGCTGCGCTTCACGTAATTGAAAATGACCGCGATGATGGACGGCCAGCCGGTGAGAAACGCGCCGAAAATCGTCGCCGCGCCGAAGATGCCAGCGAGCAGGCTGAACGCGTGCAGCGCGTAAATCGCCTGCGTCCAGTTGAAGAGCGTGCCGGCTGGAGCGTTCGTGTTCATCCGACGATTCAACTACCCTCCGCTGCGGTCGTCAAACGGGCGCTTCTGCCCGGCGGTTCACGCGGACCATCCTGCCGCAGCAGGATCAATCCGCTACCGCGCGGGCACCGACTGGAGCGCCCAGTCATAGGCGGCTCGTCCGATCCGCGCGATTGCCTTATCGCGCGCGGCGGCGTCCCCCGCCGCTCCTTTGATGAACACCGACACGACGAGATGTCCGCGTCCGCCGGGCAGGGTGATGATGCCTGTCTCGTTGTGCGCCGCAGAGATGCCATCGGTGGTGCCCGACGTGCCCGGCCGGCGTGCGACCGGCGTGCCCGCGGGCAGATCGGCGGCAATCCTCTGCGCAACGCCGCGCATCTGGTGCATCTGTTCGAGCAACCAGGTCGTGCTCGACGCGCTGAGCAGTTCCCCGTTTTGAAGTCGCCGCGCAAACATCGCCATCCCGCGTGGCGTCGCTGAATCGCGACGGTCCGACAGGTACGCCTGCGCCGCGCGGCGCCGCTCACCCGGCGAGACGGCGGACACCGCGGCGGCAAATTGCTCGAGTGTGAATGGCTTCAAACGGTCGAGACAGCACACGCCGTAGTAGTCGGCCGCGAACTCCAGCTCGTAACGATTGACGTTGATCCCTTCCACGCCAAGGCTGCGGAGTGTCGCACTCACCGCGGCGGGCCCTCCGATGGTGCGCAGCAGCGTGTCGGACGCCGCGTTGTCGCTCTCGCGCACGACCCACTCGATCAGCTCGCGGACCGTGAGGGTCTGCGCTCCCTCAGCGGCGATCCGCTCGCTCAGCGCGCTCCGGCCGGGCCGCCGCTGCGCAGCGGTCAGCGTTATCGGTGTTGACAGACTGAGTGCACCCGCGTCGGCCTGCCGAAGAGCATGAACCACGATGGGGAGCTTGTAGACGCTCATCATCGGGAACCAGTCGTCGGCATTCAGCGTGGCCCCTGCGCCGGACTGCACGTGCACGATCGCAATGCCTGTCACCCCCGGCAGCGGGGCGGCGAGTTGTTTCAGACGTGCAGAGAAGCCACCATCCTCGAGTGCCTGCGGCGCGAATGACAGTAGAACAGAGACGAGCAGGCAGACTGAACGAAACATTGACGCAGTCATCCGTTGCTCAGGGTAATTGTAATGGTCCATCGCTGGTAGTAGACGCTCTCCTAACCCGATATCGGCTGAGCGTCAGCGGCGGAGATCCCTCGATCGCCACCTGGCGTTTTCCCTCGTGGGTCCGAACGGACACATCCGCGCCCACGGTGCGCTGGAAGGGATCAAGACCTCGCCAAAATAATTCCCCCATAGTGCGCGCACCGAAGATCAATACTCATGAGAATGGTTCGCATCAGACCGCTGGTCGGACGTCGCCTCAGAATGAGGAGAATCGCGAGTCTCGTTGTCGCGCTCCTCATGATGGCAGTGGCGGCCAGGGCACAATCGCCCCCTGCCGACGGGGATCCTCGGCAGGCGGCCCCGGATCCGCCAGCCGAGACGATGGACGTCTTCGACCTGTTGCGAAAGCTTCGCAACAAGGGACCGGACGCGCAGCCCGAAGTTTGGGACTATCGCAGGCCGATGATGGCATTTGCGCCGGTGATCGGCGCGAAGCCGTCGAGCGGTGTCCTCTTGGGAGCAGCCGGGAACGTCGCTTTCTATCGAGGTGATCCCTCGACGACTGGCATCTCTTCGATGGTCGCAAGCGTGACGTTCTCGACCAAGAAGCAGACTGCGGTCACGGACCGCTTCACAATGTTTGCGGCCAACAATCGGTGGCGCCTGGAGGGAGACCATCGATTCCAGTGGACGTCATCGGACACGTACGAGCTCGGCACGAGCGCGGACACCAGCGCAGGCATCCTGGCCAATTTCGATTTCTTCAGACTGCACCACACCCTCTACCGTCGACTACGTCCTGCGGTATACGCGGGGGCGGGCCTGTACTTCGACGACCATACCGACGTCGGCCCCGGCTCAGGGGCAGAACTCGCGTGGGACGATTCCCCGTATGTGACATATGGCCGTGCACATGGCCTTCCGCTCGACTCGCAGATCTCGGCGGGGACGAGCCTCGACCTCCTCTGGGATAGTCGTGACAGCTTCATCAACGCGCATCGCGGATGGTTTGCGAAGGCCAGCTATCGAACGTTGTTCGACGGTTTCCTGGGCGGCGATTCCAGCTGGCAGAAGCTCACCCTGGACCTGCGAACCTACGTGAATGTGTCGCGCGATCGCCGTCATCGCATCGCCATCTGGGGACTCGCCGATCTCGTCGTCGGAGGCGTGGCGCCGTATCTGGATTTACCCTCGACGGCCGGCGACACCTATGGTCGATCGGCACGCGGATACGCCGAAGGCCAGTTCCGCGGTGAGAGGCTCGCCTATGGAGAGGTCGAATATCGTGGAACGCTGAGCCGCAACGGGCTGCTGGGGGTGGTCGCCTTTCTGAACACCACGACGGTGACCAATCTGGCCAACGACGAACACCTCTTTGACAGCTTCGCAACGGGAGGGGGCGCCGGGTTGCGCCTGCTCATCAACAAGCGATCGAAGACAAACCTGTGCCTTGATTTCGGCTTCGGCAAGCAGGGCTCCCGTGGTGTCTACCTCGCGGTCCAGGAAGCCTTCTAACCTGTGCCGATCCCGGCGCGGTCAGCAGGATGCGCAACGGCGCACCTTGCCTGCTGCGGCTCCGTAGACGGTTATGCTGCTCCGCCTGTTCAGAATCCGCAGGCCGGGTTCGCCCGCGGCGGCAAGTCAGTGCGGAAGGACTGACCTACGGGCGCGAGGATGACCGAGACATCGGTCGCTGGCAGCCCGCTCTCGTTGCGGCCAAGGTGACCGTGGCCGTTGTCGACATATCCCTCGCCTTCGTTGACGATCTTCGGCGTGCACGTCGGATCGTCGGCGTCATAGAACGCGAGCTGCCCCTTCGTGACGGTGATGAAGACGGGGCCCGGATGCATATGCCACCCAGTCGACCCACCGGAAATGTAGTCGTGCTGACGTACCACGATATCGACGTGCGACTTGGCCTTGACGTCGAAATCCACCGGCGACGCGGGATCCGTCTTCACCTTGAAGGGTTCGTACATCCCACGCGCGAGCACCGTCGGCGTGACGCCGCTCGCGGGTTCCGCCCACGCGAAGGCGCCGCACGCTGCGAGAACGAACGCCAGAACGCCCGCTGCACCGATCGTCCCTTTCATAGCTTCCTCCTGCAACAGATCAACGCTGGAGGTTATCGGTGTGCCGCCCGGGGAGCAACGAGCAAAGAGGAGCAAAGGCGATCATTGTTGCTCTCGGGCCGAAGTTCCCGCCGTCGGCGACGCGACAGTGGCACAATTGCCGCGCGACGGATGTCGGAGGTCATATGGCCGCACAGCCGGAGGGCGGGAAGAGTCCAGAACTGGACTCGCGCGGAAAACGCCTCGAGTCGTGGAAGGAAGTCGCCGGGTATCTGAATCGCCATATCACGACGATTCGGCGATGGGAAAAACACGAGGGGCTGCCCGTTCATCGCCACCGGCATTCGAAACTCGGCTCGGTCTACGCCTATACCCGCGAACTGGATGCATGGTTCGAGACCCGCCGCGAAGGAGAGGCGGATGCGGGCGCTGCGGCCACGAGCGTGCGGCACACGTCCGGACGTTTGCCGTCTCCACCCTGGGTGGCTACTGCGCCACACGAACCGGTCCATCTCACCGGGCGCGACGACGAAATCGATCTTCTTCGATCGAGCTGGCACAGGGCGTCCCGCGGGCAGCAGCAGATCGTCGTGGTCACGGGCGAGCCTGGCGTCGGAAAAACACGCCTCGCTCTCGAGTTTGCGCGGTCGGTCGCCAGAGAGGCCACCGTGCTCGTGGGGCGCTGCGATCGGGAGGCGCTCGTCGCCTATGCGCCGTGGGTGGCAATTCTCCAGTGGATGGTCCGGACCACTCCGTCACAGGTCCTGCACCATCACCTCTCGGGAATCGAGGCTGGCAGCGAGCTCGCGCACATCGTTCCGGAGATTGCGACGCGAATTCACGTCAGCGACGCGTCGCGATCCTTGATGCCCGACGGCCGCCGTTACCTCCTGTTCGAGGCCACGTGGCAGCTGCTTGCGGCGGCGTCGCGGAGCGCACCGATCCTGCTCGTCATCGACGACCTTCACTGGGCCGACCGCGGCTCGTTGTTGCTCCTCAAACACGTGATCCGCGCCACGCGCGAAGCGGCCATCTGCATCGTGATCACGCACCGCAATGATGTACCCGAGTGGTCTTCGGAGTTTCGCGATCTGCTCGAGTCGCTGCGCAGAGAACACAGTCCGACGCGGGTCTCGCTCCATCGGCTCTCTGATGACGGCGTTTGCCAGGTGATCGAGCAATGGACCGGCCGGCAGGCTGCCCCGGCGCTGACAGAATTGGTGGCCAGACACACGGAAGGGAACCCGCTGTTCGTGGTCGAGATGTTGAAGCACCTGGACGAGACGGGAATTCTCAGCGGCTCCGACGCATGGCATCAGCCCATCACGCTGACCGCCATCGGGCTTCCCGAAGGGATCCGCCAACTCATTGGCCGGCGTCTCGAGCGATTGGCGGCGACGACACGCCGACTCCTTACGATCGCGGCCGTCATGGGCCGCGAGTTCAGGCTGTCGGTCATCGACGCACTCGTCAATGTCGACGAAGACTCGGTGCTGGACGGAATGGACGAGGCCCTGGCGGCCGGCATCGTGAGCGAAGAAGCCGGCGCACCTGGCAATTTCTCTTTCACTCACACGCTCATCCGCGAGGCTCTCTATACGAGCATTACCGCCGCGCGCCGCGTGCGGCTGCACCATCGCATCGCAGACGCACTCGAGCAATCGCCGCCCTTCGAGAATCGCGTAGCCGAACTCGCGTACCACTTTGGACAGGCAGCCGTGTACAAGAATGCGGAGAAGGCAGTCCACTACGCCACCCGAGCCGGCGATCACGCCGCAGCGACGCTGGCGTTCGAGAACGCGGCGCATTGGTACGACATGGCGCTGCGAGCGATGGAGTTCGTCGCCTCGAACACGGATGCGACCGCAAAACGATTCGAGTTGCAGGTCGCCCGGGGTCGAAGCTTCTTCGCGGTCGGGCAATGGGCGGCCGCGAAGAGCGCCTTCGAAGCGGCCGCAACGCTGCTCGGTCCTGCCGAGCAGGAGAAGCGAGCCGAACTGCTCGTGCGCCTGGCCGAAACGGCGTTCTGGCTGATGGATGTTCCAGCCATCAGGAGGTTCGCCGGTGAAGCGCGAGCACTCGCCGGCGGTGTGGGTCGGGATGATCTCTGGGCGGACGCGCAGGCCTGGACGGCCAGCGCCATGCTATCGGATGGCGACCTCCTCGCCGCCATCCACATGGACCACGAGGCACTCGCACGTGCCGGAGGAATTCGGTCGTTCGGTCTGGCCCGCATTCCGTTGACGCTCTATTGGGCAGGGCGAGCCGACGACGCCAGCCGGCTTGGCTTGCAGGCGGTAGAAACAGCCAGGGCGTCGGAGGATCCGTCGTTCCTGTTGTACGCGCTCCAGCACCTCGGGCTCAGCCTGTCAGGTGCGGGGAGATTTGACGAGGCCGTGCGCCTGTTCGACGAGGCGCGCGCCTTCGGAAGAACGTGCGGTGCACTGCCGCTGCTCGCGCGGGCGACGTCTATGTCCGTGGCACCTTTGTTGAGTCTCGGCGATCTCGATGGCGCGTTGTCGCGAGCGTCGGAAGCACGCGAGCTGGCGTACCGCATCGGGTTCGAACCACCCCTGGTGAGTGCAGGAATCGATCTCCTCATGATCTTTGCCCGCCAGCAGGACCCCGGACGCGCTGAAGCATTGCTCGACGAGACAGCGCGGGCGGTGCAGAAGGCCAGCGGCTGGCATGCATGGAAATGGAGCATGCGGCTTTCGCAGGCGCGAGCCGAACTCGCATGCGTCCGCGGCGCGTACGACGAAGCTGTCCGGGCGGCAACGTTTGTGATCAATCAGAGCCGCGCACGACATCGGCCGAAGTACGAAGCCCTGGGACTTCTCACGAGAGCCCGAGCGGAGCACCGGCGTGGCAATCGGTGCGGGACGGAAGACGCGCGCGTCGCCGTCGATGTCGGCCGACGTTTGGCCGATCCGGCGGTTCTTCTCGAGTCTTTGATCGTGCTGCTGGAAATCGAGGGCACCGACGCGCTGCTCGGCGAGGCGCGGAGGACCGCTCAGCAAATTGAACGAGCAGTCTCGGACGAGGCATTGCGATCCGCTTTCCTCACGTCAGTGCGCAAAAAGGCGCCTGCCGTCGTCGCCACGCTACACGGGTGAGATTCACTCAGGGGTGACCGGCAGCGTGATCGAGAACGTCGCGCCGCGGTCGGGATTGTTCGCCGCCGATATGTTGCCGCCGTGGCGTTCGATGATGGAGCGGCAGATCGCGAGGCCCATTCCCAGTCCTTCCGGCTTGCTGGTGGTGAAGGGATCGAAGATAGACTCGAGCGTTTCCGCGGCGATTCCAGTGCCGCTGTCTTGAACTTCGACCAGCACGTTCGATTCGTTGATCGAATTCGTGCGCACGACCAGGCGCTGCGCCTCGTCGAGTCCGGTTTCGCTCATGGCGCTGAAGGCGTTGAGCATCAGGTTCAAGATGACCTGCTGAAGCTGGACGCTGTCACCCTTCACCGGGCGAATGTCGGGCGACAGGTCGAGTTGGACCGTAACCCCGTACAGATTCGCGTCGCCATGCGCGATGCGTTCGACGATGCGAATCACCTTGTTCACATCGACGTTGGTCAAGCCCGCCGCCATGCTGTCGCGCTTGAGCATGGCGCGCAGCCCGCCAATGACTTCGCCGGCGCGCTCGGTGACCTCGCAGATGTCGGCCAGCGTGCTACGCACCTTCTCGACATCGGGCTCGGGTGCGTCGAGTAATCGCACGCCGACGGTCGAGTTGATGAGGATCGCGGCGAGTGGCTGTCTTAATTCGTGCGTCAGGGTTGCGGTGAGCTCGCCGAGTGTGGCAACGCGTGCGACGTGCTCCAGTTCTGCTCGCTTTTGCGCGGCTGACGCCTCCGCCTGTTTGCGAGCCGTCACATCCATCGAAACGCCGAACAGCTTTGCGCCCGTGCCATCGTCCGGGTCCACACAGCGACCCCGCCCATGAATCCAGCGGGCCGTGCCATCCGCTCGCTGCACGCGATACTCGACTTCGTATTCGCCTCGCGTCTGGAGCGCCTGTTTGATCGCGCCCTCACGCCCGGTGCGATCTTCGGGGTGCACGCGATCGGAAGTCGCCGCAAAATCGAGGCGCGCATCCGGCTCGAGGCCAAACAGCGAGCGCCCCCGCTCGGTCATCCACACATGGTTGCCGGAAACATCCCACACCCACATGGCCAGGTTGCCTGCTTCCGCGGCCAGACTCATCAGGTTCGCGCTCTCACGCAACGCTTCTTTCGAGCGTCTTTCCTCGTCGGTGACAACCGCGAGCAGCATCAACGGCGTGGCTGTGACCAGGAGGAACAGCTGCAATGCCGTCGCATTCTCGGCGGGGGTTTGGGCCAGGAACGGGCCGTGCCCGCGCATGGTTCCCCAGATCGCCTGGAACGTGATGATCAACATCGAGACGCTGATTCCGCCAAGGCCGAAGCGGAGCGCCGCCCAGATGAGCAAGGGAATGGGCGTATACAGGAGAGCGGGCGAAGTGTTGGGGCCCGCCGGCGTTTTATCGAATACGAGGATTCCTACCGCCACCGTGCACGCACCGACGAGTGCCGCTTCCAGCACGCGTCGAGGGGACAGGGACCGCGGGCGTCTGGCGAACAGATGGTGCGCGCCCAGCAGAAACACGGGCACGAGGACGACGGTGGTTACCGCATTCGAGATTCCCAGGTTGCGCCATTCAATCCAATAGCGAGTGCCGAAACCATTGGAGACGGTAAACGAAGCGCCCCAGAAGGCGGTCCCGAAAGGAACGAGCACCACTGCGATGAGGACGAAGATCATCGCGTCACGAAGCGTGAGCGCCTTGAGGGGAGAACCAATAAAGATGCGAATCCCGGCCGCTGTGCCGACATTCTGGACCGCGTCGAAAGCCTCGCAGTGTAATGCGTAAAGCGGCGGCCAGTCCGCCTGCTGAGTCGCCAGAAAATGAGCGCCCGCGGCAGCGAGTGTATATGCCCACCACTGCCGGGTGGGGACGAGCAGCAGAATGGAAACAAGAACCGCGTGCGGGGGGAAAAAGAGAGAGACCTTGCTGTCGGGGAAACAAAGGGACCAGGCGATCTGCGTGGCGACGTAATAGCTGACGGCGTTCGCCAGGACAAAGGACACCGTGCGGAGCGATGCCCAGGCGGAGCGTCCCTCTGGTCCGGCGTTTATCCGAGCCGCGAGTTCGCGATTCAATAGCTGTTCACGCTGAACATCGATCAGTTCCGTGGCCGGTTTCCTTCCCTGTGCCACGCAAAAACATTGCGGGTCGCCGATACCATAACGCAAGACCCGTTCTGAGAGACCGCGACAGACGCCGAACAGCCTTCAAGTGTGACAGGAAACGTATCACATCTACCCTGAGCTCCTTCAGGCATGCTTCTCGTCAGGCGGTCTTGGTCCGAACGATCACGTCAACGTCACAGTTGCGCACTTGCAGCAGGCCGAGCGGCTGATCGATGGAC
>DATLLF010000015.1:0-4819 GCA_035537955.1 Vicinamibacterales bacterium | reverse complement strand
GGGGAGGGCGCGATCAGCCTCGAGCTGTCCGCGGTCATTCCCGCACTCCCCGCCGGTGCGCGTCATCTTCGCTATCGAAACACCCATCATGCCGACATCGGGGCGTATCTCGCGAACGTGCTGGCGCCCGAGAACCCGCAGGTTGCGATCGCGGCGCAGAAGCGGGATGTCGATCAGCGGCAGCTCGTGGTCGACTACGTGCTGAGCGGGGACTCATCGACGATTGCCGCGAGCAGGTTTCTCCCAGACGTCGTCGGCGCGCTGCTCATGTGCGCCGCGGTGTGGTGGCGACAGAGGAGCCGTCCGGGAGACGCGCGATCCTGACTGGCCGAGCGTTCGTGTCGCGAGACCGATGCCGGTGTAGTAAAGTCCCTGCACCATCGTGGCGAGTACGCATCGCGGCGCCGGCGTTGCTCGGGTAGTACCGCCGCGAACGTCGAGCGCGATGCGGGCGGCAATTGTTCTCGGTGCCGCCGCCTACATCGGCTATCTCGCCCTCCTGATCACCTGTGACCTCCGGCGCGTCGAATCGCTCGGGTTCTCCCCTGCATTCGAGTCTGGCGCGGTGTTGGTCACACGCCTGGATCCCGGCTCCGCTGGTGCTGGTGCCGGCCTGGCCAATGGTGATCGCCTCCTGCGCGCGAACGGACAGATTCTCGAAGGACCCGTGGACTGGCAGCGTGTTCGCGCGCACCTCGATCCCGCAGTGCCCTTCGAACTCGGCATCGAGCGAGGGGCCACGACATCCACCGTCACGATGCAGCTGCGCGCGGGACTCACCGACTTGCGCAGCGTGCTTCGCCGTCCGGCGCTCCTGGGCTTTCGTCTCGCGCAGGTGATTACGCTGACGCTGGCCCTCGTGGTGGCGTTCAGGCGATCGTTTCAATCCGCAGCACTGGCTGGTGCGCTGCTGCTGGCATCGATTGCGACGGTGTCGCTGGTGCTGCCGATGCGCATGGCGGTGTTCTGGCACGCACTGCCCGCCCCGGCATCGCTGCTGCTGTGGATTCCGTTCGCAACCAGCGTCGCGGCGGGGCCGCTGACGTTCGTGTTTGCCGCCGTCTTCCCACGGCGCTCCTGGTCGACTCGCGCGCTCACCATTGCGCTCCTGCCGGCGGCGCTCGTTGTCGGCTGGCACGTCTTCGTCGGGTACCAGATCATGGCGGATCCCGGCGCGGCGACGGGGCTGCCCGACAGCATCACCATCACCGCGGTCGTGAATGCGGCCTACGGAGTGCTCGGTATCGCGGTGATGGTGGCGCACCGTTCTGTCGCCGAAACGCCAACCGACCGCAGACGCATCGGCGTGCTCATCGTCGGGCAGCTTGTCGGCGCCTGTGCCGGCGTCGGCGTCATCGTCGGCTACTGGAGAGAGCCCGGTGGGGACATCTTCGCGTCGCCGACGATGACCGTGCTGTCGCTCGTGTTTCTCGCGGTGCCCGCGTCGTTCGCGTACGCCATTCTGCGTCACCGGCTGTTCGATGTGAGCCTGATCGTGCGGCAGGGGATCCGCTACGCGATGACGCGTCGCTTCATCGACGCGCTGATCCCCGCACTTGGCGCGCTCGTTCTGGCGGACGTCTACGTGAACCGGGACCAGCCTGTCCGCGTGATGATCGAATCGCGCTGGTGGTGGTTCGTGCTGATCGGCATCGCGCTGATGGTCGTGCGGTCGCGTCGGGACGAATGGCTCAAGCGCGTGGATCGGCGTTTCTTCCGCGAGCGCTACGACGCACACCGCCTGCTGACGAGCATCGCGGAGCAGACGGCACGCGCCGCCAGCTTCGACGCCACCGCGCCGGCCATCGTCCAGCAGATCGACGAAGCGCTGCGGCCGACATTCGTCACGCTCCTGAGGTACGTGCCGGCCGAATCCGCCTTCAACAGTGTGTCATCCGCGTCCGCATTGGAACAGACCCCCAGGTCGCTGCCGGCATCGCTTTCGGTCATTGGCGTGGTAGCCGTTCTGCGCAAACCGCTGGCGCTCTCGCTCGGCGATACGGCGTGGGTCCGCCACCAGTTGCCGATCGAGGAACGATCGCTGCTGCTCGATCAGGGAATCGAGTTGCTCGTGCCCATGCCCGGCGGGACGGCAGGGGAGCTGCCGCTCGGCCTTCTCGCGCTCGGACCGCGGCGGTCCGAACAACCATATGACCAGCAGGACCTCGATCTGCTCGTCACGATTGCCGCGGCCGTGGGCGTGCTGCTCGAGCGCACCACCGAGGAGGCGCGAGGCGTCGCGGAGTGCGAGACGTGCGGCCGCTGCTTCGACAGCGGCGTGCGCGTGTGCGCAATCGACGGACACACACTGGCAGCGGTGCGAGGATCACGGCTGCTCAACAGCCGCTATCGCCTGGAGCGGCGGCTCGGCCGCGGCGGCATGGGCGTGGTGTATGCCGCGAGGGATGTCGTCCTCGAGCGCGAGGTCGCGGTCAAGGTGATCAGAGACGAGATCGTCGGTCCACTGAACCTCGCCTCGCGATTCCGGGGGGAAGCCCGCGCAGCCGCAAGCTTCGCCCATCCTCACGTGGTGCGCGTGTACGACTTCGGTGTCGGACGCGGGGAGCAGGCATTCCTCGTGATGGAGCTGCTCGAGGGCATGACGCTCCGGCAACGGCTCGCGTCCGGGTCACCGATGCTCGCCGACGAGGCGCTCCACATTCTTCGCGGGGTGTGCTCCGCACTCAGCGCAGCTCACGACCTCGGCATCGTTCATCGCGACTTGAAGCCGGAGAACATCTTTCTCCATCGACACGCCACCGCGCTCGTACCGAAGGTCCTTGATTTCGGTCTCGCCAAGGCGTTCGACACGCGCGCGCTCACGGACGGGTCCACGGCGCTCGACAGCAGCGCCGGCCTGCTGGTTGGGACTGTCGAGTACATGGCGCCGGAACAGGCAGCCGGCGACAGTGTGAGTCCGGCGTGGGACGTGTGGGCGGTGGCCGTCATCGCATACGAGATGTTGACGGGCAGTCACCCGTTCCGCGGACCACGGGTCGATCGAGCCGCATCCGCGAACGGCCTCGGCTCCGGGGCTCTCGTCTTGTCGGACGCGGCGCGGACCTTCTTCAAGGACGCTTTGTCGACCGAGCGCTCGATTCGCCCGCCCGGCGCCCGGGAGTTCCTTGCCGCATACGAGCGGTCGGTCTCGTGACGCGAACCAGCCATCGGTAGGAGATGCGATCCACGCTGCTACGCCAGCGACTCTCGGACAGTAGCCCGGCACGGTGAAGACCAGCGTCGTATTCTGGTAGAGAGGACGCTGCCGTGGCTCAGCTGACGCTATTCGATTCGGGCGAACAATTGCTTGCCGACGACGAGCGCGGGAGGATCACCTACATCCCTGGATTCGTCGACGCGCCTACTGCCGGTGCCTGGTTCGCCGAGCTGCGCGCCTCCGTCGGCTGGCGGTCGGAACGGCGAATGATGTACGACCGCGAGGTGGACGTGCCCCGATTGATGGGGCACTACCGGCTGGATCCACCTTCATCATCGATCCCGCCTGTGATTCGCGACGCTGCAGCGCGCGTCGTCGAACGGTTGCAGGTGCCGTTCAACAGCGTCGGCCTCAACCTGTATCGCGACGGCCGCGACAGTGTTGCGCCGCACAACGATCATCTGAACGAACTTCGCCGTGGCTTTCCGATCGCCCTTCTCTCGCTTGGGGCCACGCGGCGGATGACCGTCCGCGCCAAGGAGGAGCCGCCGCGTGTGATCCATACGGATCTCGAGGCGGGCAGTCTCTTCGTCATGGACTATGCGACGCAGATCCACTACACCCACGCGATCCCGAAGACGGGCGACGCTGTAGGTGAACGGATCAGTCTTGCCTTTCGTGTGAAGCGGCGGCGGGATGCCGCCGACGACTCCGCGGATGACGGGTTCCACAAATAACTGGCGGCACTAGTCGCTCGCATCCTCCCGACGTGGGCGCCACAGGATGAGGACCTTGCCCACGCGGTGCACCGCCGTCGCGTCGGTGCGGGCGCGGATCTCGTCACCAATCCTCACGCGCTCTTCGCGATCATCGACGCCGACCTTCACCTTGATCAGTTCGTGCGCGGTGAGCGCCCGCTCGACCTCAGCCACCAGCGCGTCGGTGATGCCCGCGCCACCCACGTGCACTACCGGTTCGAGTGCGTGAGCACGGGCTTTCAAATGAGCGCGTTCCCTGGCGGTCAGCGTGCTGGACATTCAGCGATTGTAATTTGACGCAAGGTGCAAAATAACGTGGCTGCCGGTCACAACCCATGTTGATCAGCGAGCATCTGCACGTCATCATGCCCGCGCTGCCAACGGCGAAGCGTGAGGCCTGCCTGCCATTTCTCCAGGAAGCGCTGGACGAGTTCTCCGTCGACTCGCCGCCGCGAATGGCGGCCTTTCTGGCGCAACTGGCCCACGAGTCGGGGCAGTTGCGTTTCATGGAGGAGATCTGGGGGCCCACGGCGGCGCAACTCCGCTACGAACCCGTGAGCACGCTGGCAACGAGGCTCGGCAACACGCACGCAGGCGATGGAAGGCGTTTCAAGGGACGCGGCCCGATCCAGATCACGGGACGCGCCAACTACCGCCGCTATGGCAGCCTTCTCGGTGTTGACCTCGAGTCGCAGCCGGAGCTTGCCGCACGGGCGGCGCTGGCCTTCCGGATCGCCGGCCTCTTCTGGAGCAGGAACGGACTGAACGAACTGGCCGACGAGGCGACTGCCGAAGCGTTCGAGACGATCACCCGGCGCATCAACGGCGGCGTGAACGGCCTCGCCGACCGCGAACGTTTTTATGCGGTCGCCTGCACCGTACTCGACGTGACGCCCGCAACGCC
>DATLLF010000014.1:0-5662 GCA_035537955.1 Vicinamibacterales bacterium | reverse complement strand
CGTCGGGGTCGACCCGGTAGCGCTCGACCCAGGTGCGGAAGCAGCCCTCTTCGAGCGGTACATCGTTCTCGGCCTTGCACGCGCGGACGCAGTTGCCCGAGCCGATGCACTTGTCGATGTCGATGATCATCCCCCACCAGTGTTCGGTGGCGACGTAGTTTGGTGCCTGCTCGGGAGCGCCCGCGACAACGAAGTCCCAGGCGAGCGTGGCCGCGCCCGTCAGGAGGATGAACTTTCCCGTGTCGTGCAGGAATGCGCGGCGATCCTGATCCATGAGCTGACTCCTGTCAGTCGTCTCCCGTCCTCACCCACCCTTACTTCGCTCTGGTTCTGATGGCCGTCTTCGGCCAGTGCGGCTGGTGGCAGCCGACGCATCCGTCCGTCTTCTCCCCGACGTCGTTCGTATGCACCGCGGGTACGACCTGCGGCTGGGTCTTGGGTCGGCCGACTAGCATGCGATGTCAGCCGAGGCACAAGGCGTCGGAGGCGACTTTCGGCACCGCCATCTCCTTGTCCTCGTCGACCACGTGTTTCTGGAGAGGTCCGTGACAGGCCTCGCAATTCAGGCGGAAGTGCTTGTTGTCCCTGGCGGGATCGAGCGGCACCATCGTGGCGAGCGCCTTCGCTGAAACCTCGTTTTCTGATTCAGGAGGATCGTAGGTGCCGTCGTGGCACTCGAGGCAGGCGGTGCGCCCCGCGTGGACGATCGGCAGCGCGCGGATGTCGTCGAGCGCACCCGCGCGGTAAAAGCCGAGCACTCCAAAGTCGGAGGGGATGGCCGCCGCTCGCGCGATGAGGAAGACCACCAACCCGACCCCCAGTACGACGCCCACGCGGAAGACGTGCTGGTGGTGCCGAAAGCGATCGCGCATGGGCGTCCCTTCTGGAAAAGAGGACGGTGCTGCCCCGACGAGTCTTGCATCGGCGCGTGCAACTGACGCGCCATGCACTTCCCGAACGAATTGATCAACTGCGGCGGGGAATGAGGCTCGTCAACGCGGGCGTGGTGCGAAAAGACGCGCACGGCCGGGGATTTCTCCGCTGGCGATGACATCGCCGCGTCGAACCCGAGCTGGGGTTTGCGCTCCGTGGGCCCGCGCGAATTTGCAGTCGCCGGGGCGGGACACGGGGCGATAACGACCACGAACCGATTGCCAAAGACGCCGCTATCGTCGCGGCGATGGCGGCACCTGGAGATTGAGAGAGCGACCTGCTCGATGTCACGCACGTGAGCCACGACGCCCGGACACGTGGTGAACGTCCATCAGGATGTTCTCACTTCCTTGCGGTGGCCGTGATTTCGATGTGACCGGCTCCCACGAGCTTGGCGACAACGACCGTCGTGCGAGTTGGCTTCGGCGTCCCGAAGGTGGCCTTGTAGACCGTGTTCATCCGATCGAACAACGCGCCGTCCGTCAGGTACACCTGGACGCTCACGACGTTGGCCAACGTCATCCCGCCCTCTGTCAACACGGCGTTGATGTTGTCGAGGGCCTGTTTCACTTCGCCTTCAAATGTCGCAGGGATCTTGCCAGCGGCATCTTCGCCGCCCATCCCGGAAACGTACAGTGTCCCATCCATCAGGAGTCCATGGCTCCAGCCGGCGTTCGGCGTGGCGCCCTTCGGCTGGATGACCTTCTTGTCCGCGCCCTGCGCGAGAGCGGCGCACAGAGCGACGACGGCTACGATCGATGAATGCAGCATACAAACCTCCCATCTCGCATGGTCTCACGATCACTTGCCCGACCCTGAGAGTGCCGAAGACTTCTACCCATTCATCTTCTTGATCGCAGACGACGCCGTTTCCAGTGTGTCCAAACTGCGCGCGCCATCCATCGCGACCCATCCCATGAAGATCTGGTAGCCGAGCGCGAGAAGCGTGGCGCCGACGAACATACCGAGAATGCCCCCTGCGGCCATACCGCCGAGCGCGCCGAGAAGGATCACTGGCATCGGCGCATCCACACCCCGGCCGAGCATTATTGGCTTCAGTACGTTGTCGGCCATGCCGGAGACAGCAAGAAGGCCCGTATAGAGAATGGCAGCGCCGGTGCCGTAGTTGCCGCTCCACCAGAGATAGACGATGGCCGGCAGCGTGACGATCAACGCCGGCACCTGTGCGATGGCGAGCACGAGGACGATGACCGCCAGCACGCCTGCCCAGGGTATGCCGGCGATGAGCAGGCAGATGCCGACGATGATGGCCTGCAGGAACGCGACGCCGAGCACGCCCTTGGCGACCGCGCGGATGGTCGCAGTGGACAGCTCGACGAATTCTCCTCCCCGCTGCGCACCGGCGGCTTTCTCGAACACCGAGCGGATCGCGCGCCCCCCTCCTTCGCCGAAAGCCATCATGATGCCGGCGACGGCGAGAGAGGCGAGAAACTGCAACAGCCCGCCACCGATGCCGGCGACGAAACCGAGCGCCGCCGTCGCGAGGTTGCCGATCTTCGGCTGCATGCTCTGCACGAGGGCGGGCAGATTATCGTGCGCCTTCGTCCAGAATGCGTGTACCTGCTCACCGACCAGCGGCCACTCGGCGACGCCTGCCCTCGGCGGCGGCACCTGCAGGGTGTTGTTCTGTACGTTGTTGATTAGTCGGTGGATCGAGTCGCCGAGCGAGTTCATCAACGCCGCGGTCGGCACGATCACCACGACGATGCCGAGCAGCACGAGCAGCGTCGCGGCCAGTCCCTGGCGGCCGCCGATCCTTGCGGCCACCGACTGATGCAGAGGGTAGAGAGTGACCGCCAGAATCAGGGCCCAGGTCATCAGATTCAAGAACGGGGAGAACACCTGAAAGCAGAGCACCGCCAAGGCCAGGAGGAGGCCGGCGCGAATAAGGACTTCGAGAAGTAATGCGGAGGCTCGGCTTTCGAACCGCGGGTCGGGATCGGGCAGTGTGCTCATAGGTACTTCCACGGCGGCGCCAGATCGGCAGTCCGACAGCAAAGCACGCGCCGTCAGGGAAGCAGGAAAATGCCTTGATTCATTGATGACTTCACGACCTGCAGGGGCTGGGCTCCCGAATCGTCGAGCATGCCCCCGGGCCGCCGTAGCCCCTACGCTTCGCCGCGCAGGACGGATGCGGGATCCACGCGCGACGCGCGCCACGCCGGACGCAACGCCGCAACGACGGCCACACCCATCATCGTCGCGGAGACAACGGCGAGCGTGAAAGCATCACGCGCCGAGACGCCGACGAGAAGTCCCTGAACGAGACGACCTGCGACCAGCGCCAGGCCCACGCCGCAGACCACACCCGCGATCGTGCTGATCACGCAGACGCGAAGGACCCGCGCGGCTTCAATGGCCGGCGATGATCCGAGAGCGAGACGAATGCCCGTCTCGCGCATGCGGCCTGCGACGAGCAGCGCCAGCAGTCCGTAGAGCCCGAGCGCCGCCAGACCGAGGCCGGCGGCGGCGAAGCCATCGATGACCTGTGTGGTCGCGCGTCGAGCGACGAGCTGGTCCGCGAGGATCGACGTCAGCGGCGACAAGGTCCCCACGGGGACCTGCGGATCGAAGCGCTTCACCGTCTCACGAGCGCTGCCGGCCATCGCTCCGGGATCTCCGGCCGTTTTGATCAGCATCACGAGCTGCCCCTGCGGAAACTGCCGTGTGCTCATGTAGACCGCGGGTGCTGTGGGGTGCTCGAGACCCTTGAACCGTTCGTCTTCGACAACGCCGACGATGCGGAACTCCGTGGGGACGCGCGGGTCGTTCCAGCTCATTCGCGGGCTGGACGAGCGGAGCGTTCGATTGAGGACCGGCCCGTCGACGACGGTACGCGCGAATGCTTCGTTGACGACAACCGCGCCGGTCGCGCCCAGATCGTCCTGCTCGGTCAACCCCCTGCCGTCGAGCACCTCCACCTGCATCGTGGCGAAGTATGCGGGGCTGACAATGCGCAGCTCGGCGCTGCCGCGGATATCGTCTCCAGCGGCGGCGCTGCCGGACATCGCGAACGAGTCCGACCAGTTCGCTTCGAGTGGATGGTCGTATGAAAAGGCGACGGCGGTCGCGCCCGGGATCGCTCCGAGCTCGGATGCAAGGCGCCGCTCACCGGCGACCATCCCGGCGGGATCACGATACGCCGTACCCGCGAGCGTCACGTTGCCGACGAGGACGCGCTCGATCGTGAAACCGGCATCCTGCGCGCGGACCGTGTTCAGGGAACGCTGCAGCAGCGCCGCAACGGCGACGAGCGCCATCGCCAGCGCGATCTGCGCGACGACGAGCCCGCGAAAGACGAGGCTGCGCGCCAGCGGTGTGTTGCCGCGCGGCGCCGGGGACGCCGACGTCCGCGCACGCGCGAGCGGCCAGGCGGTGAGCGCCACCGTCGCGGCCAGCGACATCACGAGAACGAGCAGCACGATCTCCCCGTTCACCGACGGGGCCGTCAGGAGCGGCACCGATGGCGGCAGCAGCTTCGGAACACGCAGGAGCATGATGTGCGAGCCGGCGAGCGCGAGCGCTCCCCCGCACATGACGAGGATCACCGCTTCGGTCGCGAACTGCCGCGCGAGCCGCGCCCGTCCGGCGCCGAGCGCCGCACGCACGCTCAGCTCGGCGCGTCGCCCTTCGATCGACGAGCCCTGGAGCGCGGCGAGGTTCGTACATGCGACGAGCAGCACCGCAAGCGCCGCACCGATGAGGGCGATGAGAGGCGTCCGCGCCTCGCGGACGAACTGATCGCGGAACGGCCGCAGCACCGCCCGGTGAGCGTCGGGATCCGACGTGCCGGTCAGCTGCGACAGCTCTGCCTGCGCCACATCCATCGAAACGCCCCCGCGCAGGCGCCCAACCACGCCGAACACGTGAGAGCGTGCAGCCGTCGCCAGCGACGCTGTTCGCGTGATCGGCACCCACAGTCGCCGGGATTCGCTGTCGAGGGTCACGGCGGCGGGATTCACGGGCCAGGCGGGAAACACCACGGGCGGCATGACTCCGATCACGGTGTAGGGACGTCCGCCAAGCTGGATCGTGCGATCGATCACATCGGGGCGTCCGCCAAACCACTCGGTCCAGAGTGAATGGGACAGAACGACGACTTGCCCCTGACCGGGCTCGCCGTCAAATGGAGCGAACGCGCGGCCGATCACCGGGGAGAGGCCCAGGGTCTCGAAGTAATTGCTCGAGACGCGCACGCCATGGACGATGACCGCGCCGTTCCCCTGGTCCGCCAGGAACCCGATGGATCCGAAGAGCGCCATCGATTCGAGCGATCGCGATCCCCGCACCCACTGATCGAATCGAAACCCGGTCACGCGCGAGGCGTTCACGGCACCGTCCGTCCCGGAGTTCTCCCAGACGAAGACGAGCCGGTCAGGTAGCGCAAACGGCAGCGGACGCCAGAGCACCGCCGTGGCGATCCCATACGCGGACGCTACGGCACTGAAGGCAACCGCCAGGGTCAGGATGACGGTCGCCGCAAAGACCCGTCGCCGTGCGAGAAGCCGCAGCGCCCAGCGCACGTCAGCGATCCATCCCCGCATCAGATCCTCCTCGCCCCCCGGGGGTCAGATCTTGTTTTTTGCGCTCGGGTCCTCTCGGGAGGACACTTCATGCAAAAAACAAGATCTGACCCCAGCGGCGAACACCTCTTGGACGGCAGGATCGAGTCTCGCGTTGACCGTGGGATCGGCGCTGAGGATAGATG
>DATLLF010000013.1:0-25717 GCA_035537955.1 Vicinamibacterales bacterium | reverse complement strand
CACCACCGCCGAGCCCTGCTTATGGCGGCACACCGGCTGCGCTGCCGGGGTTGTTCCAGGCGGAAAACTTTGATGAGGGTGGGCAGAACGTCGCCTACTCCGACACGACAGCGGGGAATGCGGGTAACGTCTATCGCTCGACGAACGTCGACCTCGAGGCAACGACGGATACGGGCGGCGGTTACAACGTGATGAAGACACGCGCCGGCGAGTGGCTCACGTACACCGTCAACGTCACGAACGCCGGGACATATACGTTCGACGCCCGGGTCGCCAGCCTCGGTGGCGGCGGCACGTTCCACGTCGAAGTCGACGGGGTCGACAAGACCGGTGCGATGACCATCCCGAACACCGGAGCCTGGCAGGGCTGGCAGACGATCTCGAAGCCAGGGATCGCGCTGACGGCGGGCACGCACGTCATCAAGATCTCGCTCGACAGCGTCGGTTCCAGCGGCGGGGTGGGGAACTACAACTGGTTCCAATTCAGGTAGGTAATTCGCGGGCGCGGGGAGCGACTTGGACGCTTCCGCGCCCCGACGGCAACTTCCCACCGACGTCCATTCGTTAACAGCTGAGTACGGCGCGGCTCCTGCATGAGCCCGGGACGCTATGGACTTTTCGATCATCATCCCGACTTACAACCGTGCGGATGAGCTGCGTGAAACGATCCGCAGTATCGCCAGACTCGACGTGACTGCCGACTGGGAACTCCTCGTCATCGACAACAAATCGACGGATCACACCCGCGCAGTCGTTGAAGAGGAAGCGGCATCCTTTCCCGCTGCCTTGCGTTACGTGTATGAAGCAGAACAAGGCAGGTACGCAGCGATCAATACCGGCATCCGTGCCGCGACCGGCACAATCATCGCGACCACCGACGATGATGCGCGGGTGGAGCCGGACTGGCTGACTCGGGCCGCCGAAGCGCTCGAGGCGCTCGGCTGTGATTACGTTGGTGGCAAGGTGCTGCCGATCTGGAAGGGCGCGCGTCCCACGTGGCTGCCCCATCGCCCCGGCCCGCACTGGTCGGTGCTCGCGCTGCAGGACCACGGAGAGAAGCCACGCGAGTTCGGCGTGAACGGCCTTCCCTGGCCGCTTGGAATCAACACCGCTACTCGGCGTGAGGCGTTCGAACGCACCGATCTCTTCGACAACCGCCTCGGCCGGAAGGCGGGCACGCTGCGCAACCAGGCGCAACGCGAATGGCACTTACGCGCGCGCGCGGCGGGCCTGAGGGGCTTCTATGTCCCCGGCATGGTCGTGCACCACGTCGTAGAAGCGGATCGCCTCACCAAGCATTACTTCCGGCGCTGGTACTACTGGCACGGCATCAGCCGGGCCATCCTGTTTGCGAAGCTTGGCGTCGACATGGACGCTCCGGACAGTTCGCATTACGATTTCTCCAAGGTCCCGTTGATTGCCGGGGTGCCTCGCTACATGTATCGCACGCTCCTGACGCACGCGAAGGACATGGTGCTTGCGTGGCTGCGCGGCGATGCGGTCGCGGCTTTCGAGCACGAACTGTGGTTGTGCTTCTTCGCCGGCGTCGCGAAACAGCGCTGGGCCGAGCGGCACGTGATGATTCCGTCGCCGCAGGTGAATGTGTCCTAGTGGCCTGCGCTGATGGCCAGGCTCCTCATTCTCACCCTGAGCAGCGGAGAGGCGGCGCTGCCTGTGCTCACCAGTCAGCTCGCCGCGCAGTCGTTCACGGATTTCGAGCACGAGATCATCAGCGGTCTCCCCAACCAGGCGGCACACAGCCGTCTGTACCGCACCATCGTTGATCGCGCCTCGGAGTTCGATCTCTTTCTCAAGCTCGACGCAGACATGACATTCAGGGCCGACACGTCGCTGGCCGATGCGGTCCGGGCAACCGATGCCCATCCTGACGTGCAGCACTTCGCGTTTCCGGTTTGGGACTGCTTCACGGAGTCGGAAACGCTCGGCGTACACATCTTTCGCTCGGGCGTGAGCTGGGGCGATGTCACCGACGATCTGTTCGTCGATCCCGATCCGCCGAACGTCAAACAGCTTCTCTGGCAGGGGCCGCCGGCGCCTTTCGTCAACCACGGCGAAGTGGTGACGGATTTCGAGTGCTTTGCGTTTGGCGTTCACAAGTTCCTCAAGGCCGTCCAGCGCGGCAACCATCCGAACAAGGCGCACAAATACCTGCGCCACATGCTGAACTGCGCGCGTATCCGCAGCCTGTGCCGCGAGACTCACGCCCGACGCCACCAGCTGGCGATGGCGGGGGTGATATGGGCAATGGAGCACAAGGAGGTCGCGGCGATCTCGAACAAGTCGGATCTTCAGCAGATCTTCGACACCGACGTGCGTGGACATGAAGCGCGCTGGATCGAGCGTGTCGATCGGTTGTCACACAGCCTTGTAGTGTGGCGATTTGCGCTGCTGCGCAGCCTCGGCCCACGTCGCGCCTTCGCGTAAGACCACTCCCGGCGGATCGGATACCGCTCAGGTTTACGTCAGCCGCACACCTCTCTATAATCCGCCGCACCGCCCGAGCGCTCACAGCGCGCGACGGCGAGTATCGGCATCAATTAGGTTTCAATTCATAGCGCCAGTCAGCCCCACGGGTCCACGTGGGGTTTGCCGCATTCGGCAGTCATCGGCGCGGGAGTAGTGATGCTGCGTTCATCCGCGTCCCGGGGAGTAGTGCGTCTGCTTACGGTGCTGGTCCTCGCGCTGATCACCCGCGCCTCGGATCACGTCGCCGCGCAATCGTCGCTGCTGATCCCGCCTGGCAGTACATGGCGCTATCTGGACGATGGCTCCAATCAGGGCACCGCATGGCGTGCCCCCGGTTACAGCGATTCGGCGTGGAAGATCGGTCCGGCGCAGCTCGGATACGGCGATGGCGACGAGGCGACGGTCGTCAGCTATGGCAGTAACGCGAGCGCCAAGCAGATCACGACCTATTTTCGCCGCACGTTCTCCGTCACGAATCCGTCCTCGATTGGCAGCCTCTCGCTTCGCATCCTGAGCGACGACGGCGCCGTCGTTTACGTGAACGGAACCGAGGCATTCCGGACGAACATGCCGTCCGGCGCGATTGCGTATACCACCCTCGCCTCGACGACGCTGTTCGATGCCGCGGAGTCGACGTTTGTGTCGGCGCCGATCAGTCCCTCGCTGCTGGTTGCCGGTACCAACGTGATTGCGGTGGAAGTCCATCAGTCCGAGCCAACTAGCAGCGACTCGAGCTTCGATCTCGACCTGTCGGCCGGCAGCTCGGTGGCTGTGACGCGCGGACCATATCTGCAGCTCGGCACGCCGAACAGCGTCACCGTCCGCTGGCGTACGAGCGCCGCGACGATCGGACGCGTGCAGGCGGGGCCGTCACCCGGTGTCGTGACTGGCGCCTGGCAGGAGTCTTCCCCTCGAACGGATCACGAGGTTCGTCTGTCAGGCCTCACACCCGATTCCGTGTACTACTACGCGATTGGTTCCGACTCGACGACCATCGCGGGAGACAGTACGTTTCGTTTCAGAACGTCTCCGCTCACAGGTACAGAGCGGCCCACCCGAGTCTGGGTCATCGGTGACTCAGGAACGGCGGATGCCAACGCTGGTGCCGTGCGTGATGCGTACACGGCGTTCGCCGGCGGCCGAGATACGGACCTCTGGTTGATGCTCGGCGACAACGCCTACAACGACGGCCTCGACCATGAGTATCAGGCGGCGGTGTTCAACATGTTCCCGGAGCTGCTGCGGAAGACGGTCCTGTGGCCGGCGTACGGCAACCACGACGGCTATGGAGCGGACGCGGCATCGAACACCGGTCCGTACTACGACATCTTCACTCTGCCGAAGCAGGGTGAGGCCGGCGGTGTCGCGTCAGGCACCGAAGCGTACTATTCGTTCGACTACGCGAACATCCATTTCATCGAGCTCGAGTCGTTCGAAACAGACCGCTCGCCGAATGGCGCGATGCTCACCTGGCTGAGGCGCGATCTTGCCGCCAACACACAGCCATGGGTGATTGCATTCTTCCACCATCCGCCGTACTCCAAGGGCTCGCACGACTCGGACGCGGAGATCGAGCTGATCGAGATGCGGCAGAACGCGTTGCCAATCCTCGAGAGTTTCGGCGTCGACCTGGTGCTCGCCGGCCACAGTCACGCGTACGAGCGCTCGTATCTGCTCGACGGTCATTACGGCGACTCGACGACATTCAGCAGTGCAATGAAGAAGGATGTCGGCAGCGGACGGTCGGACGGATCGGGCGCCTACCAGAAATCTACGTACGGCATGGCGCCTCGCGAGGGCGCCGTGTACGTCGTCGCGGGCGTCGCCGGACACATTGCGGGTGGCACGCTCAACTATCCGGCGATGTACACGTCACAGTCAGTGCTCGGGTCCATGGTCCTCGACATCACCGGCAACCGGCTCGACGCGACGTTTCTCGACAGCAGCGGCGTGCGGCGTGATTACTTCTCGATACTCAAGGGTGCAGGGGGGCCTTCAGCCCCAATGACGGGACCCTTTGGCGGCACGGCGGCAGCCGTACCCGGGATCATCGAAGCCGAGCGTTTCGACGAGGGCGGCGAGGGCATCGCGTACTCCGATACGACGGCAGGCAACTCGCGCGGCGCGTACCGCTCGACCGACGTCGACGTGGAAGCAACGTCCGACAGCGGCGGCGGCTTCAACGTGAGCAAGACGCGGGCTGGCGAGTGGCTGAAGTACACGATCAACGTGAGCACGACCGGCACCTACGCGTTGGAAGCGCGGGTCGCGAACGTCGGCGCGGGCGGAACATTCCACATCGAAGTGGATGGCGTGGATCGCACCGGCCAGATCGCCCTTCCCGACACGGGAGGGTGGCAGACGTGGGAAACACTCACCCTTCCCGGCATCCCCCTTACCGCGGGGCAGCGTGTGATCCGTCTCTCGCTCGATGCCGTTGCTTCCGGCGGTGGTGTAGGCAACTATAACTGGCTCCGCTTCGTCGCCGGGACCTCGTCAACCCCGAGTCCTGCCTACGGAGGAACGCCTGTGGCGCTTCCCGGAATCGTTCAGGCGGAAAACTTCGACGAGGGGGGGCCGGGCTCGGCGTTCAGCGACGCGAGCTCACAGAACTCCGGCGGCGTGTATCGTTCCACGTCCGTGGACATCGGATCGACGAGCGATCCCTCGAGCGCTGGTTACTACGTCGGCTGGACGCGGGCTGGCGAGTGGCTGCAGTACACGGTGAACGTTACCCAAACGCGCACGTATACCTTGAACGTCCGGCTTGCCAACCTCGGATCCGGCGCAACCTTCCGGGTCGAGATCGATGGCGTCGACCGTACCGGCGCGGTTGGTGTGCCGAACACGGGGGCATGGGATTCCTGGCAGACGATTGCGATTGGCGGGCTGTCGCTGAGCCAAGGCCAACACGTCGTGCGGCTCGTGATGGTGACGGCGAACCAGGAGAATGCCGGCGTCGGGAACTTCGGTTTTCTCCAGTTCCAGTGACCAGCGTTCGGACTCAACCCATTTTGAGCGGTTCTCTTGAGGAAGCGCAAATGTGTATGAGGGCGCAACACTGGGATAGACGGACTCGGCGGTAATTCCCATCCCTTTTGAAAAGCGGAGCGAAATACAACTGAGCCATATCAGCCCACCTCGCTGAGCCGCATCGTTTTAGGCCAGAAAACGGTAGGTCACCAAAAACGGACGTAAGAATTACAGAAATGACTGTTCTCATCAGGTTCAGGCAGGTTGAGCTCCCCGAAAGCCTTCCGGAAAGCCTTGAAAATGCGTTGGAAATTCACTTTTCTGCGCATGGCAACACCTTTGCCGTAAGCCCGGCCGGCGGACACACGCTCTTGTCCGCGCCTCTGTCACATCGGAAGCCAGAAGACTGATTGCGGGCTCGATCTCGGTGGGTCGGGCCGTCCCACTGACTGAGCGTCTGTACTCCCTCAGGCGCTCACGGTGGCGGGGTGCCGGTCGAGAGCGTCGACACGCAGAAATCAAGAACCAGGCGCGCGTCAGCGCGTGTAATCCCGGAGGCCCTTTCTATGTCGAATTTCGTGTGCTCACCGACTCGCGTCGTGCGAGTGGTCCATCAACTGGTGATCGCTCTGATCGCGATATGCGGCGTTGCTGCCGGCGCGTCTGCGCAGACGACCGTCACGCTCAGTACGCCCGAGCAGATCAACGCCGACCTGACCATTCAGGGCGGCAACTTCGGAATGGTGGATTTCAGCAACAGCGATGTGTTGGCCTCCAAGGTCAGCTCGGCGAGCTACACGCGGCGCATCATGATGAAGTTCGACACCCAGAACACCATCCCTGCGGGCGCCGTCATCAACAGCGCGAAGCTGTACCTCGTGCTGAAAAATGCCGAGAGCGGCGAATACCGGCCGTTCACCGCGTACCACGTGAACCGATCCTTCGTGAAGTGGGAGACCAACTGGTACTACTTCCGGAACGGCCAGGCGTGGAGCACGCCGGGTGGCGATCTCGGTCCAAGCTTTGGCACGACCTACGTCGGCAACTTCGAGGGGGCGGTCTACGAGTTCGACCTCACGCAGATGGTGCAAAGCGCGGTCAACGGCAGCTTCGGATCGCGCTACACCCGCCTGGCGCTGGTGGATACCGGCGGGGCCAGCGGTGGCAGTTACAAGGAGTTTCACTCGACGCGTGCCTCGGATTCCGTGAACCGGCCTCGCCTCGTGATCACGTATGGCGGTTCCGGTTCGACGTCGAGCGAGGCACCTGCGGCCACGCCGACGCCGACGCCGACGCCGACACCGACACCGACACCGACGCCTCCTCCATCAACGTCCACGAGCGGCAGCACGCTTCGCGTGATGCAGTGGAACGTCAAGAAGACCAAGGGCTCCGACGGTGTGTGCAATCCCGGCCGGATTGCCGACGTGATCGCCGCGCAGAGCCCCGACGTGGTCAGCCTCAACGAAGTGAACTTCTACTCGGGCGAATGCGCCTGGAGCTTCGACATGGCGAACTACCTGGAGTCGTTGATCGAGCAGAGAACGGGTCAGCAGTGGTATCGACAGATCGTGAACGTTTACGGCGGCTCGTCAGGCTACGGCAACGTCATCCTCTCGCGATTGGCGCCGGTGACGCAGAGCTCTACTCTCCTCACCTACAGCCGCGGCGTTGCGCAGATGACCGTCGCCGTGAACGGCCGCTACATCAACCTGTTCTCCAGCCACTTCGAGCCGGACAACACGTACTACCGGACAATCCAAATCAACGAGACGCTCAACTGGATGGGTGGCCATTCCGAACCGAGAATCCTGATGGCCGACATGAATACCTGGCCGAACACGAGCGACTACAACCTGGTCGCCGCGCAGTATCAGGACGCGTGGGTGGCGGGTCTGAATGCCGGTACGGCGACCTCGTTCAACGGCACTGGCGCTACGCACGGCGACTCCCGGTTCGACGACATCTTCTACTCGAGAAACGGGACGCTGTCGCTCATCAGCGTCGACGTACCCACCTACTCGCTCTACGGTGTGTATGCGTCGGATCACGCACCGGTCGTTGCGACGTTCCGCGTGAACTAGATCAGCGACGCGGGGTCCCCCGCCGCGGCGCTGATCGAACGAACAAAGGCACTGGCTGCCGTTGGCGGCCAGTGCCTTTGTTCTGTACCTGAAGCTACGAAGATCGTGGATGGACGGCGGCGTCCGCAAGCGGCGAGTACGACGCGAACAGGTGCCCCTGGCGACCCACGGTTGCGTTTTGTGCGTTGATTCGGGTGCCCGACTCCACATGGAGGATGTGCGGATATCCGGCGCTTTCGAGGAAGCTCACGATCGCTCGAACGTTCGCGTCCTTGTGCTCCATCGTCGCGCCATGCATCTCCATGTAGAGATCCGGCCTGTACTGCGCGAGTGTCCGAGCCATCCCCTTGAGCGCCGGCAGCTCCATCCCTTCGATGTCGATCTTGACCAGGTCCGGTGGCGGAAGCTGCGCGGCGGCGACGTCGTCGTCGATGGTGACGACCGGTACGTCGACCGACGTCGCCACGCGCGAGGTCTCGATCTGTTGTGAGACGGAGGGATCGCCGCTCGTTCCTCCCGGCATCAGCGGATCGGACAGCAGGCGGATGCTGCCGGCTCGCTCGCCCACGGCAAGGTGTCGTACCTGAACGTTCGTGCGTCCGTTCAGCCGCAGGTTCCGCAGCAGCCGATTGCCGGACGGCGGGTTCGGCTCGTACGCGATCACGAGCTTCGCCCGGCTGCTGAAGAAAAGGGTGAGAATGCCGTGGAACGCGCCGATCTCGTAGACGATGCGCCCCTCGAGATCGAGCGCGCGCAGAAACCTGTGTTCCGCCGTCTCGGTGTTGCCGCCGGCGAGAATCGGTGGCAGAAAGCCCAGGCCACCCTGACGCCTCATCCCGCGGATCAAGCCGTGTCGCTGCGTGTAGGTGATGCCGTCGAGATGCTGACTGAGCTTTGCAATCACGCGGTGACGCAGCGAATAGTGAGCTTTGCGATAACTCGCCATGTCAGCCACCGGCTCACGCACCGTGTGGGGCCGCCTGCCCCTTGCGCCGGTACTGATACGCACGCCAGAGCAGCCCGGGCATCCATCGCGCGAGCAGCATCACGACGCTGAGTTTCGCGCCGCCCCGGCGCTCACGCAGGGCGGAGATGTGCCGGCCGACGGACGGGAAGTCCTTCTGGTTGATCGCGTCGCGCGCCTCGGCGGCGATCAGGTCCGCCTCGAAACGCTGAACCCTGTCGTCGAGCAGACGGATCGCCTTGCGGTTGTGCAGCAGCGCCGGCCGGTGCTTGTAATAGACGCGGAGCGCTCCCCGAAGCATGCGGACCTGGCTCGCCGAAAGGCTGTCATCGCGGCGGCGATAGTAACCGAGCGGCTCGTCGTTGCGGGCGAACTTGAACCCCGCGAGGGCCGCGCGGAGCCAGAAATCGAAGTCCTCGTTGGTACGGAGCATCTCGTCGAAGCCGCCGATGGTGTCGTACACGCGACGGCGGAACACTGACATGATGAAGACCGAGAGCTCGTCGCCGAGGATCGTCCACAGGTCCGGAGTTGGCCGCGGATCCGGCCATGGGCGTGCCGGGTGTCCGTCTTCGTGGCTCCCGAGCGTCCATCCGTTACCGGTGACGATGTCGACATCCGGCTTCTGCTCCAGGAGCGCGACCTGCGCCTGAAGAAAACGGGGGTGCCACAGGTCGTCGCTGTCGAGGAGCGCCATGAGTCCGCTCCGCGCGTTGCGCAGCGCCGTGTTCCGCGCCGCCGCCAGGCCGCGGTTCTCCTGCTGCAGCAGCCTGATGCGATCGTCAACCGCCGCGAAACGGCGCACGATGTCCGCGGTGTCATCCGTGGATCCGTCATCGACGATGAGCAGCTCGAAATCCGCGAGCGTTTGCGCCCGCACGGTTGAGATCGCCTCGCCGATGTACGCGCTCACGTTGTACGCCGGCATGATGACGCTGACGGTTGGTGTCTCGCCGGGCGAGCGCGTCTTCACAGGCGAGCCCCTGCGGGTGCCGGGCGTGAGGCTTTGACCGCGCGCGCCAGCCGCGCCTTGAGGATGTCGCGCGGCGCGACCGTCAGGGCCAGCAGGTAATAAAACGTCCACGTGTACGCGACCGAGGCGAACAATGCGCACACGAACCAGCCGATCACGGACGCGGTCATCGTGCCCGTGTGAGCGTCGATGTAGA
The DNA here is from genome assembly GCA_035537955.1 of Vicinamibacterales bacterium. Taxonomy (GTDB): domain Bacteria; phylum Acidobacteriota; class Vicinamibacteria; order Vicinamibacterales; family 2-12-FULL-66-21; genus JACDCA01. Next base: position 16,040 of record DATLLF010000013.1, on the reverse strand, counting down.
TGGCCTCTTCCTTCGTCACCAGCGCCGGACCCGACGGTTGCGAGGGCCGCCAGCGCGATGGAGGTGCTACGCCCGACGCGCGCCGCAACAACCGACGAGTGACGCTGCGCGCGGTGAGCGCGCGCCACATCATGAAGAAGAACAGCGCGAGACCGAGGATGCCGAGTTCCGCCGCCACCTGCAGGACGACGTTGTGCGTTTCGCGCCAGATCTCCTCGCGGCCCGGCGGGTTGTAAGCCTCGAACATGCCGGCGCCGACACCGTAGAAGGGAAACGTCAGAAATGTTTGCCACGCCTCGCGCATCGCGATGCGCCGGGCCTTGCGCGACCCCGTCTCGTCGCGGCTCTCGTCCGTGATACTCGCGATGCGGTTCCAGTAGGAGGACGGCGCCAGCGGCAGGATCAGCACGAGCCCGAGCGCCGCGGCCGCGACCGCCGCGGGCCGCTGTCGGGCAAGGTGATATCCAAGGATCAGCACCATCACGGCCAGCCCGACGAAGCCGCCGCGCGAATACGACATGACGATGGTGAACAGCATCATCAGCGCGAGGCTCGCGGCAAAGAGACGGTGCATCGGCCGCCGCGCGGCCACTGCCCACAGAACGGCCATGGGGAGCACGGAGACCATGTTCAATGCGAGGTCGTTGGGATTCTGAAACATGCCTCCCACGGCACCCTGCACGCGGCCGTTCTCGATGAGGTTGAATCCCCGCAGGTAATCGAACACGGCGCGCGCGGCGAGGTAGCCGGTCGCCGCGATGACGATCATCATGAAGCGCTGCACGCGCAGGAAGCTCGTCAGGGTGTTCGTCATCAGCACGTAGATGAGCAACACCTTCGCGAATCGGTCGGTGAACGTGTGAATGGCGCCGCCCTTCCACACCGAGAAGGGCGCGGTCAGCAGCATGACGAGCGCGAGACCGGCGACCGCCAGCAGTTCCGGCGTGATGCGGCTGAACGTCTGCCCACGCGACATGCGGTTGTAGACCATCGCGCCGAGCCCGAACAGCGCCGCGATCTCGGCGAGAGGGAGAATACTCAGGCCCGGAATCTGATCCTGAGGCCGGAAGTACAGCACCGCCGTGAAGAGCAGGAGGCCGAGGAATCCCCAGTCGCGCTTTTCCTGCGTTTCGTCGACGACCTCGGCCTGCGCGACGGGCTCCACGCTGCGCGGGGCGGTCATGAGGTCGTCGAACTGCCGCGCGGACGAAGGGACCTGGCCAGACGTGCCGCGTCCGCCGCCGAAACTGAACGCCAGCCGTTCGTTCACTTCCAGACCTCACGTCCGCGGCGAAGCGCGATCAGCCCTGCGACCGACGCGACGTTCATCATCACGAACGTGAACGCCACCCGAGCGATGCGGTCGAGCGTTTTCATCTCGCCACCTCCGTCGCCGTCTCAGTGAACGCCGACTGCTGGCGTGCGCGGTACTCGGCCCAGCCGCCGTAGCAGGCGAGGGCGTAGAAGCCTGCCTGGGCCGCAAACGCCGCCGTGTACCCCCAGCCGTCGAACATGAGCAGCGCGCTCGCGATGAAGAGCACGGCTAGCGCCCACGGTATGAGAAGCCTGCCGATCTTGTGCGAGACGTACTGGATCCAGACCGGGTTGGCGAGCGGAAAGAGAAGCCGCGGCTCCTGCGCGAGGATCTGGTAATTACCGGCGAGCGTCCGTACCTTCCGCCGTGACTCCGCCGTGGCATCAACGGCGGCACGGTCGAACGCACGTGCCCGCTCCTCGAACACGATGCGGCTTCCGGCGAGCACCGCGCGCATGGGCGCGAGCACATCGTCGAGCAGCGTATCGGCGGGCAGCGGCTGCCAGAGGCTGCGCCGCATCGCATAGATAGCGCCCGTGGCACCGAGCACCGACCACACCTGGCTTTCGTTCCTGCGCAGCCACTTCTCATAACGCCAATACAGGCCGACGCCTTCGCCGACCGTCGATTCCACCGGCACAGAGGAGATCTCCCGCTGGGGCAGCGCTCGCACCGATCCGTCCACCGAAGTGGCGTGTTCCGGCGCGACTCTCGGCTCCGTGTCGAGCACGAGCTCTCCTGTGACGCCGCCAACCTGCGGATCGGCGAAGTTCGCCACGAGGTGCAGGAGGGCGTCGGAAGAGAACCGCTGACGCGCGTCGGCGAAGACGAGGATCTCTCCCGCGGCAGCGGCAACCCCTGCATTCAGCGCGACCGGCTTGCCCCCGTCAGGCAGTTCGATGAGCCGCACCGCTCTGCCGAATGAATGCACGACAGCCGCGGTGTGATCCGTGGAGCCGTCGGACACCACGATGACCTCGCGGATGCCGGGATATGGGATGTCGAGTAGGTTACGAATGCGGCCGCTCAGCCGGCGTCCTTCGTTTCGAGCCGCGAGGACGATCGAGATCGACGGCCAGCTCGTGACGACGTGCGCCTTGCGCGGGCGCCGCTGCACGAACCGCGCCCACGCAGCCAGCAGCAGCGGATAGCCCGCATAGACGTAGAGGACGACGGCTGCCGAGATCCAGAAAAGCGTTCTCATGACCCACGATGCGGTCGACTACGTGACCGCGATCCTCGCACCCTGCGTTTCAGGTTTCGGTGCTCCGAGTTTGAAGACGTGCGGGTGCGATTCCTTGATCGCATTCCGCGTATCGACGATCAGCTGCGCTTCCGCCACCATGGCGTCGTAGTCGAACGCCTTGTGTTCGGTCGCGATCACGACGCAGTCGTACTTGCCGATCGAGCCGGGAATCAGGTCGACGGCCTGGACGTCGAATGCGCCCGCCCATTCGCGTCCATGCACTTCGGGCACATGCGGATCCGCGTACGAGACGCGCGCGCCCTTCGTGTGCAGCAGCCCCATGATGTCGAGCGCCGGCGACTCGCGCATGTCGTCGATATCCCGCTTGTAGGCGACGCCGGCGATGAGGATGTTGGCGCCGTTGATTGCCTTGCGCCGCGTATTGAGCGCATCGGCGACCTTCTCCACGACGTAATGCGGCATGCTTCCGTTGATGTGCCCGGCCAGCTCGATGAAGCGCGGCTCGAACCCGCTCTGCTTCGCCTTCCACGACAGATAGAAGGGATCGATCGGGATACAGTGACCGCCGAGGCCCGGACCCGGATAGAACGCCATGAACCCGAACGGCTTCGTCCGGGCGGCGTCGACGACTTCCCACACGTCGATGTTCATGCGGTCGCACATGAGGGCGATCTCGTTCACCAGCCCGATGTTCACCGCCCGGAACGTGTTCTCCAGCAGCTTCACCATCTCGGCGACGCGTGTAGAGCTCACGGGAACGATGGTGTCTATCGCGGAGCCATAGAGGGCGGCCGCCAGCTTCGAGCACGTCGGTGTCAAGCCGCCCACGACCTTGGGCACGTTGTGCGTTTGAAACGTCGGATTGCCGGGATCGACGCGTTCGGGCGAGAAGGCGAGGAAGAAGTCCTGGCCGGCCTTCAACCCGGTCGCCTCCAGCATCGGCTGCACGACCTCCTCGGTCGTTCCCGGATAGGTCGTGGATTCGAGGATGATCAGCATCCCCGGATGCAGGTGCTGCGCGATGGCCTCCACCGCCGAGACGATGTAGGACATATCCGGGTCCTTCGTCTTGCGCAGCGGCGTCGGCACGCAGATGTTGATCGTGTCGAGCTCCTTGACGACGGCGAAGTCGGTCGTCGCGTCGAGCTTGCCCGCGCGACGCAGTTCCATCACATCGCTCGTGGTGACGTCCGGGATGTACGAGCGCCCCTGGGCGATCGCCTGGATCTTTCGTTCGTCCAGATCGATGCCGGTCGTGTGAAATCCGGCCTTGGACAGTTCCACGGCGAGAGGCAGACCGACATAACCGAGCCCGACGACGCCGGTGCGGGCCGTGCGGGTTTGAATTTTTTCCAACAGTGACGCGCTCAACGCTGACATGCGTTCTCCTCGGGATACGTGTCCCGCTACTCCATCGCGGGAGACGATGTTCCCAGCATCATCCGTTTGAAGCGCTGCCAGACTGAGACGTGTCGATCATCGTCGACGCGCAGCGGCGCCTGCACCTGCACTCTGACGTTTTGCGGAGGCGTGTAGCCGTGCGGCGTCGAAGCGGTGCGCGAGCGAAGCAGCCGGTACTCTTCGGCCAGGATCCGGCGCTGCTCCGCCAGCTCGCGTTCACGCTGACGGATCGCCTGTTCGCGCTGATCCAGTTCGGCAGCGCGAATGCTCAGGTCCTGGAGCAGCGCCGCCGAGGCGCGCGCTTCGGCGGCGCGCACGTGCGGTGTCACCGTGCCGACTGTCGCCGAGGCCGCAGCCGCACTGACCGGCACGGGTGCAGCTGCTGGCGCCGATCCGGTGGCGCTCATCGCGACCGCCGCCGGCAACACTCCGGTCAGCTCCAGCTCCGCGAGAACTTCCTGCACCAGCGCCAGGTTGATCGTCCGGCGTTCCTCCGCGTAGCCGAAGACGAGCGCGGCATCACAGATGATGTTGATGATGCGCGGCACGCCGCGGCTTCGCGTGTGAATCATCTCCGTCGCCTCGCGCGGAAACACCACGGGCGAACCGACGGCAGCGCGACGCAGCCGATGATTGATGTAGTTCTCTGTTTCGCCGGCATCGAGCGGCTGCAGGTGATAGCTGACGGTGATGCGCTGGCGCAGCTGTTCGAGCTCGGGCGCGCCGAGTTTATCGCGCAGGTTCGGCTGGCCGACGAGGACGATCTGGAGCAGCTTGGATTTCTCTGTTTCGAGATTCGAGAGCATCCGCAGCTCTTCGAGCGCGTCCGCCGTCAGGTTCTGCGCCTCGTCGATGACGAGCAGGACCATCCGCCCGGCGAGACGTTGATCGACGAGGTACTGCGCCAGGTCGCGCAGCAGGAGCGGCTTGCTCTTGCCGGCCGGCTCGAGCCCGAAATCGATCATGATCGTTTCGAGCAGTTCGCGCGGCTCGAGCATCGTGTTGACGATCCGCGCGACGGTCGTCTGGCTGTCGAGGCCTCGCAGCAGTGTCTGCAGCAGCGTCGTCTTGCCGGAGCCGATCTCACCCGTGATGATGACGAAGCCGGCGTGGCTCTCGAGACCGTAGCGCAGGTAATCGAGCGCCTCCCGATGGACGCGGCTCGGATACAGATAGTCCGGGTCAGGGCTCAGCGCGAACGGCCGCTCGCGCAGTTCGTAGAAACGCTCGTACATCTAACTGCCTCCCGCCTCGACCCGGCCTCTCCAGGTGCCGAGCTTCCCTTGTGCCGTAGCAATGATGGCCGCCGCCAGGCGGTCAGGATGGTGGCGAATCTTTCCCGCTGGATGCTCCGATACGAGCGGCACGCCGATCGGGCGGATGCCAAGGCGCTGCAATGCCGCCAGTTCGAACGTTCCCGTGACGACCGGCTCCGCGCCGCCCGCCGCATAGGTATCGCGCAGCGTGTCGGGCACCGGGCTCGTGTTGTAGACGATGCAGTCGAACAACTGCGCGCCGAGATGCCGCTCGATCGCCAGCACCTGATCGAGCACGGAGTAATCATCGGTCTCGCCCGGCTCCGTCATCAGGTTGGCGACGAGGATCCGGGTGGCACTCGTATGGAGCAGCGCGTCGCGCAGTTCGGGAACGAGGAGCGGCGGCAGGATGCTCGTGTAGAGGCTGCCGGGCCCGGCGACGACGATGTCGGCCTTGAGCACCGCTTCGCAGCTGTCGGGCACGCATACCGGCCGCTCGGGCAGGAGCGACAGGTGGCGGACGCGTCCGCCGCCCTTCGAGATCGCCGTCTCGCCGCTCACGATGCGGCCATCTTCGAACTCCGCGAGGAGCGTGACCATGTCACGCGTGGCGGGAAGAACCGTCCCGCGCGCGCCAACGACGCGCGCCGCGATCTCTACGGCGCGCGTGAAATCGTTGGTGACGTCGGCGAGCGCCGCCAGCACCAGATTGCCGATTGGATGACCATTCAGCCCCTCACCCGAATCGAAGCGGTACTGAAAGATGTCGGCGATCAGCGCGTGGTTGTCGGAAAGCGCCGCGAGACAATTGCGGATGTCGCCAGGAGGAACGATGTTGAATTCCGCACGCAATCGTCCGGAACTGCCGCCATCGTCCGACGTGGTGACGACCGCCACGAGCCGGTCGCGTGGGGGCGTGCGGTCGCGTTCGTCGGCGGAGTAGAGCAACGGACGCAGACCGCGCAGCACGTTCGGCAGGCCGGTACCGCCACCGATCGCGACCACACGCGGCACGGCGCTCCGAATCGAGGCGGTACGACGCGACACGTTGTTGAGAGTTCTGGATGCGGGCAGCATGGGGCCGTTCAGGACACGCTTGGCGACGGAGCCACGCCGAGCAGTTCATTTGCGCGGCGCACGGCGCCCTCGATGGCGGGCAGGATCTCGGACCGCGCCCGCTGGTAGTCCTCAGGAAAATCGATTTCGATCCACGGCAGCCCGCGCGTACCGATCGCATGCAGCGGGTGCTGCCGGGCGAATGCGGCGAACGCGCGTGGCGCCCAATCGCGCAGGCCCCCTTCCGCGACGAGCTCGTCCATGATGTCGACGAGGGCGGCGGCGCCTCGAGCACCGAATTTCACGATGCCGAGGTTTTCGCCGTCCGCCTCCGCCGGGTCCATCTCCTTGGACATGTCCGTCACGAGCCCGCCGCGAACCTTCACCTTCATCTCTTCATCGCCATAAGCCGGCTGAGACGCCTCGCGATATCCGAGGAGCAGCGCATTCTCATGTCGTGATGCGAGAAGGTCCATCAACAGAGCAGGATGGAAGACAACGTCACAATTCAGGACCACGAACGCCTCATAAAGCAGAGGTCGTGCCATCCACAGCGAGTAAAGGCTGTTGGTTTGTGCGTAGCGCGCGTTCTCAATGTAAGTAAGGTCGTGCCCACACACGCGCCGAACGCGATCGGCCTGACACCCGACGACGATGGCGATATCGTCGATACCCGCATCGCGCAACAAACGAATCTGGCGCTCGATCAGTGACGTACTCCCGAGCTCGACGAGACACTTCGGTGACTCGCCGGCTGTACCGTTCAGCCTGGAGCCTTTACCGGCCGCGAGGATGATCGCGCGTGAAGGGATCATGCCGCCCCCTTGCGGAAGAGCACGACCTTCACCGTATCGAACACGATCGTGAGGTCGAAGGAGATCGAGAGGTGCTTGATGTAGTAGAGGTCGTATCGCAGCTTCTCGGTCGCGTCTTCGATGGAAGCTCCGTAGCGGTACTTCACCTGAGCCCATCCGGTAATGCCGGGCTTCACCGCGTGACGCTGTTGGTAGAACGGGATCTCCTTCGATAGTTCCGCGACGAAGAACGGCCGCTCGGGGCGCGGACCAACGAAGCTCATGTCGCCGCGCAGTACGTTCCACAGCTGCGGCAGCTCGTCGAGGCGCGTCGCGCGAATGAAGCGTCCTACTGGCGTGACGCGCTCGTCGCCGTCCGTCGCCCAGACCGGCTGTCCGCCCTTTTCGGCATCGATGCGCATCGAGCGGAACTTGTAGAGCGTGAACGTGCGGCCGCCCTCGCCCACGCGCTCCTGGCAGTAGAGCACCGGCACGCCGGATTCGAGCGCGACGGCGACCGCCGTGAGCAGCATGAACGGCGCGGCGACGATGGCGAGCGCAACGGACAGCGTCAGATCGATGCCGCGCTTCATCCATCGCGTGAGCCGCGAGACGCGGAAGCCGTCCGAGAAGATCAGCCAGCTCGGACGCAGATCATCGATCAGGATCTTCCCGCTCACGCGCTCGTACGTCGTCGTCGCATCCTCGACGCGGACGCCGCTGATTTTCGCCTTCAGCAGCTCGTCGATCGGGAACTTTCCGCGACGGTCCGCGAGGCCGACGATGATGCGGTCGATCTGGTGCTCGGCGATCAGGCGCGGAATGTCGGAGGGTGTGCCGATGATCCCCGGGTTCACGATCCGCTCGCCGATCCGGCGCGCGTCATCGTCGATGAATCCGATGACCCGGTAGGCGAAGTCTTTCTGATCGAGAATCTGCCGCGTAACCTTGCGAGCGGACTCGCCGGTGCCGACAACGAGTATCCGCTCCTCGAGATGCAGGGAGCGCGTGACACTGTTGAACAACAGCCGCCAGCCGAGAATCCCGACGACGAACACGAGCAGCGCGGACACGAAGATGCCGTCGCCGATCATCAGGGCGGGGATTGCGAAGTAGAGCGCGGCGAGAAGGATTGACGCCGCGCCCACCGCCTGCAGCAGCCGTACGATCAGCTCGCGATTCGACTGCACGAGCGTCAGGTCGTAAAAGTCGTTGTAGTACAGGCACAGCTGGCACACGATCGTCACGAGGCCGACCTTCCAGAGGCTCTCAACGAGCCGGCCGGTATCCTGCAGTCCCGCGGCGAGCGCTACCGATCCGGAGATCAGCAGCAATTCCGCCGCGAAGACGGTCAGGCCGCGAGTCGAAACGTGCCGGTTGAAGACCTGCATCGCCGGGAATCCTTCAATCAGCCCGCGATGTACCCGTAGCCGTCTTCGCCGTAGCCGTCGCCGCCCTCCGGACCACCCGCGGCGTTCAGCACGAGACCCAGCACCTTGCCCATGTCGAGCCCCGAGAGTGCGCGCTCGATCGCCGGCTTCGGCGTGATGCCGGCCCGCACGACCATGAGCAGACCGTCAGCGAGAGGAGAGACCACGTGCACGTCGGCGAGCGGCGCGACCGGCGGAAGATCGATGAGGATCCGATCGAAGCGCGTGCGCAACGCATCGAGGGTGCGGCGCATCGCCGCGGACCCCAGCAGCTCCGCCGGCTGCGCGGCGGGACTGCCCGCCGGCAGCACGGTCAGGTGCTGGTCGGGCAAGTGGACCAGCGCGCGCTCGACATCGTGCAGTCCGAGGAGAACGTCCGAGAGGCCGGGGCTTTCAGCGATAGCGAAGAGCGACGCAATCGATGGACGGCGGAGATCGGCGTCGAGCAGCAGCACGCGCTGGTGGAACTCCTGAGCCATCGTCAGAGCGAGGTTGGCTGCAGTGAGACTCTTGCCGTCACCCTTCGCCGGGCTCGTGACGACGATTGCCCTGACGTTGCGTCCATTCTCGGCGCGCTTGATCCGCGTGCGCAGCAGGCGGTAGCGTTCCGCTGCGGGCGCCTGCGGCGCGAGCGCGGCGACCAGCCGCGGATCCAGCGTCGGTGTCGCAGTGGCGACCTCTGAATCCTCCAGCGCAGCCGCTGTCGCGGCCGCGGTCCACGGCATCGAGGCTGGCTCGAAGCTCGGGGACTGCAGTCGCGGAGCGCTCACCGGCGGTGACGCGATAGCGGTGCCGCCGTCGTTGAGCGCGCGCGTGCGGCGAACCGTGCCGTCGCGTTCGGCCTTGCTCAGGATCTCTTGTATACGGCTCATGACGTCCTCTTGTCTCGCAGCGCTCAGGCAGCGCGGTGAATGGTCGGGATCTCCCCGAGCACTGGAATCTCGAACTCGCTTTGGAGTGAACGTGCATCGTGCACGGAGCGGTCCAGGAACTCGCGGCCGACCAGCATCACGGCGCCGAGGACCAGGCCGGCGCCGAATGCCAGCAGCATCATGCGCAGCGGATCCATGCTCGCGAGCTCGGGCCGCGATGCGCTGTAGAGCACGCTGAATCGCTCCCCACCCTGCTGCCGGGTGATGTCCCCCTGCAGCAGGGCCGCGTCGTACTTCGTCTTGAGATCGTTGTAACGCTGTCGCTCGCTGTCGTGCTCTCGCGTCACGCCGGCCAGCTCCTGTTCGACCATCGGCGCCGCCTCAACGCGGTTCTGATAGGCGCTGATCTGCTGACGGATGCTCGTCTCCGCCTGCCGCAACGACTGGATGCGGCCCTTGAGCGCGTTGCGCTCCGCGACCTTCTGCTGATAGAGCGGATCCGCCTGCAGCACGCTGCCGCCGCCCGTGTCGCGTTTGGCTGACGCGAGATCCGCGCGCGCCTGTGCGATCTCGGATTCGAGTGAGATGACCTCGGGGTGCTTGTCGGTATAACCGAGCGCCCGCGCGCTCACCAGCTGCTGGTTCAATTGGTTGATCCGCGCCTGCGCCGTGCTGATCGCGGCGGCGCCGCTCGACGTCATCGCCGCACCCGCGCCGCCTTGCCGCATCTGCTCGAGCTGTGATTCGAGCATCAGGAGCTGGTTGCTTTCGAGGCTCATTTCGCGGGAGATCGAATCGAGCTGCCCGCGAAGGCCGTTCGCGGTTTGCAGATTGGCGCTGACCTGATCGGGAAGGCGTCCCATGAACCGCTCCTTCTTGACGCGGAGCTGTTCCTCGAACTGGTTCAGCCGTTCCTGGCTGGCGCGCAGCTGCTGTCCCAGCACCTCCACCGTGTTCTCGGCCCGCTGCGTTGTCTGGCGCGAGTTCTCCTCGACGAATACGTTGGCGAGTCGATCCGTGACACGGCGCGTACGATCTGGATTCGAGTCGCGGAAGTAGAGATCGAAACTCTCGATCCCGCGCTCCGCACGAGGATTGCCGCCGATCGGCACCGGCACCTTGACTTCGACCCGCCGCCGCAGCCAGTTCACCATCTCCTCGGAGGACTTCGCCGGGTCGATCTGCTCCTCTCGCGCGACCCGCTCGAGCACGACGGCGCTGAGCAGGTACTGCTGAATGGCGCGCTGCCGTTCCGTCGGATCGAGCGAGCTCACACCCTTGAGAATCTCCGGCGAGAGGGTCGGCGCGGCAACGGCGATGCTCGCCTTGGACTCGTAGAGCCGGGGCAGCACGAGCATCGCTACCAGGCCGAGCACCACGCACGTCGCGAACGGGATGAGGAACCACCGTTTGCGGCGGCGGAGCACCGACAGGTAATCGAGCGGGTGGAATGAACGTTCTTCCATTACTGAATCCTCATGGGTTGAGAGACGACGAGTTGCATTCCGATCCGATGCCGTTGAATGGGGGCGCCGGGAATGATCGAGTCCTGGCGGGAGAAGGCGTAATACCCCTCGGTGCGCAGCCACCGCCGCGTGCTGTAGCCGATCCGGGTGTGGCTGACGATCGTGTCGTTTCGAACCTCGACGTCGAAGAAGGGGTTCGATCGCCGCCAGCTGCCGTCCGCTTCCACGTAGAAGCGGTTGCGACTGAACGGCATGTGCACGAATCCATCCAGCTCGCGGTTGTCGTTCGAACCGCTCAAGCCATACGACGGCGTGTACGACTGTTCGAGGTGGACGCCGATCGTGGCCCGAGCGGTGGCGTGCTGGAGCCCCACGCGGTAGTACGGAGACGTCCGCGTCTGGTCGAAGCGGCTGTCGACCACATGCGAAATGCCCGCGGCGGCATCGGCGGAGAGTGTCTTCGAGAGCTGGTACGAAACCAATCCGCCCGCTTCCTGAAACCAGCTGACGCGTGGTTCGGTCCGCGTCACATCGCTGCGATGCAGGCGCCCTTCAGCGCCTACGGTGACGCGCTCGGTGAGACGGCGGCGCAGGTCGGCGGCGACGGTGTGGATCGTGCCGCCGTTCACGAACTCCTCGTCCTCATCGTGATCGAACGAGCTCCACTCATTGTCGTAGCGGAAACCGAGGTCGGTCAGCTTCGTCAATCGCGCCTTGAGGCCGGCACCGAAACGATTCGTGGTGACCCCGAGACGCATGAAGGGAACCCCGTACAGCTCGACGAGATCCGTCGTCGGCAGCTGAGCGAACTCGTTGCTGACGAACCAGCTGAGTCTGGGGGTGGCGGTCCGCTGCAGCGAGACGTAGGCGCGCTGATCGAAGCCGTCAAGCTCGCCGAGGTCGACGTGCCGACGCAGGTAGCCTCGATAACCGGCGCTGAACGTCGTCCGTGACGAGTTCAACGCGATGTCGCCGGAGGGGACAATGACGAACACGTTGTCGCCCGGCGTGCGGCCGGTGAGTGCGTCCGGTGCCTGGAGCGTTGTGTTCGAGTCCCACATTCCCGACAGGGCGAGGCCCGGTGTAAAGCTCCAGCCGGGGAAGATGTAGTTGTCGAATTCGACCGGCCGTTCCTGCGCGAAGCTTCCCGCGGTGCAGGCCAGCAGCAGCATGGCGATCACCGCCGGGCGCCGCAGCACATCGAGTCGCATTGAAGCCTCCTTCTTTCGCATCTCTTACGGAACGATGATGGTGTCGCCGGGCTGCAGGTACATTGGCTTGACCTCGCCGTTGATCGCTTCCTTGTAGTTGAAGCGCAGCGTGGTCACGCCCGTGGACGACTTGCGCTGAATGCGGATGTCTTTCGTCTTCGCGAAATCCTTGAAACCGCCCGCCGCCGCCAGCGCCTGCAGGACGGTCACCTGGCCTGTGAGCGTCTGCGGCCCCGGCTGGTTCACTTCACCGACGACGTAGTAGACCGGTGGCACCGTCTCGACGACGATCACGGTCACGACCGGGTTGGTGATGTATTCCTTGAGCGACCCGGCGATCGCGTCGCGCAGCTCGGTTGACGTACGACCGGCCGCGGGCACGTCGCCGACCAGCGGCAGCGTGATCTTGCCGTCGGGGCGGATCTGCAGAGACTGCGAGAGCTGCGTGTCTTTGTAGACTTCGATCCGCAGCTTGTCGCCGGAAACAAGACGATAGTCGTTGCTCGTGTCATTCGTGGACCGCGACGACGCGCCGATCGTTCCCACCGGCGCTGGCGATGAAGACGGCTGCTTCTGCACCTGCGCCGCAGCGACGGAGCTGAGCAGAATCGAAAGCGTAATGGGGCTGAGCAGGCGGTAACGAATGTTCATAGAAGCACCTTTTCTATTGAGCTTTGAAGCGGTCACCGCGCGTTCGGACGGGCCGCGACTCGGCGGCGCGCCGCAGCGATTCCGCGTCGACCCCGTGCGTCGGGCAACAGGCCGCACCGATGTCGAAGGTGAGCGGACGCGGAAAGTCGTAATGATCGAGCCGCGCCATGAGGCGGTTGACGACACCGATCGCGTTCTCGAGATCGGCGTCGAGCAGTACGACCGACAGCTGGTTGTGGCTCGTGTGCGAGATGAGATCTGTTTCGCGAACGTCGCGGCTGATGAGGCGCGCGACTTCGCGCACGGCGCGCGTTCGTTCGCCGTTACTGTCGCCGGGCACGCCCTTGAACGCCGGCTCCACGACGACCAGCGTCACGAAGTTCTGCGACCGGAGCGCCCGCTTCAGCTCGTTGGTCAGCACGAACTCGAAGGCCTCTGGGGTGAGCACGCGGAAGTCCTCTTCGAGGAATGGATCCGTCATCGCTAGGATGCCTTGTCCAATTCCGCTTCTTTGATCTTGTAGAGCAGCGCCTTGTAGCTGATGCCGAGGATCTCGGCCGCTTCGCGCCGATTCCATCGCGTCTGCTGCAGCGTGCGGTTGATGAGCGTCCGCTCGGCTTCACGGGCGGCCTGACGCGCGATGTCCTTCAACGAACCGCTCAGCACCGCGGGCGATGAGGCCGGCGCCGTCACCGGGGCCGGTGTCGGAGCGGCGGGCGCAAACGACGTGACCGGCGCCGCCGCCGGCGCGGGTCGCGGTGTTAGAAGAGGAATGCCGCTCGTGTGCATCGTGCGGCCGTGAATCGCGTCGGTGAGATCGCGGCAGAGCCCGTGCTCGGATCCAAGAACGACGGCGCGCTTCACCAGATTCTCCAGCTCACGCACGTTGCCCGGCCAGTCGTACTCGTCGAAGAGACGGCGCGTCTCGCTGCTCAGCGTGAGCTCGGGCTTGTTGTAGTGCTCCGCGTATCTCTTGACGAAGAGATCCGTCAGGAGCGGGATCTCGTCGCGCCGCTGCCGCAGCGGCGGCAGCGTGATGCATACGACGTTGACACGGAAGTACAGATCTTCGCGGAACTGAGCGTTGGCGACGGCCGTCTCGAGATCGCGATTCGTCGCGGTGACGATCCGCACGTCGACGCGTACGTCGCCTCGGCCGCCGAGCCGCGCGAACTGCCCGTCCTGCAGCACCTGGAGCAGCTTGGACTGCAGGTGCGGCTGCATCTCGCTGATCTCGTCGAGGAACATCGTCCCCTGGTGCGCGAACTCGAACTTGCCGGGCTTGTGCTGAATCGCGCCAGTGAACGCACCACGCTCGAAACCGAAGAGTTCCGACTCCAGGAGCTCGAGCGGGAGCGCGGCGCAGTTGACCTTGACGAAAGGACGGTGCCGCCGCGGCGATGCCGAGTGGATCGCCCGCGCGACGAGCTCCTTTCCGGTGCCGCTCTCGCCGCGAATCAGGACGGTCACATCAGTATCAGCGACGCGCCTGATCAGATCGTGCACCTCGCGCATGTTTTCACTCGCACTGATCAGCTCCCCGACGACGCGCGAGGAACGTGGACGCTCGTGACTCGCCGATGAACCCGTCGACCCCACGGAGGCTGAAGACGCGCTCGTGGGAGCGCCCTTGCTGTGCGGCTGGCGGGCAAAATCGGTCACGGGGCTCCGGTTGAGCAAGTGGAATGCCACCACGGAAAATGTTTCGCGTTTCTTGAGAATGAGGGGGAACGAAAGGGAAGAACGGCTGCGGTGGGAGAGGCGCCACGATGAGCAGTTGGTAAGACCGTGCTCATCGTGGGTGGAAGACTGCGCTACTTACGCTCGGCTGATGCCGCACTCCTTGATCTTGTTGAGCAGAGTCTTGTAGCTCACACCGAGAATCTGCGCCGCCTTCCGGCGGTTCCAGTGCACTTGCCTCAGCGTCTGTTCGATGGCTGCGCGCTCGGCTTTGATCGCCGCCGCCTTGGCAACAGCGGCAAGCGATCCGCCTGACTCGTCTGGCGGCGCGTCCGGCGTCTCCCCGAGGTCTGCCGCCTCGGGTTGGTTGCCGAGGGGATGAAGCGGCAGGGAGGTCGGCCCGCCGCCGACACCCACGCCGACTGCGGCACCCGCCGCGGCGTACGCCGGGGCTGCGGCAGCCACAGCGACCGCGGCGGACCGCTGCATGTTCCGCTCGATCTCGCGGATCACCAGGTGCTCGTCCTGCAGGATCACGACGCGCTTGATCATGTTCTCCAGCTCACGAATGTTGCCGGGCCATTCGTACTGGAGAAACAGCTGCCGGAGCTGGTCCGAGATCGGCTTCAGGGGGCGGTTGTACTTGCGCGAGTATCGCGTGACGAAGAAGTCGGTAAGCGTCGGCACTTCATCGGGTCGTTCCCGCAGCGCGGGCACCGTGAGCTCGATGACCTTCAACCTGTAATAGAGGTCCTCGCGGAACTCTCCGTTCATCAGCATCACTTCGAGATCGCGATTCGTCGCGGCGACGATGCGGACATCGACCTGGATACGTTTGTTGCTTCCGAGCTTGGTGAACTCGGCGTCCTGCAGCACGTGGAGCAGTTTCGCCTGGAGCGCCGGCTTCATCTCACCGATCTCGTCCATCATGAGCGTGCCCGTGTCGGCCTGCTCGAACTTGCCAATGCGTGTAGTGGCCGCGCCCGTGAACGCGCCGCGCTCGTGGCCGAACAGCTCGCTCTCGAGGAGCTCGGCAGGCAGCGCCGCACAATTCACCTTGACGAACGGACGGCTGCGGCGAGTCGATCGCTGATGGATCGCGCGCGAGACGAGCTCCTTGCCGACGCCGCTCTCGCCGCGAATCAGCACGGTGACATCACTGTCGGCGACCTGCTCGATGACCGTGGCGATGTTGCGCATCTTCTCGCTGTTGCCCCAGACCGCGCGGTCCTCGTCATCGCTCAACTGCTGACGCAGCTCGCTCAGTTCCGACACCAGCCGGTTCTTCTCGATTGCGTTTTTGATGGCCACGTCGAGAGCGATCTCGCCGAGGCCCTCAGGATCGTCGGGTTTCACGACATAGTCGGCTGCGCCGAGGCGGACCGCTTCGACGATCGTCGAGGCCTGATTGCGGCCCGAGAGCATGATGACCTGCGCGCCCGGCTGCGAGGTTTTCAGCGCGCGCAGTGTGGCCAGGCCATCCAGGCCCGGCATCATGACGTCGAGCAGGATGGCGTCGGGCGCCTCGTTCTGCTTCATCGAGGCGAGCAGTTCGTCGCCTCGTGCATAGCAGCGGGCCTCGTAGCCCCGTAATGAAAGAAACGTCCGCAGGTACGCGGCAAAGGAAGCGTCGTCATCGACGATCGCGATGTAGGGTTTTCGCATCAACAAACCTGTTTGGCGGCTTCAGCCGCCCAGAAC
>DATLLF010000012.1:0-12188 GCA_035537955.1 Vicinamibacterales bacterium | reverse complement strand
GTCTCCAGTGGCAGCCGACGGCAAGCTGTTCTTCGTGAGCGAATCGGGGCGCATCGTGGTGCTGAAGGCGGGAGCGGCGCTGCAAATGCTCGCGGTGAACGACCTCGACGAGCTGACGTATGCAACGCCCGCGCTCGCTCAGGATTCCGTGTTCATCCGGACGCAGCATGCGCTCTACTGCTTCCGCCAGCGCGAGGATCGCCGCGCCGACCGCAAATGAGCCGCGTCAGTACGGCGCTCAGGGCGCAGCGCTGCCTACACGATCACGTCTGAACAAGATCAAAGCGCCGGTGCAACGTCGTCGGCCTCTTTCCAGATCCGCGGCGGTGTTGCGCTCGTGGGCGCCCTCTTGTTCGATACATGGTCAGGCACGACGTGGGGACGCGAGTGCGCCTCCCGGCAGCGTCGCCTCGAAGACCACCTTCGCGGCAAGTGCAAGAAAGAAGACCATGCCGATATCGTTCACGACGAAGTGCAGCGGATGGGCGATGCGGTCATAGCTGCCGACGTCGATGCCGCCCAGAGGACGGCGGCGGCGGTGCCGAAAGCAGCAGCAGCGAGTTGTCGAGAACGAGACGGATGAGGCGAGAACGAGTTGCCTTCATGATGCTTTCTTGCGTTCACTGACCGTCCGCCGAACGGCAGCATCCCGCGCGTGCAGGAGCGCCAGCAACAGCAGCATCAGTCCGACAAGAAGGAACGCGTGTACGAGACCGCCGATGCGATACGCACCGAACAGCCCCGCCAACCATAGAGCCAGCAGAATGAGCCCGATCTTGAAGAGCATGTCGCCTCCGTTGCGCAGCCTGAGCGAGGGATAAAGTCTTCTGGCTACGTAGTGAGGTCGCTGGCGAGGTAGGAATGTGCGGCGCTTGAAGAGATGCGCCGGGGCTGAGGCGGCGATGCCGTCGAACAGAGAACCGCCAGCCTGCGGGCGAGGCGCGGAGACGGCCAACCGCCCGGCACTTCACATCCTGAAGTCGCAACAACGATCCAGGATGGCGGCCCGACCATCCGACAACCTGCAGCGGGCTGCCGCGGCACCCTTTGTCTTCCGAGCTTCTTTCAGTATAAGCCCGAACGGTCCTCGCCGTCGGGACTCGCTCACGGAGAAACTAGCTCTTGTCCATCGCCAAAATCGTGTGCAACAACACATTCGCTCCATTGGCGCAATCGGGCCAGCGCGTCAGCTCCTTCGGTGAATGGCTGATGCCGCCGACGCTCGGCACAAAGATCATTCCCATAGGACCCACCCTGGCCATCATCTGCGCGTCGTGACCAGCGCCGCTCGGTAGTCTGGTTGTCTTCAATCCCAGGCTCGCGGCGGCCTGCTCGATTTGCGATTGGATCGCCGGCGACGCCAGCGCCGGCGGAGCATGCTCCACTTTCTTGCTCGAAATCTCCGTTCCTGTTTCGCGCGCAATCTGCCGCGCCTGTTTCTCGATCTCTTCGGCCAGGCCTGCAATCTTCTCCGCCGAGAGATCGCGCAACTCGATGGAGTGCTTCACCAGCCCCGGTACGACGTTCGGCGCATTCGGATAGACCGCCAGCCTGCCTACCGTTCCCACCTGCCGCCCCGGCTCGCGTGTCACGATCTGTTGCACCGCCTCGATCAACTTCGCGGCCGCCAGCAGGGCATTGTGACGCTCGGGCATGGGCGTGGTTCCCGCGTGATTCGCAAAGCCCTTGATCTCGACGTCGTATTCGTCGATGCACACAATCCCTTCCACCACTCCGATCGGAATTCCGGCTTTGGCGAGATTGCCGCCTTGTTCGATGTGCAACTCCAGGTAGCAGTGGAACGATCCCGGCGCGATTCGCGCTTCGGCCAGTCTGTCCGGATCGCCGCCGATCTTACGCAGTCCGTCCGCCAGCCTTATCCCGTTGTATTGCCGCTCCAGGTCCAGCGTGTCGCCGAACGCGGCATGGCTGCCGACGAGCCCGCCTTCCTCGTTCTGCCAGATCACCACCTCCAACGGATGCCGCGTCACTGCGTCATGTTCCTTCAGCGTGCGGATCACCTCGATCGCCGACAGCGATCCCAGGTCGCCGTCGAAATTCCCGCCGCTCGGAACTGAATCGATATGCGACCCAAACAGAATCGGCTTCAATCCCCGCTGGCTGCCGTCGCGCACGCCGAAGATGTTTCCCGCCGTGTCGATACGCGGAGTCAGCCCTGCCTCTCGCATCAGTTCCATCGCGTACTTTCGCCCGGCGACATCGGCATCGGAATATCCAACCCGGCTCACGCCATCAGCGAACGTCCCGCCCGCCGGCCGACCGAAGACACTCAGCGCTTCCAGGCTCCGTTGTAAACGCCCAGCATCGATGCGCAGCCCGGGTGCAGATTGCGCAAGTGAAAGTTCAGGCAGGGCGGAAGCAGCAGTAGCCGCAGCGAGACCGCACAGCAACTCCCGGCGTGTGATGGGCATGGTGCGGGATTATAGACGAGGGCCTCGCGCGTACAACACGCGCGGTCGACGCGTCTTCGGAAGAGGGCTGAATGCGTTCTACAGAGTGCGGCGAGGCCGTGTTTGGCAGGATACGTTCTCGGCGGCCGACGCTCCGACGCAGCGTGAATCAGCTACAGCGCCAGTTCGCGTCCTTTGGTCTCAGGGATCCAGACCCAGCTCACCGCGGCCAACAGAAAGGCAAGCGAGGCGACCGACAGCGCGCCGCCGAAGCCGTGCGTCTGGGCCAGGGAACCCACGGCGAATGGCGCCACCGCGCTCGCCACTCGCCCGATGTTGTACGTGAAGCCCTGCGCCGTGGCCCGGATGCGCGTCGGATAGATCTCCGCGGTCACCGCGCCGAAGCCGCTGAAGTACCCGGTGCCGAAGAACGCCACGAACGGACCGAGGACGAGCAGCGCGACCGGGTTCTTCGTCGTGCCGTAAAGAAAGACGAGCGCGGCGGCAGTCGTCAGGTAGATGAGATACGTGCGCTTGCGGCCCAGGAGATCGCTGATGAAGCCGAACGTCACGTAGCCGAACCACATGCCGACCTGCATGGTGATCACCAGCCCGGACATCACGGATGTGCTCAGACCCACACCGCCTTCGCTGACGGGCAGCGAGAGGTACGCCGGGATCCACAGGTTGAACCCCCACCAGGCGAACATCGTGAATGCGTTCATGATGGTGACGGCGAGCGTCAGCGATGCCATCTGTCCCTTGAAGATGTCGGCGAAACGCGCGGAGGCGCCGGACGGCAGCGCCGTCCGCGACTCGGTCCAGATCTTCGGCTCACGGACCTCGCGGCGCACCCACAGCGTGAACAATGCCGGAAGCACGCCGACGAAAAACACGGCGCGCCAGCCCCAGAGCGGCATGACGGTCCATGTGACCAGCGCCGCCGCGGCATACCCGATAGCCCACGAGCTCTGCATGAACCCCAGTGCCTTACCGCGATGTTCGGCCGGCCAGGTTTCCGACACGAGCGCGGCGCCGCTCGCCCACTCGCCGCCCATCCCGAGCCCCAGCAGGACGCGGAAGACGGCGAGTTGCCACACGTTCTGCGCCAGGCCGCAGGCACCGGTGAAGACCGAATAGATCAGGATGCTCCACATGAGCGCGCGCGTTCGTCCCCATCGGTCCGCGACCACGCCGAAGATCATGCCGCCGGCAGCGGAGGCGACGAGCGTCACGGACCCGAGCAGGCCGGCGATGTCCTTCGCCATACCGAGATCGAGCATCAGCGCCGCCAGCACGAGCGCGTACAGCATGACGTCGAACGAATCGAGCATCCAGCCGAGCGACGCGGCGACGAGCGCGCGCCGCGCTTCCGCGTCCGCCGCCTTCCACCAGCCGAAGCTCGCGTTCCGGTCTTCCGCTACGGGAACGGTCATCAGGTCTTCGTCTCCTCGGGCACGCCATAGCCGCCTCCTCCCGGGCTCTCGATGCGCAGCCGATCGCCCGGGTCCAGGTGCAGCCAGGTCTTGCCGGCGACCGCCCGCTCGGCGCCGTCGTGAATCAAGGTATTGCGCCCCACCGCGGCCGGCGCGCCTCCTCGGGCGCCGTAAGGCGGGGTGCGGCGCCGCTCCGACAGCACCGTGACGTCGGCTGACGTGAGCATCTCGTATTCCCTGATGATCCCTTCTCCGCCCGGGTACCTCCCGGCGCCCCCTGAATCGTGCCGGAGACCGTATCGGCGGATGCGGACGGGGAGATAGTGCTCGATCGCCTCGACCGGAGTGTTGCGCGTGTTGCTCATGTGCGTGTGCACGCCGCTGATGCCCGGCAGTCCGTTGCGACCGCCCATTCCGCCGCCAATCGTTTCGTAATACGCGAACCGCTGACCGGTACGCGGGTCCACGCCTCCGAGCGTCACGTTGTTCATCGTGCCCTGGCTGGCGGCCGGCAGCCGATCGGGCAGCGCCTTTCCGAGCGCGCCCAGCATCACATCGGTGATCCGCTGAGAAGTTTCAACATTGCCGCCGGCGACGGCGGCCGGCCGGCGGGCGTTGACGATCGTACCCTCGGGTGCGATCACGTGCACGGGGCGTCCAATCCCTGCGTTGTACAGGACATCCTCTTTGACGAGGCACCTGAAGGCATACAGCGTCGCCGAGAGCGTAATCGCGAAATTGGCATTCACGCCTCCATTGGTCTGCGGGTCGCTGCCGGTGAAATCCACCTCCGCTGAATCCCCGCTGATGCGGACGATCACCCGGATCGTGAGCGGGCCCGACTCGAATCCGTCGTCGTCGAGCGCATCCTCGAAGCCGTACTCACCGTCGGGAATGCCGGCGATCGTGGCTCGGAGCACGCGTTCGGTGTAGTCCTGCAGCGCCGTCGCGTACCCCTCGATGCGGGCGCGCCCGTACTTCGCGACGAAATCGCGCAGGCGCGCCTCGGCGACACGGTTGGCGGCGATCTGTGCGGTGATGTCCCCTTCGCGCTCGTCCGGCGTGCGGACGTTCGCCAGGATGAGCGCCATGATGTCCTCAACGATGGCGCCCTCGTGCATGAGCCGCACGGGCGGAATGATCAATCCCTCCTGATAGATTTCACGGGCAAGCGGCATGGAGCCGGGCGTCATTCCGCCCACGTCGGAGTGATGCGCGCGGTTGGCCACATAGAATGCGGGCGCGCTGTCGCCGGCCAGAAAGACTGGTGCCACGATCGTGATGTCGGGAAGGTGCGTACCGCCGCGGAACGGATCGTTCAGCACGACCATGTCGCCAGGCGCCATCGGCACCTGGCGGATCGCCGCCTGCACCGAGAGCGGCATCGCGCCGAGATGGACGGGCATGTGATCACCCTGCGCGATCGTCTGACCCGCGGCGTCGTAAACGGCGCATGAGTAGTCCAGACGTTCTTTGATGTTCGGCGAGAACCCCGTGCGGCGGAGCGTGACGCCCATCTCCTCCGCGATCGACACGAACATGTTCTTGAAGATCTCGAACTCGATCGGGTCTATGCGCATCGTCCCCTCATCCCGCGCGTTCGACGGCCTCGCGCGACAGCTCCTTCGGGCGCGCGGACGCGCGGACGGCGACCACGTTACCGGACTGATCGATACGGAACATGAATCCAGGAGGCACCACCGTGGTTGCCTGCGCTCCGGCGATCACCGCGGGTCCGGGAGCAGCGGCACCGGCGCCGAGCTCTTCCCACCGGTAGAGCGCCGTCTCGTGCGATTGGCCGGCGAACCAGGCGGTGCTCACGGCATATGGCGATGCCCGATGCGATTCGCTCTCGGACGCCCGCGGCAGCACCGGCTTCGAGGTGATCCCTGTCGCCTTCAGACGAAGGTTCACCACCTCGGTTGGTCGCCGCGGATTCGAGTAGCCATAGAGCCGTGCGTGCCGTGCATCGAACTGGTCGCGGTACCCGGGCATGAACGGCAGCGTGATCTCGTATGACTGCCCGACGTAACGGACGTCGAGCAGGCGCTCGATGACAGTCCGTTCGCCGGTGAACCCCTCACGCTGCAGATCCTCGCGCGCGCGCTCCACCAGCAGCTCGAACTGCTCGTGCAGCGCCGCCTCGGTCAGCGCGTCGGTCCGCGTCAGGATCGAGCGCGAGTAGTCGCGCGTCACGTCAGCCAGCAGCATGCCGAGCGCCGAGAGCACGCCCGCGTGCTTCGGAACGATGGCGGTCGCAATGTCGAGTGTCTGGGCGATTTCGCAGGCGTGCATGCCGCCCGCGCCGCCGAACGCGAGCAGCGCAAAATCGCGCGGATCGAACCCGCGCTCGACGGACACGACACGGATCGCGCGCTCCATGTTCGCGTTGGCGACCCGCACGATGCCCTCGGCGAGCGCCATCTCGGAAATGCCCAGCCGGCTGGCGAAGCGGCGCGCCTCCGCTCGCGTCCGCTCGACATCGAGCGCCATCCGGCCGCCGAGAAAGTAGTCCGGCGCCAGACGCCCGAGCAGCAGGTTCGCGTCGGTGACCGTCAGGTCGGTCCCGCGTCCGTAGCAGACTGGACCTGGATCCGCGCCCGCGCTCTGCGGGCCGACGCGCAGCGCGCCGCCGCTGTCGAAGTGCGCGATCGATCCGCCTCCCGCGCCCACCGTGTGGATGTCGATGATCGGCAGCCGCACAGGAAAGTCGCCCACGGTCGATTCCGTCGTGACGCCGATTTCGCCGTCCACGAGCGTCACGTCCGTGGACGTGCCACCCATATCGAATCCGATGATGCGCGGATAGCCAGCCGCGGCGCCTACCGCGCGCGCGCCGACGACGCCCGCAGCCGGCCCGGAGAGGATCGTCTGGACCGCGGCCGCCTTCGCGGTCGCTGCCGAGATCGACCCGCCGTTCGACTGCATGATGCTCAGGCGCGAGCGCCCGAGGTGCTCCTCGAGCTTCGCCAGATACCGCGCCATCAAGGGTGTGACGTACGCATTCACAACCGTCGTGCTCCACCGCTCGAACTCGCGATACTCCGGCAGAATGCGATGCGAAGCCGAGACCATGAAGCCGGCGGCCTCGAGGCGGTCGGCCGCCTCCTCCTCGTGGCTCGGGTTCCGATACGAGTGCAGCAGGCACACGGCCACGGCCTCGACCTGCCGCGCCCGCAGGACTTCGAAAAGCGCATCGACGTTCGCGGGCTCGAGCGGCGTTAACACTTCTCCCTCCGCCGTCATGCGCTCGTCGAGTCCGAACGTGAGGCATGGATCGACGAGCGGCCGGCGGTCCTCGACCATCAGGTTGTACAACTCGCGCCGCGTCTGGCGCCCGATCCGCAGCACGTCCTCGAAGCCGGCGGTCGCCAGCAGCGCGACCCGCGCCCCTTTGCGCTCGAGCACCGCGTTGGTCGCAACCGTCGAACCATGGACGATGTCGGCGCCGTCGAGGGCACCGGCAATCTCGCGGACGCCTGCCAGAATGGCGCGCGATGGGTCGTCGGGCGTGGATCTGACCTTGTGCACGACGACGCCCTCGTCGCCAAGGAGCACGAGGTCGGTGAAGGTGCCCCCTGTATCGATCCCGATTCTGATCATCAAACGTCCCTCATCGCCCCTGGTTCGCGGAAGTCTGCTCCTTCTTCTCCGCTTCGGGTTTCGGCGGCCGCGGGCGATCGAGGCTCATCGCGGCGCCGCCGAAGAACGTCTGTCCCTTCCGCTCCACTGCGTGGCGCCCTTCGACGAGGTAGTCGAGAATGGCCTTGTCCCACTGGAGCCCGGCCGTCGCGACCAGCTTCATCCAGTCGCCGTACGCTGTTTCGTCCGGCGCCTCTGTGCCGCCCGTCCAGATCGTTACTTTCGGGTTGCGCGCCATGAAGTCGCTCGCCTGGGCGCTCGCTTTCGATCCCTTGATCGCGGTGTAGATCAGCACGTCGTTCGTAAAATCGAGCTTGAAGTTTTCGTCATCCTGCGCAAAGCCGTAGCGCTCGTAGCGCGCGTAGGCCCGTGCGTTCAATGCTTTCACCTCTGGCGCCGCGTTGATGTTCTCGGTGATGCGCCGACGGATCTCGAACGCGGCATCCTTGTGCCGTGGGTATTTCGCGTCGTCGAGGTACCCGAAGCCGGGCATGAACCAGCCGCGCATCGTCCACCAGTCGCGCGACTCGGTCGCGCGGTTACGGACCCAGCCAGCGTATTCGGAGAAGAGCTGCACCCACTCGTGCGATGGATAGCCGTGCGGGTTCAGGAAGATATCCGGCAGCCACGTCCGCCAGAGGTCCGGCCTGACGCGCGTCTCGGGGTAGATCGGGTCGCCGGACCACTGTCCTGAGGTCATGTCCACGCCGAGCGATCCGAGATAGCCCGCGTGCAGCATGTGGTCGGGCGTGATCTTGTGCAGGTCGTAGGCAAGCTTTGCACCGTCAGGATTGGTGATCGGGTGGATGACCACGTTCACCTTCTTCAGCTTCTCGCGAAATTTCGGATCCGTCAGCAGCAGCTCGGCCAGCTTGAGTACGTGGCTCGTTGACGAGACCTCATTGGCGTGTTGGCGAGCGGAGTAGACGACTGTCGGCTTCAGCGTCGTGGCCTTGGCCTGCGACCAGTGCGATGCCTCGATTCGCGGCATCAAATCCATCGCCCAGATGTTCTTGCCCAGGTAGCTCTCACCGACCTTGTAGACAGTCGCCTCGGCAAAGGTCGACATCTTCGCGAGGATGGCGTACGCCTCGTCTGGCGGAATCGGCGTGTCCCACTGGACGAGCGTTTCGCCGGCGTGATGCTTGTAGCCGGCAGGGAGCAGGCTCCTGATATCCGGCCACGGCTGCGCCTGGCCGTTCGGCAGGAGAGCTGCGACGACCTGCGCCGATGGATCGACATCATGCGTCCATGCCGCGGTGACGGCGATCTCGCCGAGGTCGTGAAATGCCATTGCGTCGCGGTAGAGTCCCGCGGTACGCAGTTTTGCGAGGGCCGCAACGACGCCCTGCACCTGCTCGGCCGAAATGATCTGTTCGTCCACGCGTTCGGCACGCGTCCGACGAACGAGCGCTGCGCGCTCCTCCTTTTCGCTGTCGACTTTCAGGCGCAGATCGAGGCGCGTCAACCCGTTCGTACCGGCGCGTACCCGCGCCGCCGTTGCGGACGGACGCTCCACCGCAATCGGACGGACGTCACGCCGGATCGTGCCCTTGCTGCCCGATGCATCAGTGTAGGTGACGACCACCGCCGGCCGGATCGACTTGAATCCGGTGAACGAGATCTTCGCCAGACCCGGCCGGCCATCCGACTTCGGTCGGACGATCGGGATCACTCGTCCCGGGTAATCGAGGCCCTCGCCCCGCGCATTGCGTCCAAGCACGTCGAAGAAGTGCAGCGTGTTGAAGTAAATCTCCTCGTGGAGCGACTCCATCGGCGCGATGTGCTCCTTGTCGATCCCGATCGGGTAGTCGGGCTCGCTCAGAGTCAGCTCGACGACCAGCTCGCCGAAATATGGCGCATCGCCGGGTTCCGGTTTCCCCTCGCCGATCTTCATCACGTAGTCGTAGATCCGCGGCAGCACCTTCGACTGGTAGTAGTCCCAGAACCGCTCCGGGTCGGTAACGATCCGCTCGTCCGCCACCGTCCGGTCTCCGACCAATGCATTGATCCATCCGGTTGTCACGCGCACGTGCTCGTACTCGGGGAAGCGGTCAAAAAATGGCCGGACGACATATTTCGGCTCGAAGGTGCGCCGCAGGATCTCCTTGCCGTCAGGCGCTGTCGCGACCACCTCATACGTGGGAGATCCCACCGGACGCTTCTGGAACACGACCTTCTTCGGATCGAGCTTCAGATCGCGTGCCATCACTTCGGCGATCGGGTACAGCTCCAGCAGCCACCGTGTTGGCGCGTACATCGCCTGTTGCGTCCATTGCGGCGGCGGTCCCGCCTCCGCAAACGCGATCGTGATCTCCCCGATGGCACGACCTTCGAGTTGCGGCCGGATGACGTCGTAAATCCAGCTGTAGCCCTGCTTGAATGCGGAGAGAACGGTGACGGAGGTGCCCGTCTTTGCGGCACCGGCGTCGATCAGTTTCTGCGTCGCCTCGCGCGCGATCCGATCGCGGATCTCCGGCGGCTCGCTCAGGCGCACTTCCATTCGAACCGGCTGGTTACGACGCACCGCGGCGAGCACCCGATCGTTGAAGATCCGCCAGAACTCGTCCACCTCCGACGTGACGACGAACTCGTCGTCGAAGATCTTGCCGGCCTTCTGTACGTCGAGGTCGTCGATCGTGACCGCGACGTTGCTCAACCCGAGAGCCGAGGCGGCTTCACGACGTACGAAATCGGCCAGTCCGGGCGCCGCCTTCTCTACGTGCATCGACACCTCTGCTGAGGCGAGCGCTCGGCCCTGCAGCTCACGGCCGATTCGACCGAGCCGATACAGCGCCGTGGCGGCCTGACCTTCCGGCGACCGCGCCGCGACGAATCGCCGCGCCGACTCCTCGACATCTTCGATCGTCGTCCGATCCTTGCCGCGCGCCCAGATGTGCGGCAGACGTTCGGAGAGCTGTACGAGTGCCTGGTCGAGCCCCGCCTGGTCGCCTCCCGTGACGATCACGGCGCGCTTGTCCCCGAACGCTTTCGGCACGACCTGTATGAGCCCTTCACCAGGCTGCAGCGACGGGATCTCCACTTTCTTGTCCTTGACGAGACGATCGACAATCGGATGCGACGTACCGATCAGCACCATCGTGGGCTGCGAGGAGGGATCATCAATGGAGTCGGCCGGCTGGGCAACGGGGACCACCAGCCCGGCGGACTCGAGCCCGAGCCGCGCGCCCAGATCGATAATGCGGTTCACGCCGCTGCCATTCGGCACGAGCACCGCATCGAGGCGGTCCGAAATCAGATTGCTGTCGCTGTCGCCGAACAGGCCGTCGGGCGTGTAGAGGTTCGACAGATCGAGGGTCTCCTTCGCGCCGCTGCCTGGCCGTGCCGGCGTCGGAGCGGGCCTATCGGTCTCCGCGGGTGCGACGTCGACCTGCACGGCCGAACCTGAGGGACCGAGCAGACGCACGCGCACGAGACGAACGCCGTGATATGACAGCGCTGGGCGTGGTGGCTTTTCTTCCGTTTCACTGGCTCGCGCCGGAGACGGCGCCGGTGGCTTCGCTGCCGCTCGTGGAGTGGTGCTTCCCGTTGCTCGAAGTTGCGCCAGCGCGCGCCGCGCGGTATCCACGTCTGCGGCGCTGTCGAGCCGAACATCGACATCGATGCGCGTGATCGGTGCGCCTGCGCCGGTGCCGCGCACTGAGGGAACGCGAATGTCGCGGACGGTCACCTTCGCCGTGTCGAGCACCTTCCGCAGATCGTCGGTGAGCGTATCGAGAGAGGTCCCACCAGGTTTATCGAGAAACGGCAGCCGGCCAGCGAGCAGCGCCGCCGCCGCGCGGGTCCCCGCATCGTCGCGCCCCACGGCAATCACGGCGGGTCCGGTAGCGGTGGATCGCACGAGGACCAGCCCCTCGCCGGAGGCGAGGTCGCTGAGCGCGAGATCGCGGATCCCCGCGCGCGCCGCGCCGGCCTCGCCGACCACAACGAAACCGGCCGTGTCGCCTGTGCGGGCGACCGGCAGGTTCATGGCGGACGTTTCGAATCCGAGACGGGCGGCGACGTCGGTTGCGGCGATGACCGTCGCGAGCCCGGCGTTTTCGTCGAGCACGAGGCGTGCAGCCACGAAGTCGATCACGCCGTCGCCGTTACGATCCTGCCACAGCGTGCCCGGCGTAAAAATGGAGCGCAGGTCGGGCGCCTGCGCCTGTCCGGTCACACGGCTCGGATAGCCCGGACTGGTGACCCCGCCCGCGGCGACCGCCAGCGCGATCACCGCGCGTCTGATCCGGTTCGGGTCGCCTCTTCGATCTTTCATGATGTCCTCCGATGCGGGCAACGGGGGGAGGGCGCGAGCTACGGCGGCGGCGCGCTCCACGCCCGTGATTCGCGGCAATACAGAGCCAGTACGTCTGCATTGACCGGTTTGATGAGCAACTCTGCGCCAACCGCGCGTGCCAGCTCCGCTTCGCGCTCGGTGAGCTCGTTCGCGGTGATCAGCACCAGCCGGACGTGTGGATGCAGGGCGCGGAGGTGGGACGCGAATTCCACGCCGTTGCCGTCGGGCATCCGCACGTCGCAGACGATCACGTCGTACTGCTGTGTCCGGCAGAGCCGCTGCGCGTCGAGCACGCCCGACGCCGTGTCGGCGGCGTAGCCCGAGAGCGCAAGTCCCATCGCCAGCGTTTCGCGCGTGTTGCGATGGTCATCCACGACTAGAATTCGCATGGCCGGGTGC
>DATLLF010000011.1:0-9681 GCA_035537955.1 Vicinamibacterales bacterium | reverse complement strand
GGCCGCAAGCGAGCGCCGGAGGGGAGTCGCCGAAGGCGACCGCGAGCGCGCAGTGAGGCCGCACGCGAGTGCGGCCGAACGTAGTGATAAATGGTGCCGAGGACTGGAATCGAACCAGTGACACCAGCATTTTCAGTGCTGTGCTCTACCGACTGAGCTACCTCGGCATACCCTGACGATGCTCGGCAGAACCCTAATCATAACAGCCGCCTCGTTGGAGTCACAAGCAGCGCCGGCCGGCGGTAGTGGGTCAGTTTGACGTCTTGGATCTTCACGGATCAGTTCCCTGGAATGTTGTCTAAGTGCGAGGATCGAAGGTTCGTATCGCCCTTGGTTCTAAGCGTCCGCGGATCGATCTGGAAGGGCGAGGGTGTTGGATCAGTTCGGCCGCCGACCCTGGAGAAACACAGCGGAAACGCAGGCCGCAGGACAACCATCGAGGACATACAGCCGCAGGGGAAACACAGGGGAAACACTGAATGCGCCAGCATGCGGAATCGAGCGTGTCGTCAACGGGCCGCAGCCCGGCGCCGACGATGGGCTCGTCCAGTCCCTGACGGGGCGCGACGCAGAATGTGCCGCTCCGATCCGTGTTCTCCGTGTTTCTGGTGTCCCCGGTCTTGGGCGGTGCTCGTGTGTTTCGGTGTTTCCTCTGTGTTTCCTTCTATGAAGCGGCTGTTTGAGTCAAGCTTTGTTTCTTCCGTTTTTCATTTTCCGTTGTTCCCGTTGCAGCCATCAGTGCCGCGTCTGCGGCGAGCTTCCGTCAGCCTTCTATCCGCGCTCTTCAGGGTGAGCTCAGTCACCGGCGCACAATGAGAAGCGGGGGGTCGGGGCGCCATCTCTGTGACGATGGTCGACACAATCCGGAAACACACCGCGCTCACCTTCCCCATCTGACGGCTGCGCCAACCACACTCGAGTTGCTATACGTTGCTTACCGCGGTGCGAGGGCCCACCCGATAGTCCGTGCCATCACGCCACATCGCATACAAGATGCGGGACAACCGCCGCGCCAGCGCAACGATCGCGATCCGCTTGCCGCGCCGGTCGGCGAGGCGCAGGACCCAGGCGTGCATCTGTCCCCCGGTGGCGCGCTGGCGCCACACCACCCACGCGGCCTGGATCAATAAGCTCCGGGCCACCGGCGGGCCCGCCTTGGTGATCCGCCCCCGGCGCTGCCGTTCCCCCGAGCTGGCCTCGCGCGGCACCAGGCCGAAGAAGGCACTGGCACTGCCGGCATCCGCGAAGCGGTCGATCGTGTCGACCGTCGCGCGATACGTCAACGCCGTGATCGGGCCGATCCCCGGCGCCGTCATCAATCGCCGCGCAATCGGATCGGCCGCCGCCCGGGCCCGCAGCGTCTCGGCCGCCTGCGTGAGGGTCGGGGCCAGATGGCGGAGTACGTCGAGCAGTGGCGTGAGCACCTGCTGCAGCGCCGCCGGCACGGCTAACCGGTCGTAGCGGGCGACCACGGTCTCGGCGCTCCCCGACGCCAATCGATAGCCTTCCTGGCGCAACTGAGCGCGCAACAGATTGATCGCCTGGGTGCGCACCCGGACCAGTTGCTCGCGCACCCGGAGCTCGCGGCGCTGCTGCCGTTGCGCGGCGGACACCCGATGCGCCGGCCGGTAGATCCCCAACCGACACGCCTCGGCCAACGTCGCCACATCCCGTTTGTCTGTCTTGACCGCGCGCGCCCGCGCCCCATACATCAAGGTGTAATTGGGATCCGCCACGATCACCTCGTGGCCACAGGCCTCGAGCGTCTGCGCGACCCATTCGCTTTCGGTGCCCGTTTCGAGCAGCACCCGCATCGGAGCCCGCCCGCCAAACAGGCCGACGAACTCGGGCCGGCTCGTCACGATCCGTTGATCCAGACGCACCGTGCCGTCCTCGGCAACGATTCGAATTTGACTGCGCTGCAGATGGAGATCGATGGCACCATATTCCATGGCTGGCTGCTCCTTTGCGCCTTGAGCGCGTTAACTTCCACCGATGGAGCATACGCTCCGTCGAAGGAC
Source organism: Vicinamibacterales bacterium (assembly GCA_035537955.1). Lineage (GTDB taxonomy): Bacteria > Acidobacteriota > Vicinamibacteria > Vicinamibacterales > 2-12-FULL-66-21 > JACDCA01. The sequence continues at coordinate 7,660 of DATLLF010000011.1, read as the reverse complement.
AGCCAGCCGCTTCATCTCATCTCTGTGGTTCTTCTGTGTTTGTTCGCTCTTCCGCGGTCGTAGTTCGAACTGACCCACTACCCGGCCGGCCACGAGTACGGAGTCATTTGAGTCCGGCAGCGGGATTCGCGCGGCGCCCGCTCTGGGAGCAGGCGCTGTCGGGCGGGGCTCACGGGCGGGCGATTCGCCGTCATCATCGGACCGGTCCTCGTCTGTCCTGCGCACACCCTCACGTGTAAGAAACACGACTCCGTGTGCCGAGCATGTGAAGGTGAACATCTCGGCGTACAGTCTCGGCCCGCCACACGTGCCGTGACTCACTTCGCTGAGCTCACCTTGGCAGACTGGACAACGCACCGTGTTCATGGTCATCGGTCCCCGTCGGAATTGTCATACCACGCGCTTCATACCTCGCCAGATCCTCCGCGCAATCCTTAAACCGGAAGTCATGTCGGCTCGATGCTCGGGAATCGCGCCCAAATGGCAGCGCGGCCGCACCCAATTCAGAGGATCACGTAGCACTTAGCACCGCACTCAGCACCCAGCACTCAGCACCCAGCACTTGTATTTTCCCCTTGTACTTCGTGCAAAGGTTTGGTACTTTGCGCTCACTTTCATGAACCGCGTGATGGATACGCCGCTCGTCAAGCCGTTGCCGCCCCGGCGCGGACAAAACGTGTGGCTCAGACGCGCGCTGATCTTCGCGACGGTTGTCGTCCTCGTGAATGCCTTCGTCGGGCAGGGCGGCCTGTCGGCCTCGCTGCGCGCGCGCCGCGAGTACATGGAGACGCAGGCGCGGTTGTCCGCGCTCCAGCGCGAGAATGCGTTCCTCGCGGATCACATGCGCCGGCTGGCCGCTGACCCGAGGACGATCGAGAGTGTGGCGCGTGAGGAGCTCGGCCTCATTCGGGCCGGTGAGGTGATGTTCGTTGTGAGGCCGGTGAAGTAGGGCGGCTGAAGCCGGCTTCCCCGAGCTTGGCGCGTCGGTATGATGAGCGACTCACTGGCAGGGACCAGAGAGTCGCTCGCAGTCTTTGCCGACACCTGGACTAAACGACGGCCGGTTCTTCCTTCGTAAGCCCCAGCTCGAGCCGGACCTTCTGCTCGATCTGCCGCGCGATCTCCGGGTTGTCTCTCATGAACTGTTTGACGTTCTCGCGCCCCTGGCCCAGGCGCTCGCCGTTGAACGCGAACCAGGTGCCGCTCTTGTCGACGATCCGCTTGTCGACAGCGAGATCGAGCAGGTCGCCTTCCTTCGAGATCCCCTCGCCATACATGACGTCGAACTCCGCCTCGCGGAAGGGGGGCGCCACCTTGTTTTTCACGACCTTCACGCGCGTGCGGCCGCCGACGACCGAATCACCATCCTTGATCGCGCCGATCCGTCGGATGTCGATGCGCACCGACGAATAGAACTTCAGCGCCCGGCCGCCCGTTGTCGTTTCGGGGTTGCCGAACATGACGCCGATCTTTTCGCGGAGCTGGTTGATGAAGATGAGGCAGGTCTTCGACTTCGAAACGACGCCGGTGAGCTTCCGCAGGGCCTGCGACATGAGACGCGCCTGAAGCCCCATCTGCGCTTCGCCCATCTCGCCTTCGATTTCGGCTCTCGGTACCAGCGCGGCGACGGAATCGACAACGACGACGTCGACGCTGTTGGAGCGAACCAGCACCTCGACGATCTCGAGCGCCTGTTCGCCGTTATCGGGCTGCGACACGAGCAGGTTCTCGAGATCGACGCCGAGCTTCTTCGCATACTGCGCGTCGAGCGCATGTTCGGCGTCGACGAACGCAGCCATGCCGCCGAGCTTCTGCGCTTCGGCGATGATCTGCAGGGTCAGCGTGGTCTTGCCGGACGATTCGGGCCCGAAGACCTCGATCACGCGCCCGCGCGGTACGCCGCCGATGCCCAGGGCGTAGTCGAGGCTCACGGAGCCGGTCGAAATGGCGGGGATCACGGCGACGGCGTCTTTGCCGCCCAGACGCATGATCGACCCCTTGCCGAACTGTTTCTCGATCTGCCCGACGGCGGCTTCGATGGCCTTCAGGCGCTCACGGTCATTGCGGTCTTCGACTGGCGGCATAACGCTCCTTTTAGTGCTCCAAAAACGATTGGTGGCCCGGCGTCTCTCGACCAATCCAGTTTCCCCACACGGGTGACAGGGGAGGTCATTCGCGCGCCGGCGTTGATGGAGCGGATGAATGATAGGTGCGTGCCGTGGCGAAAGTCAAGTGAAACGCCGTGCATGACATCCATAGATCTTGCGCTTTTTCAGTGAGTTAGGAGTTTCGACGACTTTCGCCTCTGTAAGACGGAGTTTGTAGTTTCCGCGGCGTTCCGGCACCGCGTCCGTTGCAGATTCCGAGTGCCCCCGATCGCTGTGACATTATCCCGGCGATGCCTTCTCCCGTCGGTCATGCGCTCGGCGGCATCGCCGCGGGATGCGCCATTTTCCCCTCGCGCGCTCGCGACAAACTCGTCTGGTTCGCCGTTGCCGGGATCGTCGCCGACCTCGATCTCCTCCTTCCGCTGACACATCGTGGTCCGACTCACAGCCTCGCCGCGGCGGCCTTGGTGTTCGCCTGCGCGCTCGTCGTGCTCGTGCCGCGCCATCGTCGCGGGACCGCGCTCCGGCTGGGCACAGCGGTTGGTGCCGCGTATCTCACGCACGTCCTGCTGGACTGGCTCGGCGAGGACAGCGGACCTCCGTCGGGAATCATGGCGCTATGGCCGTTCACGCACCATTACTACGTGTCGGGCCTCGATCTCTTCGCGGGTGTAGACCGACGCTACTGGCTGCCGGGGTTCTGGCGAAACAATGCGACCAGCGTGCTCCGGGAGATCGTGATACTCGCGCCTGCGACGTGGTTCGTCTGGATGGTTGCGTGTCGTCGCTCGGCATGCGGAACGGGCGATCAGCCTTGGCGGTAGTCGTAGAATCCGCGCCCCGTCTTGCGACCGAGATGGCCCGCGGCGACCATCCGCTTGAGCAGCGGGCACGGACGGTATTTCGGATCCCCGAGCCCCTCGTGAAGCACGTTGAGGATCGCGAGACAGACATCCAGGCCGATGAAGTCGGCCAGCGTGAGCGGCCCCATCGGGTGATTCATGCCCAGTTGCATGATTCCGTCGATCGACTCCTTCGTGCCGACTCCCTCCATCAACGCGTAGATCGCCTCGTTGATCATCGGCATGAGGATGCGGTTGGCGACGAAACCGGGATAGTCGGCGGCCTCGAGTGCGGTCTTGCCGAGCTTCGCGCACAGGTCTGACGCGATCGCCATCGACTCCGGCGATGTCGCCTGTCCGCGGATCAGTTCGACCAGCGTCATCAGGGGGACGGGGTTCATGAAGTGCATCCCCAGCACTTTGTCCGGCCGCTTCGTCGCCGCGCCGAGGACAGTGATGGAGATCGACGAAGTATTCGAGCTGAGAATCACGTGGCGCCGCGTGAGCGCATCGAGCTGGCCGAACAGGTCACGCTTGGCAGCGGCGTCTTCCACGATCGCTTCCACGACGAAGTCGGCATCGGCGAGTGCGCTGATATCGGTACCCGCGGAAAGACGTGCCAGTGTGATCTCGCGCGTTTCGACGGTGATCTTGCCTTTCTCGGCGAGCTTCGTCAGGCTCTTGTCGATCGTGGTGCGCGCACGATCGAGCGCTGACTGCACGGCGTCGACGAGCTGTACGTCGTAGCCCGACTGCGCGAACACCTGCGCGATCCCGTTCCCCATCGTGCCGGCTCCGATGACGCCGACCTTCCTGATCTCAGGCATCCGGTGATTATCTCTGGCGTCGCGGCTTCATGACAATTGCGACTCCCTGTCGAGCGCCGAAACGTGGCTTTCGGGTCGGATCGCAAAGGCGGGGAGCGGTTCACGAACCGCCGACCCGATTCTCGTCAGGGGTGGTTCACGAACCGTCCCTACATCGTTTCAACCGCCAACGCCACTCCGTTGCCGCCGCCAAGGCATAGCGCCGCAATGCCGCGCTTCGCGCCGCGGCGCTTCATCGAGTAGAGCAGCGTCGTCAGCACGCGCGCGCCCGAGGAGCCGATGGCGTGGCCGAGCGCGACGGCGCCGCCGTTGACGTTCACGCGCGCCGGATCGATGCCCAGCTCGCGCACGACGGCGACGAGCTGTACCGAGAACGCTTCGTTGATTTCGAAGAGGTCGACGTCTCTGAGCTCCCATCCGACCTTTTGCGCAACCTTGCGGACCGACTCCACGGGCGTCATGAGGACGAGTCCGGGCTTGAGACCACTCGTGGCCTGACCAACGATTCGCGCCAACGGCGTCACGCCGAGCGCCTGTGCGCGCGATTCGGACGTCACGACGAGCGCCGCCGCGCCGTCGTTCACGCCGGGAGCGTTGCCGGCGGTCACCGACCCGTCTTTCTTGAACGCCGGTTTCAATCCCGCAAGCACCTCGGCCGTCGTATCGGCGCGGATCGGCTCGTCTCTGTCGACGACGAGCGGGTTGCCCTTGCGTTGTGGAATGCTGATCGCCAGGATCTCCTCCTTGAACCATCCTTCGTTGGTGGCATGCGCCGCCTTGCGGTGCGACTCCGCGGCGTACGCGTCCTGATCGGTGCGCGCGACAGAATATTTTTCTGCGACGGTCTCACCCGACATGCCCATGTGGCAGTTATCGAACGCGCACCACAGTCCGTCCTGGATCATCGAATCGACGAGTGTGCCATTGCCCATCCGCAGCCCTTCGCGGATGCGCGGCACGAGATAGGGTGCGTTGCTCATCGATTCCATTCCGCCGGCGACCGCGACTTCGATGTCGCCCGTCGCAATAGCCTGCGCGGCGAGCATCACCGCCTTCAGCCCCGATCCGCATACCTTATTGATCGTGAGCGCCGCGACGTGTTCGGAAAGACCTCCGTTCAGCGCCGCCTGGCGGGCCGGATTCTGGCCGTTGCCGGCCTGGATCACGTTGCCCATGATGCATTCGTCGACCGAGCCCGGGTCGATCCCTGCGCGCGCGACGGCCTCGCGAACGACGAGCGCGCCAAGTTGCGGCGCGGTGAAGTCCTTCAGAACGCCAAGGAACTTGCCTGTTGGCGTGCGGACGGCGGAGAGGATGACGGGCTTGTTCATGGGGTCACACGGGCTTGAGCGTCGGGCCTGCGACGTTGATTCTGGTCAGGTTCTGGTCACCGAGCAGCTGCTGCAGCTTGTGCAGGATGATCGGCTTCGCACGAGCGATCTCCTTCAGCCAGCGCTCGTCATTCGCGCGCACCTGGAGGGTCGTGCCCTCCATTTCTACAGACGTCGCCCGGGCGAGCGCGGGTCCCACAGCCAGCTGCCACGCGAACGCCGTGCGCGCAGGGGATGCCGGCTGTCGGCGCACGATCTCGGCGAGCACAGTCCCTGCGAATGTCTGAATGGGCCGCATCTCGACGATATTATCAAGACCGATGAAACTGATCCTCGCCTCCGCGTCACCGCGGCGCGCCGAGTTACTCCATTCAGCAGGGTTCGAGTTCACCGTCGCTGCCGCGAACATTGACGAAGTGCCGCAGCGCGGCGAATCGGCGGAGAACTACACGCGGCGAGTCGCGCATGAGAAGGCCACCTCCGTGGCGCGCACCCACGCGGGCGCCGCGGGCCAGCAGATCCTCGGCGCCGATACCGAGGTCGTGGTCGATGGGAGTATCCTCGGGAAGCCGCGCGATCCGGCCGATGCCGTGCGGATGTTGCGGCTGCTCTCCGGCCGGGTCCACGATGTGTTGACGGCAGTCGTACTGCTGGGCGACATGCGAACGGTGGAAGCGGCTGCCATTACACGCGTCTGGTTTTCGGGACTGACAGAATCAGAGATCGGCTGGTACGTCGCGTCCGGCGAGCCGATGGGCAAAGCTGGCGCTTATGCGATCCAGGGCCTCGGCGCCAGGTTCGTGGAACGGATCGATGGCTCGTGGTCGAACGTTGTCGGGCTTCCCCTCGCGACGGTTCATCAGATGCTCCGTGAAGTACAATAGACGCGCCGTTTCCACCGGAAAGCCGTTCATTTCAGACGCTCAGCGGGTTACCTCATGAGCTCCAAATCAATAAGGATCCTCGCCACGGTCATCGTGATCGCCGGCGCGTTGGGTGGGCTGATGTACGCGTCGCTCGCCGAAGGCACCGAGTACTACAAGCACGTCGACGAAGTCATGTCCGACCCGGCCGCCTGGCATGGCAAAAAGCTCCAGCTCCACGGCTTCGTGGTCGAGAAGTCGATCATGCGCAAGCCCGGAACGATGGAGTACTTCTTCCAGGTCCAGAACAAGGGCCAGATCGTGAGTGCCCGCTACACGGGCATCGTGCCCGATACGTTCAAGGACAACTCAGAGGTCGTGATCAAGGGCTATCTCTCGGCGGACGGATTTGCCGTGGAACCGGATGGCGTCATGGCGAAGTGTCCGTCGAAATATGAGGCGGCGCCCGCGCAGCCGTCGGGGAACTGACGTGCCGGCCCTCGGAACGTTCGTCCTTCTCTTCGCCTTCGTCACGTGCGCATATGCGATCGCCGCATCTGTAGCCGGCGCGCGCCGCCGCTCCACGCGTCTCGTCGAGAGCGGGCTGGGTGCGTTCTATCTCATTACCGCGCTCATGACGGTGGCCTCCGGCATCCTGGTGCACGCCTTCGTCACCGGTAACTATTCGATCAAGTACGTCCAGCGTTACTCCGATGCCGCGCAGCCGCTGGCCTACAAGATTGCGTCGTACTGGGGCGGCCTCGACGGCTCGATCATGTTCTGGGTGTTTCTGCTCGGAGTGTTCGGCGCTGCAGCCGTCCGTGTGAACCGGGAACGCCATCGCGAGCTGATCCCCTACGTCGTTGCCGTGATCGCCGCAACGGAGATGTTCTTCATCCTCCTGATGGTGATCCACAACAATCCGTTCTCGACGTTCCTCACGCAGGCGCCTGCCGACGGCGCGGGGCTCAATCCACTGCTGCAGAACTTCTACATGGCGATTCATCCGCCGGCGCTGTACCTTGGGTTCGTCTCGATGACGATCCCGTTTGCGTTCGGCATCGCGGCGCTGATCACCGGGCATCTCGACGACTCATGGCTGCGCGCCGTGCGTCGCTGGACGATGGTCGGTTGGATGTTTCTCTCGATTGGCCTCGGCCTGGGAATGCTGTGGGCGTATGAGGAGCTCGGCTGGGGCGGTTACTGGGGATGGGACCCGGTCGAGAACGCGGCGCTGCTGCCGTGGTTCACCGCGACCGCGTTTCTCCACTCAGTAATGGTCCAGGAGCGGCGCGGCATGCTGCGTGTCTGGAACGTGACGCTCGTCATCCTCACGTTCTTCCTCACGATCTTCGGCACGTTCATGACGCGCTCAGGCGTCGTGCAGTCGGTGCACGCCTTCGGCGAGGACCGCGAGCTCGCCTGGATGTTCACGGTCTTCATGATCGCGATCGTCGTCGTGTCATTCGGCCTGGTGATCTATCGCATGCCGCTGCTGCGATCGCGCAACGAGCTCGACTCGTGGGCGTCGCGCGAAGCGGCGTTCCTCGCCAATAACTGGATTCTGCTGTTCTCGGCCTTCTTCGTTCTGTTCGCGACCATGTTTCCGACGCTCAGCGAAGCGGTCAGGGGCGAGCGCCTGACGGTCGGACCGCCTTTCTTCAACAAATGGATGTTGCCGGTCGGGCT
>DATLLF010000010.1:0-4066 GCA_035537955.1 Vicinamibacterales bacterium | reverse complement strand
TACATGATGACCGTCATATAATCAGACAATGATGACGCTCATCATATATCAGGCGGCGGACCCGACGACCGACACGGTGATCTCGCCCACCGTCGCCCTCCAGCGCCTATCCGCGCGCGACAAAAAGCGGGGCTAGGTCGTTTTCGGCCCTCCTTTGAGATCTGCCATGGGCAACGAGCGTTCGGCCCAGACGGCGACGACTAATCGAACTATCGGTTCAACGGTGTTCCGGCCGAACGCGCTTCTTGCTGATACAGATATTTCTGGAAGCCGATGAAGACTCGTCCAATGTCCTCAGGCTTGCCCAGGTGAGCCACCGCGTCGGCAATTGAGTTGTTGTATTTCAACCGCAACAATGGGGTCAGTTTCTCTTGGTCGAGTTCCTGCACGCCAACACGGACGTAGTGAGAGAGCAGGAAGTCGAGAAAGGCTTGCTCTTTGCTCTCAAACGCCGCGCTGATCGCAACCTTGGCTCTCGCCGCGCGTTCCTCTCGGGTAAAGTCGTGTCTGCTGTAAGTTTTCATAGGAAACGAACGGCAGAAAATTACCGGCGTGGCTATTCGCTGCGGAGCGCTACGTTGGGATCGACCGCCGCGGCCCTGCGGGCCGGCAAGTAGCAGGCAAAGAACGCGGCACAGATCAACGGAATCGGCGTCACCACCAGCATCCACGGATCGACGATGGCGACGTCCAGCTCGAGATACGCGCGCGCGATCGCCCGGCCGACGAGGCCAATCGACAACCCGAAGATGAGCCCGTCGAGGACAGGACGATAGCCGTCCACGAGCACCATGCGCTTGATCTGTCCGGCGGTGGCCCCCAACGACATCCGCACGCCGATCTCCCGCGTGCGGTTTGCAATGATATGCGACTGGATGCCGTAGAGGCCCGCCATGGCGAGAAGCAGCGTGATCGCGCCGAGGCCGACCGCCGTCATGCCGAGCCCGCGCAGGACCTGAAACGGTCCGGCGAGCACCGATCGTCCCGTCCCGATGGTGTCGACCGCCACGTCCGGATCGGCACGCCGGATGGCCTCGCGCATCGCGCCCACCGCATTCGTCACCGATCCGGATGCCCGCGTGACGACCGTGATGAGCGGCTGGTAGTGCTGCGTCAGCGGCACGTAGGCCAGTGGCCGCGGATCCGCGAAGATACTGCCCACGTCCGTATCGGCGGCAACGCCGACGATCGTGGCCGTCGGGGACCGCGTCTGGCCGACCGCCATCTCCCGCCCGACGACGTCGGCGGTACCGAACATCTGCCGTGCCGTGAATTCGCTCAGGACCACGACGCGTGGCGCGGCCGGCCCGTCGCGATCGTCGAAACCGCGTCCACGAAGGATCTCCACCCCCAGCGTTCGGAACATCGAGGGGGCCCCGGCGATCGTCGTCACCACCTGCGGGTCCATTCGCGCGGCGCTCGTCTGTTCCAGTGGTGAGATGGACAGACGCAGCGTACTCGGCACGCCGAAGGGCAATCCACTCGACAGTGAGGCCGCCTCGACCGACGGATGGCGCCGCAGCTCGTCGAGTACCCGGTCGAAGATGCGCCGTGCGCGAGGCTCGTTCCACTCCGGCGTGTCGAAATTGAGAACGGCGACGCCGATTCGATCCAGGTCGATGCCGGAATCATGGCGCGCCTCCGCGATCGAGTACTTCACGAACATGGTGGCGATGATGAAGAACCCGGCCGCGATGGCGACCTGCCACCGCAGGAGAAGCCGCTGGCGCCGGCCGCGCTGCGGTCCGGCGGCCGATCCGCCGGCGAGCGCGCCGCGAACGTCGAGCGTGCGCGTCAGCTGAATCGCCGGCTCGAGGCCGAAGACGACGAGCGCGATGAGGAGCGACGAGACCGCGATCGTCAGCGCCGGCACGTTCAGCGCGGGATGAAACGACAGCGTGGTACGGCCGCCGAAAGGCATGGCGAGGCTGAACTCGGTGTCCATCACGACGCGCAACAGCTCGAACATGACGTAGGACGCGAATGCGCCGCCGGCCGCCAGCATCACGCTCTCGAGACACTGTTCGCGCACGAGCCGCCACCTCGATGCGCCGAGGGCGCGCCGCACGGCGAGCTCGCGCAGCCGTGTACTTCCGCGGGCGAGCACGAGGTTGCCGAGGTTCGTGCAGGCGACGACCAGCACCAACCCGACGAGCGCCACGAGCGTCATCCCGAACCGGCGCACGGCGGAGTCCTCGTCGTCGGAGATCGCCGCCATGGTCTTTGCGCGCCACGGGCGATCCGTGGCGCCGACGCCCTTGCCACGGAATCGCGGCGGAAAAAACTCGTCGAGCCGCTCGGCGATGGTCTGCATTTCCGCCGATGCCGCGGCGATCGTCACCTCCGTTGCGAGGCGGCCAAAGACGGTGAGCCGTCGATCGTCTCGTGCTGTGGCGCGCGGCGCCGCCGTCCGGGGGGACTCCTTCAACCGTGACTCGGTACCGAGTGGAATCCAGAACTGCGTGCCCACCAGCCATCCGCGAGGACCGCTGAACGAGGCCGGCGCCACGCCGATAATCTCGAAGGGTTCTCCGGAGATCGCCACGGTGGCGCCGACGATCCGCGGATCGGACGCGAACCGCCGTCGCCACAGCGTATCGCTCAGCATCACCACACGTCCGCCGCCGGCATCGTCGCTCGGCTGAATCGTGCGTCCGAGCTTGGCGCCCACGCCGAGCGTGGCGAAGTACGATCCGCTCACCGACTCGCCGATGACCATCTCCGTCACGGACGGCAGGGCAAGGCGGCGAACGAACGTGGCGGACGCGGCGACGTGGGAGAACGACGTCTGGGCGGTCTGCACATCGCGGAAGTCCGGCTCCGACACCGTGCCGGTCAGCAGCCGTCCGCTGTACGGGGTGACGATGACGGCGACGCGATCGGGCTCGTGGATGCCGAGGCAGCGCAGGAACACCGCATCGACGATCGAATACACGGCTGTCGTGATCGCGACGCCGACCGCGAGCGAGAGAATCGCGAAGGTTGTGAAGAGAGGCGTCGCGCCGAGCCGCCTGAGCGCGAGCCTGATGTCGCGGCCCACGGCTGTCGAGGGTAGCACGCCCGGCTACCGGCCGATCACGACCTTGAAGCCGCCGCCGGCGTAGAAATGCCCTCCGTCGTCGGAGAACACCGAATGGCCGATGTTCGCGTACACGACGACGTTGCGCATGCCGTCGATGATGCCGGCGTTCACCAGCACGAGCCGATCTCGCTGGAAGTCGATGCTCGATTCGGTGCGCAGCTCGATCATCGCGGCGACCTTCCGCGTGAACGACCGGCCGAACGCGAAGCCGAATCCGGATGCGAGCTCCCGCGATGGATCGTGCAACGGTTTTTCGAGCTCGCCGTTGAACACGAACGTGAACGCGTGAAACTCGCGCGCGACGAGGAGCGGCAGCACGATGGTCTGGCCGGCCTCCGAGAGTCCCTTCTCGGCCCGCCAGAACGCCGACGGACGCCTCGTGGAGAAGGCTCTGAGCGAGCTTCCGGTTCGGTTCCGAGAAATTCTGGTCCTGCGCGAACTCGAAGGCCTTTCCTACAAAGAAATCGCCGACATTATGGGCGTGCCGATGGGCACCGTCATGTCGACGCTGTCGCGCGCACGTGACAGGTTTCGGAAGGGAGTGGGCCTTTTAATACAGACCGAACAAGTAGCCGATACGGTCCACGCAGGTCACTCGCCCGTTTGAGGGAGGTCAGAGTTACGGCGTCTTCTCACGAAGCCAGAAGGCAGTCTTACGGCCTCAGGAAGTCTGTGCCCCAGACAAGCGCGGCGCCCAGGTGCCCGGCGAGCGCCACGAGAGTTGCCGCCGCGAAAAGCGCGCCCCGGTACACGAGTAGCCATCGGCGGGATTCAACGTGGCACGACCTTGACGTCACCGCCGCGCCCGCCGTCGCGACGGCTGCCGCGACGCCGATCCATCTATGCCACGCTAGCGAAGGCGTGGCCTCGACGAACGGAACCGACGCGAGCACCCAGCCAGCCAGCACAGTGAGGGCACTAAAAAGCGCCCCGGCGCGAAGGTTGGCGACGGCAACTGCTCGCCAGCTCTGGCGCCGCGTCCAA
>DATLLF010000009.1:0-3616 GCA_035537955.1 Vicinamibacterales bacterium | reverse complement strand
CTGGTAACAAGGCGGGACAGGCCCTGGCTCGCGCGGCTGCCACGTGGCTCGCGCCTCGTGTCGCGGTGCGAGAGGCCGGAGGCGTTCGTGAACGCAGGTCGTCATCCAGTTCGCCGAAGCGTGACGGGCGCGATCAGCGCGGAACCGCCGCAACCGACTGGTCGGGAAACGGGAGATCGCCAAGAGCCGGCTTCTTTACACGATAGGCGCGCGCCACGGCGCCGTTCAGGAACTGCATCGGCAGGTGCAGTCGCATCCCCCATGACGTCTCGCTGTGCTCGGCCATCGGGAAGCACAAGTGCAGCAGGTTTCGGCCGTACTCCCATCCGCGCGAGATGAGCGCCATCGCCATCCCAACGGTGACCTCGTAGTTGTCGCCGGGCCAGCCGCTATCGAGGTAGAAGCCCACGTCCCTGAACGGCTCCGCGAACACGCGGTCGATGAGATCGTCGCGATGCGAAAAGGTGCTCGACATACAGCAGGCGCTGCCGAACACGTCGGGGTGCTGCCAGACTGTGTAGAACGCGACGACGCCGCCGAGCGAGGAACCCCACACGGAGCGGTGCCTCCGATGCCGGCCTACACGAATGCCGCGGCGCTCGACTTCGGGCACGACCTCCTCCACCAGCGACCGGGCGTACAACTCGTACCCGGGCTTCGTGTACTCGGTCATCCGATCGCTGGAATAGACACCCAGGATGATGAAGTCCTCGACGGCGTTCATGGCGCGTAGAACATCGCCTGTCTTGTCGACGGCCCAATCCTGTCCGAGGAACGCCTCCGCTGGGAAGAACAGATTCTGCCCGTCCTGCATGTACACGACCGGGAATTCGCTCAGCGTGTTCTCGTCGTACCCCGGCGGCAGATAGGCGCGGAGCTTGTGGTCGCGGCCAAGGATTTTCGACGGGAGCTCCACGAGCGTGGAAAACCGCCCCACCTCGGGACTGAAGAAGTATGGGTAGGCGACGCGCACGTCCGGCTCGGTCATGATAGCCAGCTTGTTGGGACCGAGGGCCCAGTGCGTCGACCCGCTCTCGACGAGACACGGCTTGAAGTATAGGAACGGCTGATCCGCTTCCAGCTCGAAGGTGGACACAGTGCCATCATCGCTGACCGCGACCGGCTCGAGATTCGCGTCCCAGTCCTTCTCCGTGCGAAGCACCATGCCCCCGCGTGCCGCGGGATAGGCGACCCGGAGCGTTCGCGTGAGCGTGCGCTCGGTCCTGTAGAGGCGTGTCTTCCGGGGGGTACTCATTCGTCCTACAGCCTCTTGTTTACTCATTCATCTCAGAGACGTCAAGCAGGGTCGGAGGGGCCGGCATCCCCACCAAGATCAACGTCACCGTGCTTCTTCAAGCCTACATCGCCACCTAATTCGACTCGACGCCGGGTCCCAGCCCGAGCGTGTCCCAAAACCCCCGCGCGAGTCGCTTCAGCTTTCGTTCGCTGTGTGAATAGCTGAAGGACCACCGCGTGTCCTGCCCGGGCGAAGATCGTCCCGACCTTGCCGCCCATCAATCCCGAACCGAGCAGGCGCGTGGTTCGAGTTCGATCCCACCGGCCTCCAGCGCGCGTTGTGGGTAAGATGTCGCGCATGCGCGTTGACATCGTCGTGGCGGCGAACCGGTCGACTCGCACTCCTGCCGTTGCTCGGGTACGTCGCGCTCTCGGCGTCCTACCTACCACAGGCGGTTCACGCCGGCAGCAGCAGGCCGGCCGCTTGCGACACACTGGCGGCCCTTGCGCTGCCTGGCGCGAAGATCACGAGCGCGCAGCGGGTCGAGGCCGGCGCGTTTGTCGCGCCCCATTGCCGCCGGGACCCGCGGTGTCGGTCGACTACAGGACGTTGCCGGCGTTCTGCCGCGTGGCGGCGACCACCGCGCCGACGGCGGACTCGGCGATCAAGTTTGAGGTGTGGTTACCAGCTCGTCCGGTGGAAGGCAAGGGCTCAAAGCGGCACAGCGCTTCCCTGATGATTTCGACGGCATTTCCGCTGGCGCACCCGCCAACAACTGGGTTCCGCTGATGGCGTACGGGGCGAAGGTGCAGCAGCTGATCACCAATCCCACCGGCGGGCTTGGCCCGCCGCAGCTGGCGCTGCTCAAAGAGGCCGCGATTGCGGCCTGCGACTCCCGCGACGGCGTCACCGATCGCGTCGTCGAGGATCCGCGAAGCTGCACGTTCGATCCCGGTGCGATCGCGTGCTCGCCCAGCAAGTCATCGGCGTGTCTGACGCCCACCCAGGTGGAGGCGGCGCGGTCGATCTACGCCGGCGTCGTCAATCCGCGCAGCGGTGAAAGAATTTTTCCGGGACCGGCGCCGGCGGGAGAGCCTTCAATGGGGCGCGTATGCACCGGGCGTCTTCCCGATCGCTGCAAACTACTGGCTCTGGCACGGCTGGACGGATGGACTGATCCCGGCCCAGAACACGATCGACTACTACGAGAGAGTACGGGCGGCGACCGAGCCGAGCAGGTCAAAGACTCCGTGAGGCTCTTCATGGCGCCCGGCGTCGACCACTGCTCGGGAGGCAAAGGCACGTTCCTGATCGACGCGCTCGAGGCGATTGACGCGTGGGTCCAAAGTCGCCCGAGCAGCTGGTCGCCAGCCGTCCTCTCGCAGGAGGTCTTTCAACCGACCAACCGGAAGGTCACACGCTCGTTCGCGGTGCCGCGATGATTGACGGCCCGGATCTCCAGCTGATACCGACTTTGAATTGCCGCTCGTTGGGCGATGCCTTGAGCCACGCGAAACTGCTCCGATCCCCGCCGGCCAAACCTTATTAGTCTCGTCCCTCGGAGCATCCTGGGTGAATCTCTGGGCGCGGTCGCGAACTTGGGGCGCGCGCTTCGAAGGCCGGGCTAAATGCACGTGCTTGAAGCATTAGGCGGACGCAGGTCCGTCGCCGCGCAGCCTCGGCCGATGGCGAGGACGTAGCCTGCGTTCCAGAAGGGCTGACGGTCTGTCTCCTTCATGCCGGCGTCAGCAACCAGTTGCGAATTCCGTCCCTGACACCTAGCCAGCTCATTCGCAAACACACCATCTGAACAGATTTCCGAGCGGCGCGCAGGAGCCGCTACGGCTCGGCGTCCCAAAGCTTACTGACGATTGACCAGCGCTCGCCAACCTTCAACAGGTGGAAGTGGTCGATCACCACACCGTGATGATCGCTTTCGCGCACCTTCGCCGTGGCGATGCGTCCGGTCATTTCGATGGCCAGGGTCTCGCACGAGAACGGGTCACCCGTAGCGGCCGGGGCAGGATTCGCCCCCACCCAGTCATAGAGCTCGGCGATGGGACCAGCGATGAGGTCGTCGCCCAGATAGCCGCACAGGATCGCCTGCTCGCCACGCTTCAGCGCCGCGACATCGCCCGTCCGCATTCCCTCCGCGTAGAACGTAATAGCCTGTCGAATGCCCTGTTCATCGAACGACGTCGTCATGTCTCCCTCGTATCCGTGAATCCGTTCACACCAGTTTTGGCAGGCGCATGCTGTCGAGCAGCGCTCTGACTCTTGGCTCGCCACCAAGTCGCCGCAACGGGTCGTCGGCGGCCGCACCGTCGATCTCTTGTTCGAGGAACACCATCTCTCCGTTGCGTTCGGCGCAGGCGGCCT
>DATLLF010000008.1:0-17070 GCA_035537955.1 Vicinamibacterales bacterium | reverse complement strand
GCCGTCGTGCTCTTCTCGCCAGGCGAAGTTGTGGTGATTGTGGACGAGCTCCCGCTCCGTCCCGCCCAGGATGGAGACGACCTTGCGGGCGACCCACTCGCGGCCGGCGTACGCGTACTCGCCGGCGAGCGTCATCAGCGTCCAGTAGTCCTGCCCCATCGGCATGTCGAGCGGCAGCAGCACCTCCTTCTCCGGAACGCGTGCGCCCCACTTGGCGCCCTGCCCCATCGCGAGAAACCCCGACGCGACGGTGTGACCGAAGCCACGGCTGCCGAAATGGACACCGACCCAGATGGTGTTGGTCTCGTCGGCGAAGACGTCGACATAGTGATTGCCGCTGCCGACGGTACCGAGCTGCGCCCGCGCCTTGCTGCGCAGCCCTTCACGTGCGTGGCCAGGCACCGCGCCCCATGCAGCGCTCTCGAACAGCGGATGATCCACCGGGGCGTCGTCGGCGCGGTTCTTGCGACCCATCCCGAACGACACCGCACGCTGGATCTCGTCGGCAATGGCCGGCAGTTGCTCGGCGAACGCCGGCGTGTACTGCAGATCGGTCCGGATCGCGGCGTTACCGCAGGCGATGTCGAAGCCGACACCGACAACGGACACCTTCTCCCGATAGGCGGCGACACCGCCGATCGGCATCACGTAGCCGAGGTGGCCGTCAGCCATGAGCGCCGCGCGCTCGGCACGGCTGGCGACGTCCTCCAGTTGCGCGATGGTCTTGGGCTCGTGCTCGCCGAAAATGGCTATCCTGTTCGTCGTCCTGTCGCTCATTTCCTCACCTCGACGCGAACGACGTCGCGTCCCTCCTCGGTAAACGCGATCGTCGCGCCGGTGAACATTCGCACGATCGCCGCGTTCGTTCGCGTGTGCTGCGTCGGCGCGACCGTGCGGAACGACCCGCCGCCGCCGAGCGCCATGATCGGCAGTAACTGATCGGCGAGATGACCACCGATCGGTACCCCGGCGACGAGATACCGGCGCGCCTGCTGAACGGCCTTGTCCGCGACAGCCTCCGCGAGCACACCTGTTTCACCGAAGGCCGAGCACATTTCCCGCGCGTGCTCCGATTCGATCTCGATCAGTACGACGTTGCCGGGGCCGGCGGCGTCGACGCGCTCGATGCACGCAGCGTCCGCGTTCCAGTTCAGCAGCTTGAGCGCCACGGCCACCTCGCGCTCCGCGATGTGCTGAGGCAGATTCGCGATGAGTATTCGCAGCCTGCGCGCGATGATCTCTCCGCGGTCGAGAAGGTCGAACTCGTGCAGCGCAACAACCGGCTGGATTCGAGCTACGAGCCGTCCGCCACCAGCCGGATAGAAGCCGGCGCGCTCGAGCGTGCGCGTCACCGATGCGCCGGTGCGTTCGAGCGCTGGCAGAAACACGCGGTCGATGAAGTCGAATGGCGGCGCCGCGGGGTTGTGCGTGCCTCCCTCGATCGCGATGGTCGAAGGTCCGCTGGCCAACAGCAGCGGCGGCAGCACGGTTTGCAGCACGAGCGTCGCACTGCCTGCCGTACCGACGGCAAAGTCGTAGTTGCCAGCCTGCGCGGCCCCCGGCCTGAACTCGAGGACCGACGATCCGAGGGCATCCCCTTCGACTCGCGCGCCTCCGACAGCGGTCGCGGCACGAACGGCCGTCAGGTGCTGGCGCAGAAGTCCCGGCTTCTTGCGCTTCGCACGAACATTCTCGATCCGGAACGGCGTAGCGGTCGCGAGCGACAACGCGAGCGCCGTCCTGAGGACCTGCCCTCCCCCTTCTCCTTGCGCGCCATCAATTCTGACCATGACCCCCCTGCCGGTGCGGCGCTTCCATCGCGCCGCACCGGGGCAACCGCATCGGAGACCGCGTGGCCTCCGCCATCCTGTTCAGCATGTGCGATACCAGCCGGAATCTTGCAAATATCCCAGCGATTTCATATCCGCCTGCTCAATTTGTAGCTGTTGGGCTAAACTACGCGCGCAGATGATAAAGCCTGTCGTTGTCATCGGCCTGCTCGGATCGCAGCTCGATCGCGGGCGCGGGGCGGACCGTTGGAGCACGTGGAGGCCGACGGTTGACCTCTGTCGGCACGACGATCTCATCGTTCGTCGTCTGGAGCTGCTGCACGGCACACGGGAGCAGGCACTCGCCAATACGGTTATCGGCGACATCCGCGCGCAGTCGCCGGAAACGGAGGTGCGCACACACATCATCGATTTCGGAGATCCCTGGGATTTCGGTCTCGTCTATGGCGCGCTTCACGAGTTCGCGACGAACTACTCCTTCGAACCCGAGCGCGAGGACTATCTCGTGCACGTCACGACAGGCACGCACGTCGCGCAGATCTGCCTGTTCCTGCTGACGGAAACGCGGTACCTGCCTGCGCGGCTGCTGCAGACCGGTCCGCCTCCGCGCCAGCGAGACAATCGGCCGGGCACTTACAGCATCATCGATCTCGATCTCTCCAAGTACGACAGACTTGCCGCGCGCTTTCAGCAGCAGCGGCGCGACGACCTCTCCTTTCTGAAAGCCGGGATCGATACACGCAACCGTGTATTCAACGAGCTGATCGCCCGCATCGAGCAGGTCGCGGTCGCGTCACGGGCGCCGATGCTGCTCACCGGACCGACAGGTGCAGGCAAGTCGAGGCTCGCGCGACGCATCTACGAGCTGAAAAAGGCACGCCAGCGAATCACCGGGCCGTTCGTCGAGGTGAACTGTGCGACGCTGCGAGGCGACGCGGCGATGTCGGCGCTGTTCGGCCACGTGCGCGGCGCCTTCACGGGGGCGCTCCGCGACCGACCCGGTCTGCTGCGGGCGGCGCACGGCGGCGTGCTGTTTCTCGACGAGATCGGGGAGCTCGGGCCCGATGAACAGGCCTCACTGCTGCGTGCGGTCGAGGACCGTCAGTTCCTGCCGCTCGGCGCGGACCGCGACGTGCGGAGTGATTTTCAGCTGATCGCAGGGACCAACGCCGATCTGCCGGCCGCCGTCCGCCGCGGACGCTTTCGTGAGGACCTGCTCGCGCGCATCAACCTGTGGACGTTCCGCCTCCCCGGACTGCGCGAACGTCCTGAGGACATCGAACCGAACCTCGATCACGAGCTCACGGCATGCGCCGAGGCGACGGGCACGCGCATCTCGATGAGCAAGGAAGCGCGCCAGCAATTTCTCACGTTCGCCACGTCACCGGATGCGCACTGGCTCGCCAATTTCCGAGACTTCAATGGCGCCTTGCTGCGAATGGCCGCCCTGGCCCCCGGCGGACGCATCACCACGGAGGTCGTTGCCGACGAAGTCCATCGACTGCGGTGCGGATGGCGAATCGCGCTCGGCGGCGAAACGATGGAGGATGTGCTCGAAGGGACACTGACGCCTGACGCACTCGAGGCGATCGACCGCTTCGATCGGGTGCAGCTTGCGGACGTGATCCGCGTCTGCCGCGCGTCACGCTCGCTCTCGGACGCGGGCCGGGCCATCTTCTCGGTCTCGCGTAACAAGCGTGCGGCGCCGAACGATGCGGACCGGTTGCGCAAATACCTCGCGCGTTTCGGCCTCGATTGGAGGAGCCTGCGGCGTGGAATGGAAGCTACCTCCCGCTCAGACGAATCACCGTCAGCGAATACGGTGCGAACGTCTGCGTGATGGAGCGGCCGCTGACCGTAAGACGTGTGGTCTTCGGTACCACCGTCGTCGGCTGTTCGAAGGTGTTCTCGTCGAGCGGATCGTTGGACGTGAGCACGGTCACGGTGCCGCCGCTGACGCGCGGCATGCCGTTGATCGTGAGTGTCATGGGCGCGGCCGCAGGCGCGCTGTTGACGACTTTGACGATGATGTCACCGGTCTTCTCGTCGCGGCCGGCGATCGCCAGGACCTTGTCGACCCGCGGCAGCGTGCGTTCCTCCACGAGTTGCCCATCGAGGTAACCGCGCACCGTGCGATCGCGTACCTCGACGCGGATGTCGTACCAGCGACCGGTTTCGATCGAGCCGCGCACCTGTTCACCAACAACAGCGTCGGCGGCCTGGAGGGCGTGGCGCGTGTTGCCCCAGCCACCCACGTTCCACTGCACGCGGCGGCCGTCGGCGACGCCGACAGGAATGATGAATCCCTCGAGGCCGGAGAGCTTTCTGGCTTTCAGCGAGACGGTGAAGTCGGCCGCGCCTGCAGCCGCAGCGTCGCTGATGAAGGACCACGCGATCGCCTGCTCGTCCTGCCGATAAGCACCTTCCACGGCGCTCCATCGACCTCGGCGCCCCTCCGGCGTCCACCCTGATGTGGTGCTGAAATCGGACGCGAAGATCCGCTGTCCATCGCGCTCGATGACGACATCTTTGAACTCCGCTGCTGTATTGTGCGTCGCCACGCCAACGCGAGCGGTGATCGGTTTCGGCGTTGCCGGCCGATAATCGACGGCGGTGACGAGGTTCACGCTCGGCAGGTTCTCGGCAAAGAGCTTGTTCGCGTAGTAAGTGGCGCGCGCGTATACGCGACTGCTGTCGAAGTGAATCATGTTCACCGGCCAGTCGCGGTCGTTCACGTTCTCGAGCAGCGGCGCGTAGCTCCCCATTTTCACGAGGTCGGAGTTCTTCTCCATGCTCATCATGTAGGCAGCGTCGTTGAGCATCGCGAGAACGTTGCCGCGGCCGACGCCCGCGTTGGTCGCGAACTCCCCGATGTACAGATCCCAGCCCTCGCGCTTGTATGAAGCGAAGCTGTCGAAGTTCTCGATCGCCCAGTGCAGGGGCTTATAGGCGTGCTCGTCGACGATGTCGATCGTGCCGGCGGCGTCGATGATGCGCCGATCGACGCCTGCGATCCATGAGCTGAGCGCAATCTTGAGCTGCGGATATTTCTCCTTGATCGCCTTGTAGAACAGCGCGACCCGCTGGCCGTATCGTTCGCCGCGCTGCTCGTTACCGATCTCGATGTACCTGAGAGGAAACGGAGCGGGGTGACCGTTCTTCGCGCGGACGGCGCCCCACTGCGACGTGGGCGGACCGATGGCGTACTCGATCCCCTCCAGCGCATCCTGGATCAGTGCCGGCAGCTGATCGTCCTCGATGAACGTGCCGCTCCGCATCGAGCACGACACACCGACGTTGATGACGAACAGCGCGGCAGCGCCCAGGTCCTCGCTGAACTGGAGGAACTCGTGATAGCCGAAGCCGTCCGTGGACCAGTAGCCCCAGGGACTGTAGGTGCCTTCACGATCCTCGAGACGTCCGATGGAACGCTTCCACTGCGGCCGGCTCTGGATGTTGATCCCTTCCGCGAAGCAGCCGCCAGGCCAGCGGACGAACCCCGGCTTCAGGTCGGCGATCAACTGCGCGATGTCAGGGCGCAGGCCGTTGGGACGGTTCTTCCACGTTTTTTTCGGGAAGAGCGACACGAAGTCGATCCACACGCGCCCGGTCGCGCCGAAACTCAGCGCCAGGCGCGCCTTGGGATCGCTGCCCGTCGCCTGCAACGTGAAGCCGTACTTCGTCCACGTGGTCGACGGGTCGCGTACCGAACGACCCTGAGCGAGCGGGATGCCATCAGCGCTCTCGAGGACGGCAGAGATCTGCCCCGAGAACTGCCCGTCGTCGCGAGCGTAGAACGACAGGTCGTACTCCTCGCCTTTGACGACGTTGATGCCCCAGTATCCTTCGTTGAGAAGAGCGACGCGACCCCCGATGCGCTCACCGAGGTCCTCGATGTTCACTTCCAGCGAGTGAGTGGACGCTTTGTTGAAAGGCTCGACATCGACGAGGCGCATGGAACCGCGCGCGCCCTTGGGCGTGTCCAGCGTCCACCCGGGCGTCTCACTCGTGACGGTCCAGCGCAAACGCCAGTCGCTCGGCTTTCCTGTATCGAAGTGCGGCGTGCGCTCCGGCACGACGAAGCCGTTCTCGAGTGTCGACATCGGCGGGAGCCGTGAATCCTCGAAGCCACGGTTCTGGATCAGTTCCGCGTAGAGGCCGCCATCCCCGGCATGGCTGATCTCCTCGAAGAAGATCCCGTACAGATTCGCCGGGATGGCTGCCCCGGACTTCATGGCGTCGATCGTGATCGTTCCCGCGGGGGGCGCGGTCGTGGCCTGCCCGAACGGAACAAACAGAAAGACGAGCCCGAGAAGGAATAAACGGATCATGGCCGGTTCCCGTTCCGTGTCCGTGTCATGGTTCGCGCCGTATCGACACACGGGTCACGTTACCGTCACCGACCGGTAGAGCGATTCGTGTACCCGCGACCCCTCCGCGGACCTTCGCCACGTTCTTTCCGCGCACCGTCACCAGGTAGCTTCCTTGCGGCAGCCCGGAAAGCCACAAGCCGGTCTCGTGTGCTCCTCCGCTGCGGTTCTCAATCGTGAACTCGAGGCGATCGAGGGCATCCGCGACGACAACAGGCTGTTCCTTCGCAAACCCATCGTGCTCGAGTTGCAGATGTAATCGTTGCTCTCCACGAATCACGTGGAACCTGACGCGCAGGCCGTCACGCGGAATGACACTGATGGTCCCCGCACTGCGCGACAGCACGCCGCCATAGGCAAGCTCGCCGAAGGTCGGATCGCGCGTGACGATCGTGGCATGCGTGCGGAGAGCGGCACAGTAGCCCACGTCTTCCTCGGCGCTGTAGTACCAGGCGCCGCGCGACATCGGCTTACCGATCCAGGCCCGGCCGCTCGGCTCGGGCATGAATCCGCCACCCGCCGCGCCGTCGTTGCCGGCACCAGGGAACCAGTAGCCGTAGCCGCTCTCCTTCGTCCCGGAATTCACGAGCGCCCACGAGCTCAGCGACGAGGCATACCCGAGGCGCAGGTACTCGGTCGGATCGCTGGCGAAGTGCAGCGCGTGATCGAGGATCGACCACCCTCCCATCTGAGACATGTAACTCAGAAGGTAGGAGGTGTTGCCGCGGTAATCGGTCCCGAGCTGGTAGTACGTCGGTTCGATCCACCCACGGTCCGTCATGTTGAGCCGCAACTGGAACTCCATGAACGTCCGTGCGGCTTCGAGCGGAACGCGCTGCCTGAACTCGGCCGAGTCACGCGTCATCGCGTACTTCGCGAACGCGCCTGTCGATTCGAATCCGGTGGAATCGAACGCGAATTCCGATCCATACAGGTTCGGCGTCTTCATGACGAACCGCTCGACCTTGCCTTCCCAGTAACCGCGAAGCGTGTCCGCCCACTCCTGCCGGCCTTCATGCTCGAGCGTGTCGATCAGCTCCGGAATGAACGCCTCGTTCATGGTGCCAACGGCATTCGCGGACCACTTCTCCACCTCCATGGGCACGGTCCAGTACGCGATCGCGGTGCGGTAGGCCCGTTCGAGATATGTGGGCGCGTCGAGATGTTTCACCATCTGCGGGTAGAACTTCGCGATGTGGAACATCCGGTAGTACAGCATTACGATGTGTGGATAGTCGTAGATGCGCCAGACGTGCGACTGGCCGTTGCGCCCCGCGTCCGCGCTGGCGCGATTCGCCTTGAAGTTCGGGATGCCGTAGATCGCGTAGGGGTACTTTTCCTTATCCGTCATCTGCATGCCGCCCCACAGATACCGGCTGATGTACAGCTCGAGACTGTCGATCTCTTTCTGATCCGGGAAGAACACGTTCTTCGATGCGATGAACGCCGGCCGCGCGTTTCCCGCATCGTCATTCGCATCGGTCAGCCAGGTGGAGAGGCTGTCACGATCCTCGGGGCTGCGGCGGATCTCGTTTTTCTGATCCCAGTCGCTGTAAGCGCCGACGTACCACTTCGAGGGATCGGTGAGTTGATGATGCGTGACCAGGAACGAGGAGCGCTTCTTGATCACCGTTTCCAGCGGTTCTGTGACGAAGAACTCCAGTGAGGCCCAGCGGCCGTCGCCATACTTCACGCGCAGCAGGTTTTCGCCGAGCCGTGAGAAGCGGACGCGATACAAGGAGGTTTCGCTGGCAGCTCTCGACGGCTGCGCGATGTCGACGCGCTCGATCTGCGTCGTTGCCGCGTGTTCCGCCTCGATCGATGCGATCTTCTGAGACGTGCGCAGCGCGAACATTGCGGGCAGGTCGGTCGGCACGACCATGCCGGGCACGACGGTGACATCGATCTTGCCTTCCTTGAAGAGAACGTCGCGCACCGCCGTGACGTCCTTCGCCCACTGAAACCGGAACGAGTACGTCAACGATTGGTTCGGCGCGATCGTCGCGGCTGACACCGGCAGCCGCCAGTTGCCGCCGGCCGCTTCGGCGGCTGCCTTCGCTGCCTTGGCATGCACATACGGTGTGAAAGCGCCGCCCGTGGAGCTGTCGTAGAACTCGAACCCGGTGCGAGCCATTGGGGTCATGACCAGGAAGGGTCCTGCGCCGTTGCTGCGCTGCCAGGCGACAAACGACGCGTGTCCACCAACGTACGCGTGTCGCAGCAGTTTCTTCGTATAGATGTCGCCGCGGGCGCCGGTCCGCTCGGCGAAATTGAACGGCACGGCAAGGTCGCCGATCTCCACCGTGCGCGTGCCCGGGTTCCGCAGCGTGACCGTCCAGTCGAGCGCGTCGCCGCTGATCGCGAACGTTTCGCTGACCGCTATGTCTTTCGGCGCCGCGATCGCAGGATCGCTGCCCACGCGCCACTCGGCGATGCTGACGGTGGCCTCGGCGGCCATCCTGGCTTCGATCCGCATCGCCATCGTCTTCACCGGCGCAAACTCCACCGCCGAGAACGCATCCGGCTGGACGCCGTACGAGCCGCGGACCGCGACCTCTTTCCACTCGCCGCCGTCCTGATAGAGCAGCCGCCATGATTGCGGCGGCTGGACCCAGAACACTTCCGCCTTGCCGATCTCCTGATCGTCGGGAAACGTGTATTGAACCCACTGGGTCGCGCCGCGCGATCCCGACCAGATGAACAGCGGCCCTGCAAAGGGTGCCGGCGGAACGCCAGGTCCACCGCCGCGGCCGCCGCCGACGCTGGGAGGCGCCGGCACGAAGCCGTCGTTCAACCCGCGCAGGCCGCCCGCGCCGGTCTGCGCAGCCGCGCTCGACCGCGATGCCAGGGTCGGCTGATGCGCGCCCAGGGTGTAGGTGACGGAGCGCCCGGCCTGCTGATTCGTCATCAGCATCTCGCGCAGCTCGCGCCAGTCGCCGTTCACCGCGGTGCGATAGCGCACGAGGAGTCGGCCGAGGCGCCCGTTCTGCGCAATGTAGTCGGTGTCGTGAACGTCGTTCGTACGCCGAAAGCTGCGAATCCCCGATTCGTCGTACTGGATCTGAAACGCGTCGTTCGAGATCTGCTGGGCGAGTGCAGACGACGGCGCCAGCAGCAGCAAAGCAAGAAGCTGAAGAACACTCGCGAGACGCTTTGAAGGGACTTGGGGATCGTTCACAGCCGAACCTCCACGGGCGATCCTTCGAACCGCACGTTGCTCAGCGTCTGCGAGCCGGCCAGTCGTACGACCAGGCGACGCGGCGATGGCGGCCGCATCCGCGACCCGCTCGCCAGTCGTATCGACAATCTGCGTTCGCGATCGCGCCACGCCAAGTCCAGCTTCATCGCCTCACCTTTCCGGTAATCGAACGATCGTCCGTCGTCCTCGTAGAGCACTGCGGCGCCGTCGGCGCCCGGGTAGACGATCAGCGTCATCGGGCCGTCGACCGTCTGATCGACGTACTGCTTCACCGGCGCCAGCGGAAGGATCGATCCGGCGCGAACATGCAGCGGCATCGTCTCGAGATCCACAGCACGCTCTATCTCGCGGCCACCGTTGATGCGCTCTTCCGTCCAGAAGTCGAACCACGCGCCTCGCGGCAGGTACAGTGGCCGCGTCGTGGCACCTTTCTCGACAACCGGGGAAACGAGCAGGTCGCGTCCCCACAGAAACTGATCGCCGCGCGCTACTGCCGCGGGATCGTCTGGATGGTGCAGCCAGAGCGCACGTATCATCGGCAGACCGCTCTCGGTCGTTTCCTTCGCGACCGAGTACGTGTACGGAAGCAGCTGATAGCGCAGCTCCAGGTACTTCTTCACGATCGGTTCCACGCGCGCGTTGTGCAGTTCGCTCGGGTCGGGATGACCCGCGCCGCCCGTGTAGCCGGTGACTTCCTCGTGACCGAGCTCGCCTGTGTTCCATCCCCACGGCAATCGCAGGTGCCACGTGCGGCCGTGCGCACGGAACGATGGACAGAACGTGCCGAACTGCAGCCATCGCACGTGCAGCTCACCCGTGTACTCCGGTGTCGGGACGAAGCCGCCAATATCGGTGCCCCAGAAGGGAACGCCTGACAGACCGGTGTTGATGGCCACGGGCACGTGGGTCTTCAGCGTCTCCCACGTGGAGTACACGTCGCCAGACCAGAGAAACGCGCCGTAGCGCTGCATGCCGACGTACCCGTTACGGTGCAGCGCAAAGGGACGCTCGTTCGGCCGGTACTGCTGCGGACCTTCCCAGTACATCCGGATGCGCGCCAGACGCGAGGGCGCGTCGAGACCATCGCCCTGATCGGGCCACCAGCCATCCACACCCAGGTCCATCAGCGGCTTGTGGTAAGGCCAGTAGCACGGCACGGCGCGATCGTCCGGCCAGCGGTTGTCCGCAGTTCGTCCACTCGGCACCGCATTCTCGGGCGTACACGGATCGAGGACCGCGCCGCTCATTCGTCGTCCTTCGATGACGATGTGGAGGACGACTTTGAAGTGCTGGTCGTGGAGCTGCTGAACCATTTTGGCGGGCTCGGGGAAGTTCTCTCTCTTCCAGTCGAACTCACCGTTGCGCGTGTTCCAGCCGGATGGCGTGAACTCGGTGCCGAGATAGATCAGCGCATCGCAGGGCAACTGTTTCTCGCGGAAGGTGCGCGCGATCCCCAACACTTCCTCGGGACCACCGAGCGTGCGATGCGACTGCATATAGCCGAAGCTCCACAGCGGTGGCAGCTCGGCGAATCCTGTGATCCGCGCAAAATCGCCGACGATGACCTTCGGATCCGGTGATGCGGTGATGAATACGTCGAGCGGCGCGGCGTCACGCGCAGGGAGCATGCGTCCTTCGCCGCCGGTGAAGTCGAAGACGGGGGGCGGCGCGGGCTCCCCCTGACGTGAGGGGGGCGAGCTCACCACCGGCTGATGGATGTACATGCCCCAGCCGTCTGTGCCGATGAGGAACTGAACCGGAACGCGTCCGCCATGCGTGCGGAGCTGGTATCCACCCTGACCGTTCCGCATCCGGTCCGAGTTCCCCTTGCGATCGAACTGCGGTCCGCCTTCGCCGAATGCCAGGAGCGGCCCCTTCGGCAGCAGGAACGACAGGTTCGGCGTCGCGGCATCCAGCGTCAGCTTCTGAACGATCCTCCCCGCGCGTTCGACATGAAGGGTGGGCGGATCTGCGCTGAAGCGGACCGTGAGCTCTCCTGCGCGAACGGGTCCGAACGACTGCGGATCACGGGCGCGCCCTGATGCGCGTCCCTCTGCTGCCTTCACCAGGGCCCCATCCTCCGCTACGCGCGTACCGTCGAGGGGCACGAGAGTGATCCGCACCGTCGCCGGCGTGATCGACGCGATGGCGATCTCGACTGGCCGTCCAGCGACCACGATCGACGCCCCGGGTCCCCGGATGTACGCTGCGCCGAGCATCGCGCCCGCGCTCGCCATCCCGATCTGCTTCAGTGCATCGCGTCGGTGCATCCGATCGGTCATGGCGTGGAACTGTAACGCGAACGGGTTCACGGCGCACGCGTTTTATTCAATGAATACAGGGGTGTTAGCGTTTACAATCCGGAGGCCGCGGAGAAGGCAGACGACGCAGGGTGAGCCTCTGCGCTCCCGGAGTTTAGTAGACTCTGCGGACTCGGCGATTCGAAGGAGTACGGAATGAGGACCAGTCGTGTTCTGCGCGTGTTCGTCTTCACTGTCGCGGTTGCGCTGCCCGGTCGAGCCGAGGCACAGGCTACGCTCGCCGATTACCAGCGCGCCATGGCGCTGCGCGACAAGTACGACGGTCTCGCGGTCAATACCGTGGACGCGCCAAGGTGGATAGGTGAGACGAGCCGCTTCTATTATCGCCGCACCGTGAAAGGCGGACACGAGTGGATCCTGGTCGAGGGCGCCACGCAGGAGAAGCGCCCCGCGTTCGACCACATCCGCCTCGCTGAGGCGATCGCGACGGCGACGAAGCGCAAAGCGACCGCCGTCGAACTTCCGTTCAACAACTTCAGCTTCGCGGACAACGAGAAGTCGATCGAGTTCACCCTCGGCGGAGGGCCAGGCGGGGCGGGCCGCGGCGCTGCGCCCGGCCGAGCGGGTGACGTACCGCCATGGCGATGTTCGCTCGAGACCTACACCTGCCGGCAGGAGCCGGCGCGAGGCACTGGACGCGGGGGGCGCGGCGGCCGTGGCGGTGGCGGGCTTGGCGGTCCGGTCCGCGCGGAGTTCGACATCAACGGCGCCGACCCGCGTCGCTCACCCGATGGAAAGCTCGAAGCGCTGGTTCAAAACTACAACGTCGCCATCCGCCCGGTCGGCGCTCGCGAAGTGACGCTGCTCACGACCGACGGGTCCGAAGGCGGCTACTTCGATCCGGAATCCATCGTGTGGTCGCCGGATTCGAAGCGGCTTGCCGTGTACAGGGTCCGGCCGGGTTACCGGCGTTACGTCCACTACGTGGAGTCCTCGCCCGAAGACCAGCTCCAGCCGAAGCACTCCACGATGCAGTACGCAAAGCCGGGAGACGTGCTGGACGTCGAGACCCCGATGCTGTTCGACGTGGCGACCAGAGCGCGCCTGGAGACCGACAACTCGCTGTTCCCGAACGCCTACGACTTGTCGCGGTTCGACTGGCGCAAGGACGGATCCGCGGTCACGTTCGAATACAACCAGCGTGGCCACCAGGTGTTCAGAGTCATCGAGATCGATGCTGCGACCGGAAAGGCGCGCACTGTCATCAGCGAGGAGCCGAAGACCTTCTTCTGCTACTCAGGGAAGAAATTCCGGCAGGACATCGAGGACACGAACGAGATCATCTGGATGTCGGAGCGCGACGGCTGGAACCACCTGTATCTGTACGACCGCGCAAGCGGAGCGGTGAAACAGCAGATCACGAAGGGGAACTGGCCGGTGCGAGGCGTCGTCCGCGTCGACGAAAAGGCACGGCAGATCTATTTCAGTGCGAGCGGCATGTATCCGGGGAAGGACCCGTACTTCCTCTACTACTATCGGATCAACTTCGACGGCACGGGGCTGGTGACCCTCACGCCAGGTGAAGGCAACCACACGGCGACGTTCTCGCCCGACTACAAGGTGTTCGTCGACACATGGTCGCGCGTCGATGCCGCGCCGGTGACCGAGCTGCGATCGGCGGCGGATGGATCGTTGATCTCGACGCTCGAGACAACTGACATCACCGCGCTGAAAGCGGCGGGGTGGACGGCGCCCGAGGTGTTCGTCGCCAAGGGACGCGACGGCAAGACCGACATCTGGGGCGTGATCTATCGTCCGACGAACTTCGACTCGTCGAAGAAGTATCCCGTCATCGAGAACATCTACGCGGGCCCGCAGTCATCGTTCGTTCCCAAGAGCTTCGCCGCCTACAACCAGATGCAGGCCCAGGCGGAAATCGGGTTCATCGTCGTGCAGATCGACGGGATGGGGACGAGCAACCGGTCCAAGGCGTTTCACGACGTGGCCTGGCGTGACCTCAAGGACGCCGGATTTCCCGATCGGATCCTCTGGCACAAAGCCGTCGCCGCAAAGTACCCGTACTACGACATCACGCGCGTGGGTCTGTATGGAACCTCCGCTGGCGGACAGAACTCGCTCGGCGGGCTGCTCTTCTTTCCCGAGTTCTACAAGGTCGCGGTGTCGTCGGCCGGCTGCCACGACAACCGCATGGACAAGATCTGGTGGAACGAGCAGTGGATGGGATGGCCGATCGGCGAGCAGTACGCCACCTCGTCGAACGTCGACAACGCGTACCGCCTGCAGGGCAAGGTTCTGCTGGTGGTCGGCGAAATGGACAACAACGTCGATCCGGCCTCGACCTACCAGGTCGTCAACCAGTTGATCAAACACAACAAGGAGTTCGATCTCCTCGTGATCCCCGGCGCCGGTCATACGAACGGCGGCGCCTACGGCGAGCACAAACGCTACGATTACTTCGCGCGTCATCTGCTTGCCGTGAAGCCGCCGGAATGGAAGGCGATCGAAACCGCCACGAAAAAATCGACGGCGACGTCCGATAGTCGCTGAGGGTACGGCTCGTGGCTTCCGGCCCGCGGCTCGCGGCTCGCGGCTTGAAATAGGGAGCTGGCAGCTCGAAGCCAGCGGAAGCCGGAAGACGGCGCGAGCCGCAAGCCACAAGCCGCAAGCCGGCACGCACACAGATGCTGTACGCAGGATTCGATTGCAGTACGCAGAGCTTCTCCGTCGTTGTGATCGATGTCGGCGGCTCCCGACGCGACGTCGTCTTCCGCGATTCGATCACGTTCGATGCGGACCTGCCGCAATTTGGCACACATCACGGCGTCGGCGTTACCCAACCAGGCGGCGTCGTTCACAGCTCTCCATTGATGTGGGCCTCCGCGCTCGAGCTGATGCTCGCGCGCGTCGCACACGCCATCGAGGCGCCCCGGCTTCGCGCGATCAGCGGCTCGGCGCAGCAGCATGGCAGCGTCTACTGCGGGATGACCCCGCAGGTGCTGACGCGCGCCACGTCGCCAATCTGGATGGACAGCAGCACCGGTCGCGAGTGCGACGAGATCGAGGCTGCGCTCGGTGGTCCCGTTGCCGTCGCACGGCTCACCGGATCGCGCGCATTTCCGCGCTTCACGGGTCCGCAGATCCGCAAGTTCGCGCGCGAGGATCCCGACGCCTACGGGAAAACCGACCGCATCCATCTGGTCAGCTCCTATCTCGCATCATTGCTGATTGGCGATCATGCGCCCATCGATCACGCGGACGGGTCAGGCATGAACCTGATGGACATTCACAGCCGGGAGTGGGCGGACGCGGCGCTGCATGCCACCGCGCCAGGGGTTCGCCACAAACTTCCTGCCCTCGTCCCCTCGTCGACAGTGATCGGCACGCTCGCGCGGTCGTGGCAGACACGCTTCCACCTGCCGCACGCGCGGATTGTCGCCTGGTCAGGTGACAATCCCTGCAGCCTCATCGGCACGGGACTCGTCAACGAAGGACAGTTGAGTATTTCGCTGGGAACGAGCGACACGATCTTCGGTCCGATGCGCGACGCTCGCGTGAGTGACGACGGAGTCGGCCATGCGTTCGTCTCGCCGACTGGTGAGTACATGGGGATCACGGTATTCCGAAACGGATCGCTCGCACGCGAGCGGATTCGCGATCGATTCGGCATGGACTGGACGGGCTTCTCATCCGCGCTGGCCGCGACCGAGGCTGGCAACTGCGGCGCCATGATGCTCCCGTGGTTCGAACCCGAGATCACGCCCGCCGTTCAGTCTCCCCGTCTGACGCAGGACGGACTCGAGGATGCCACCCCCGCACAGCACGTGCGCGCGCTCGTCGAGGCACAGATGATGGCGATGTGCGCGCACTCGCGGTGGATGGGCGTGGCACCCACCACGATATACGCGACGGGTGGCGCGGCGGCCAATCGCGCGATCCTGCAGGTGATGGCGGACGTGTTCGATGCCGACGTCTACCGGTTCGAGTCGACCCAGTCGGCGGCGCTTGGCGCGGCTCTGCGCGCCTGGCAGGCGGATGCGCATCTCCTGTGGCGGGACGTGGTGAGCGACTTTTGCAAGCCGATCACAGACGACGCCGTGTCACCGAATGCGAAGAATGTAACGATGTATCGTTCGTTGCAGCGGCGTTACAGTGCGCTCGAACAGGGGGCACTCGCCGGTGGTAAACTCGGCGCCTCCTCATGAACATCGCAGAAATTGCCCGACGGGCGAACGTGTCGACCGCGACGGTGTCGCGGACGCTGAATCAAAGCGGGCCGGTCAAGGCGGCCACGGCTCGAAAGGTGTGGCGTGCGGTCACGGCGCTGAACTATTACCCGAACAGCCACGCGCGCACGCTCGTGTCTGGCCGCAGCCGTCTGATCGGGTTGATCGTCTCCGACATAACGAATCCGTTCTTTCCGGAGCTCGTTCGCGCGTTCGAGGACCTGGCCGCACAGAAGCAGTACGACCTGCTGTTGACGAGCACGAACTATGACACGAGCCGTATGACGGCCTGCCTGCGCCGCATGCTCGAACGCAAGGTCGATGGCGTGGCGATGATGACGTCCGAGATGGACACCAGCCTCATCAAGGAACTCTCGAAGCGCAACCTGCCCATCGTGTTCATGGACGTCGGTCAGATGGGCCCGCGCATGAGTCATGTGTCGATCGACTATGGCAACGGCATCCGCCAGGCCGTCGATCACGTCGCCTCGCTCGGCCACCGCAACATCGGATTCATCACCGGGCCGCTGGACCTGCATTCCGCGCGCACGCGAAGGCAGGCCTTCGTGGATGGGATGCGCGACCACAAGATCACGCTCGAGCGTCGACTCGTGCGCGAGGGAACTCACACGGCCGAGGGCGGGGAGAAAGCCATGAAGGAGCTGTTGAAGCTCGCGAAGATCCCCACCGCCGTCGTGTGCTCCAACGAC
This sequence comes from Vicinamibacterales bacterium, assembly GCA_035537955.1. Classification (GTDB taxonomy): domain Bacteria; phylum Acidobacteriota; class Vicinamibacteria; order Vicinamibacterales; family 2-12-FULL-66-21; genus JACDCA01. The sequence goes on along the minus strand of DATLLF010000008.1, from coordinate 496 downwards.
TGGACGGCCATCGGCGCGCTGCACGCGATCCACGCGGCGGGATTGTCGGTGCCACACGACATCTCACTTGTCGGCTTCGACGACATTCCCCTGACCAGCTACACGACGCCTACGCTGACGACGGTACGCATGTCGGCGAGAGACGTCGGTGCAACCGCCTTCCAGGCGTTGTTCAGCCTCATCGGCGAGCAGCACGTCGAAGGGGACGTTTACCAGGTGCCGACCAGACTGGTTGTACGAGAGTCGACGACGCGCCCGCGAAAGAAGTCCGCCTAGGTTGCGGCTTGTGGCTTGCGGCTTGCGGCTTGCGGCTTGCGGCTTGCGGCTGGCGGCTTGCGGCTTGCGGCTCGCGGCTTGCGGATCGGTGGACTGAAACTTGCGCGTCCGATACCCATGGCGAGAGATCCACGAAAGCTGCGCGTCTTCAGCGTGGCGGACGCATTGGTGCCCGACATCTACTTGATTACGCAGAACTTTCCGGCCGAGGAGCGTTACG
>DATLLF010000007.1:0-21278 GCA_035537955.1 Vicinamibacterales bacterium | reverse complement strand
GCACCGCGCTCGAAGCGTCCGCGGGGTTCCGCCTGGCTCGATCAGCGGCACCGGCATCGCCATCACCGTTGAAATCGAGCCCTGCGAGGATGTTGTAAGTGCGGCCGGATCCAGCGGTGACGATCGCCGAGACGTCGATCCTGGCGGGCAGGCGTACGAGGCCGCTGATCACGAGACGATGCCGCTGATCCTGCACCGACGCGCCGTAGTCGACAGCTGGATCGAAACCAAGCGGCAGTCCCTGCAAATCGTTCGGATCGCGTCCGAGTCCGTTCTCCGACGGCCGTTCGACGTAGTCGCTGCTGCTGTCGTTCGTCGTTCCAAGCGTATAGCTCGCGAGAAGCTGCCAGCGGCCGTCGAATCGTTTCTCGATGGAGGCGAGCAGTCCCCGATAACGTGTCTTCGCGAAGGACGTGTATTGCAGCACCGACGCTGATGTGCCCGCGACGCCGTCCACATCTGCGGGCCGGCGTCCGCGGCCGAGCGCCGGCACGAGCGGGTTGTAATCGACGAGGCCGATCTGCCCGTATCCGTTCACGTAGACGAAGTCCGCGCTGGCGCTGATGCCTGGGAACAGCTCGTGCACGATGCCCGTGGAGACATGGTGCGCGTAGGGCGTGATGACACCGGGATCCACGGCGAGCACGAGCGGCGGCTGCCCCGTGAGCTGAACGTCGGGCAGCTGCCGGCCGGGCGTCTGCCATCCGAGCAGCGCCGGCACCCCCTGCATGACATAAACACGGACGCCGTCGATGCCGTCGATCATCTTCGGCACGCCGGGGATCGCCGAGAACGTGTTGTCGTAGAACAGACCGTACGCGGCGTGGATCCCTGTCCGCCCTCCTCCTCCGGGATTCCATGCGACAGAGGTGCGGGGCGCGAAGTTGTTGTGATCGGGTGGGTATTCGTACGGACCCGGGTAGCCGGCGATTCGATACGTGTAGCCGGGCGGCGCCTGCACCTGATAGCGAAGGCCCGCGTTGATCGACAGGTTGTTCGTGATGGACCACTCGTCCTGCGCGAAGAGCGACAGGTCCTTCACGCTGCCCAGCGCGGCCGAGTTGCCGTAGCCCTGAATGTACGCGCCTGGAAGACCGAGTGCGAACGCCTGGATACCGGAGATCGCCGCCGGCAATCCAAACAGTGCGGCGATCTCCTCGGGGAAGTCGACGAAGAGATACTGCCCGCCGAAGTAGTACGGAAAAGCGGTCTTCGAGAAATCAACCGTGCTGAAATCGAAGCCTGCCTTGAGGTGATGTGCGCCGTGCTGCCAGCTCAGGGTATCCAGAACCTGGAAGCGTAGAGACCGGCGCGTCTGCGGCGTGTACTCCTGCCGTCCGAGGTTCGCCACGCCCGCGACGTTCACCTGTGGCCCGCCCATCGTCTCGTCGGTGCAAGGGCCACCGCACGCCGAATCCAGGGAGCGCACGACCTGGTTACGGCTCGCGACCTGGACGCGCAGATCGTTGTAGAGCCGCGATGTCAGCGTGTACCCGTGCATCGCGGCGATCATCCAGTCGCGGCTGTCGAGCGCCCCGGCGCGGCTGCGCGCCGTGATCCCGCCGAACGGCTCGGTGTTTTCGTTCAACTCGTCGCCGGTGTTGGCGCGCATCGTCAGCCGCTGGCCCGAGCTGATGTTGAAATCCGCGCGTCCGAACACCTGCGTCGTCGCCACGCGGAACGGGACGGTGCCCGTGTCGAAGATGAAACCGGCACTGCGCAGGATCGACGCGGGCGTGCCGAGAACGCCCGGCCCGATCGGGTTCGCTACCTGCGTCGCGTCGTCGATCGTCACCGCGCGGCTGTCGTCGGCTGACAGGCGCTCGACCGAGACGAAGTAGAACGCGTGGTTTTTCACCAGCGGTCCACCCAGCGTTCCGCCGAACTGCTGCTGATCGAATGGCGCTTTCGGCAGGTCGACGGAGTTGCCGGCGGCGTCGAACTTCTCGAAGTAGCCGCGCGAGTTCAGCGCGCGATGGCGCACGAACAGAAACGCGCCGCCGGTCACGTCGTTGGCGCCGCTCTTGGTCACGATATTCACGACGCCGCCCGACGCCTTGCCGAATTCGGCGGCATACGAGTTGGTGAGCACCTGGAATTCACGGACGGCGTCCTGGCTGATCGTCGCGCGGACGCTGCCGACGGCCACTTCGTTGTTGTCGAGGCCGTCGAGCGTGATGTTGTTGGATCTCGCCCGCTGGCCGGCAAAGGTCAACCCGGACGACGCATTCGAACCCTGGTCCGGCGTCACATCCGTCGTGACGCCGGGCGCAAGAGTCGAAAACGAAATGAACGTGCGCCCGTTGATCGGCAGACTGGCGATCTGCTGTGCCGAGATGCTCGTGTTGACGTCCTTGCGCCGGACGTCCACGAGCGGCGTTCCGCCAGGGACGGTGACCCTTTCAGTCGTCGGAGAGATGGTCAAAGTCAGCGTGAGTGCCGTCGTGTTGCCGACCTGCAGAACGACGGCCTCGAGCACCTGCGTGGTGAAGCCGGAGAGGCTCGCTTCGATCCTGTACGTGCCGACAGGCAGCGGCGGGAATGCAAAGGATCCTTCGGGTCCGGTGGTCTGGGCCTGGCGCTCACCGGTCTCGCTGTTGACGATGGCGATGAGCGCGCCGGGGAGCACGCCCTGTGTCTGATCGACGACGCGGCCGACGAGTTCAGCGGTGGCAGCCCGCAACTGCGCGTTGGCAGTCGCCGGCAAGAACAATACGAGCAGAGCGGCAAGGCCCGCGAAACGTTGCAACGGCTTCTCCACGGAGCTTCAGACTCTTCGCGCCAATTTGGGACAGCAGGAAAGCGGCATAGGGTAGCATAGGCTTCCTGATTCCCCCCCAGGTGCCAGACGCGCTGCAAGCGCCTGCGCAGACTTTCGGACCCTTCCGCGTCCTGCACCGCATCGGTGCAGGCGGCATGGGCGCCGTCTATCGCGGCGAACACCTCGACACCGGCGAGCCGGTTGCGCTCAAGACCGTCCTCGTCGCCCACGCCAACGAGCTCGCTGCGATCCGAACCGAAGTGGAGGCGCTCCGCCGGCTCAATCATCCGGGCATCGTCCGCATCATCGACGCCGGCAGTGAGGGCGGCTCTCCCTGGTACGCCATGGAGCTGCTCGAAGGCGGAACCCTCCAGGAATTTCAGCGCAAGTTCTGGAGCGAGTGGCGCGTCGAGGGGCCGGATGTCGACAACGCTCCCGCGGACCACACGCCGACGATGACGCTCCGTACCGGAGCATCGGGCCCGATGTTTGCCGCCGGACGCCTGATCTCGGGGGCACCCGTCGCGGCCGGCAAGCTGGTGCAGGCACTCACGCTGGCGCATCGGCTGTGCGCGCCGCTGGCCTACCTGCACCAGCTCGGGATCGTGCATCGCGATCTGAAGCCGGGCAACGTCTTCATTCGTCCCGATGGCCGTCCGGTGCTGATGGACTTCGGTCTGGTGAGTCGCTTCGGGGCCGCGGGACGGGACGTGCTCGAGATTGCGGGGACGCTCGCCGGGACTGCGGCCTATATGGCCCCCGAGCAGATCCTTCGTCAGCGCGTCGACGCACGCACCGACTTGTACGCGCTCGGCTGCATGCTCTTCGAGCTGCTCACCGGACGTCCGCCGTTCCTGGGGGATTCGGTCGGCGATCTCCTGCAGCTGCACTTGACCGAGCCGCCCATTCCGCCGTCGCAGATCGTCGCCGGCGTTCCGCCGTCGCTCGACGAACTGCTGCTCCGGCTGCTCGCGAAGCGCGTGCGCGATCGCATCGGACATGCGGAAGACGTTTCGGCGTGGCTGGCGGATCTCGGCGCAGAACTCGATGCGCCGGTCGAACCGGCGACAGCGGTTCAGGGCTCGTATCTCTATCGTCCCGAGCTCGCCGGCCGGGCCGACGTGCTCGATTCGCTGGGACGCCACGTTCAACGGCTCCTTGCCGGAGTCGGCGGCTGCGTTCTGATCGGTGGTGAAAGCGGCGTCGGCAAAACGTCGGTGGTTGCGGAGCTCGCGCGGGCAGCTACGCTCCAGCATCTCGTCGTCGCCGCCGGGGAGTGCCAACCGATCGGTGGGGGGGTGCTGCACCCCCTCGCGCCGCTGCTCGGCAGGATCATCGATCGCGCGATCGAGGGTGGCCGCGAGATGACGCGGACCTTGTTCGGCAACCGTGCGCGGGTGCTCGCGGTGGTGGAACCTGGCGTCACGCGCCTGCCCGGTTTCGCGGAGCTGCCGGCCGCCGTCGATCTCCCCGCGGATGCGGCGCGGGCGCGGCTCCTGGCAGATCTGCGCGAGACGATCGCCGCGTTCACCGAGGAGCGCCCCGTGCTTCTCGTCCTCGACGATCTGCAGTGGGCCGACGAGCTGACACTCCAGTTCCTGCTGGCGACTCCGGCGGAATTCTTCGAACGCAACGCGCTGCTCGTCCTCGGCACGTTCCGCTCGGATGAACAACCGGAACTGTTGCGCCAGGTGCTGGCGTTATCAACCGTCGATCATGTCGATCTTGGCCGGCTCGACGCGTCGGCCGTCGGCGCGATGATCGGCGACATGCTGGCGCTGGCGGAGCCGCCGCGCGGCTTCGTCGAGTTCGTCGCCACGCAATCCGAAGGAAATCCCTTCTTCGTTGCCGAGTATCTGCGGACGGCCGTAGCGGAGCGACTGCTGCGCCGTACGAGCGGACGGTGGGTGTTCGGCACCGCGGAGATCGAAGCAGGAGCGTACGCTCAGCTCGCCCTGCCCGCTTCGCTGCGCGAACTCGTCGAGCGGCGACTCGCAGGGCTGCCGGATCGCGCGCAGAGGCTCGCGCGGATCGCCGCGGTGCTCGGGCGCGAGATCGACGGCGCGCTCCTGTTGAGCGCGTCAGGCATGCCGGAGCTCGACGCGATGGAAGCGATCAGAGAGCTGGCCACGAAGCAGGTGCTCGATCTAGTCGAAGGCGGTCGCTACCGCTTCCTTCACGACAAGCTCCGTGAGACCTGCTACGCGGCCATCCCCGCGATGGACCGCGCGGAGCTCCACCGCGGAGCGGCGGCGAGCATCGAAGCCGTGTACGGGCACAGCGACGACTTTCCGAAGTTCCACAGCGCACTGGCCTTTCACTACGAGCGCGCGGGCGATCGTGCGCGGGCAATCGACTATCTGGAACAGGCGGCCGACCATGCGGCGCGCGCATTCGCCGACCGGGATGTCGCCGACCACCTTTCATCCGCGCTTCGTCTCGATGCGGCAGGCGGTCGACTCGTCGAACCGGCCCGCCGACGCGCATGGCGCACGCGTCTGGGCATATCGCTGCGCGATCTCGGCGAGCTCGAAGAGGGCCGCGCTCAACTGGAGCTGTCGCTCGCCGAGAGCCGCCACGCGGTTCCCACACGCTCGATGCTCACAGTGGCGCGTTACGTGCTGAGGGAGCTGACGTTCCGCCGATCGCTGGCGTCGGCGCCCGTCGCGCCGCGATGCAGCGACCCCGAGGCTGAACGCGCGCTGAACGCGTACAACTACGTCGCGATGATCGCGTACCACCAGAGCGATGTACTGGCGCAGGTGTTCTGCACGTTCGCCGCGTTGCGGCTGGCGCCGCTGGTCGGCCCGTCCTCTCCCGCGGCGCAGGTGTACGCGGGGGCAGGCAACATCCTCGGCTTCATGGGGCTGCGCAGTCTCGCCTGGCGCTACGCGCGACTCTCCCAGCAGATCGCGACGGCTACCGGGCAGGAGCTGCCGCAGGGTGTCGTGCATCAGTACTCAGGCCACCTCGCCGCGTTCCTTGGAGACATGCGCACGTTCGACACGGACATCCATCGTGCCCTGGACATTTACACGCGCCTCGGCCACCTGCGATTCCGCGAGGAAGCGCTGACGAATTGCGGCCACCTTTACGGCCTCCGCGGCGAGCTGGTCCGCGCGCTGGAGACATTCCGCGAGATCGAGCGGTCCGGGACCGCGCGTAACGACGTGCAGACGACCGCATGGGGCAGCCTGGGCATGGCGAGGCTGCTCGGGTTGATGGGACACACGGCCGATGCGCTGCAGCGTTTCAACGGGGCACTGCCGCGCGGGCGCGATGATCTCAGCCAGCTGGAAGGCCTCGGCGCTCGCGCGCTCACCCTCGCGCAGCTCGGCGACCACGCCGCTGCCCGCGCCGACATCACCAGCGTGCTGACCGTCATGGAGCAGTCGTCGAAGACGTCCTACACGAGCATCTGGGCGTACAGTAACGCCATCGAGGCGTTCTTTCACAGCTACATGTCCGCCGACGGCGGCGCGCGTGAGGACCTCGCCGTCGCGCGGCGATTGCTCGCCGCCTTCGGCCGATTCGCGCGCATCGTCAAGGTCGCGCGACCGCGGCTGCAGCTGTGGACCGGCGTCGTGGAATGGCACGCCGGACATCGGGCGCGCGCCCGGCGGGCGTGGGCACGTGCGCTGGAGGGGGCGCAGCGGATCGGGCTGCCCCTCGACGTGGCCTTGACGCACTTCTGGGCTGGCCGGTGCACGTCCGGTGAAGAACGCGCGCATCATCTGGCGCAAAGCATCCCACGGCTTGAAACCATGCAGGCAGGCTGGCACGCTGCGTTTGCGCGCCGGCTGCTCGGCACACCTCGACTCGAAGGAGAGGGATCGAATGAGTGACAACGCGGGCCGCCAGAAGGTGGCCATCCTCGGCAGCGGCGTGGGCGCGATGGTTGCCGCGTTCGAATTGACGCACCCCGATCACGGCGGCGCTTCGAAGTACGACGTCACCGTCTACCAGATGGGATGGCGTCTCGGCGGCAAGGGCGCGTGCGGACGCAATCGCGAGTGGCACAACGCCATCGAGGAACATGGACTGCACATCTGGCTCGGCTTCTACCGCAACGCGTTTACGGCGTTGAAGTCGTGCTATGACGAGCTGGGCCGCCCTGCGGGAACGCCGCTCGCGACCATCGGCGACGCGCTCAAACCGCAGAACTTCATCACGTTCATGGACGACTTCGGCGGGAAGTGGTCGCGATGGGATATCGCCTTCGAGCCGGTGCCGGGGAACCCGTGGGACGCCGAACCGCCGAGCGCGTGGGCGCACGCACGCATGCTGCTCGGATGGATGGTCAACACGCTCGGACGTGAGACGCCGAGTCCGCACACCTGGGCGCAACGCATCGTCGATCGCGTGCGACTCATCGAGACGGAAGCCGTGGCCGGGTTCACCAGCCTGCACATTGCGCTGTCGTTGATGGAGGCCCTTGGCGAAGGCGCCCTCCACCCCGACAAGCGCCATCACGACACGATCGAAGAGTGCCTCAAACGGTTCGCGGCACGGCTGCGCGAGGCCATCGCGCAGCATCATTTCGCCGACGACAACGAGGCGCGGCGGATGTCGCACCTCTTCGACCTGTGCGTATCGAGCCTGATCGGCCTGTTCAACGAGGGCGTTCTGCGCGGCGAAAAAACGTTCTCGGACCTCGACGAGATGGAGCTGCGCGAGTTCCTGCTGAAGCACGGCTGTCACCCCGACAGCCTCTCGAGTCCGGCGCTGATGGGGTACTACGACATCGCGTTCGCGTTCGACGACGGCATCAACGACGACGAGCACCAGAATACGGGCGCCGGTACGGCGGTCAACGCAATGATGCGAATGTGCCTCGGTTACAAGGGCTCGTTCATGTGGAAGATGCAGGCCGGCATGGGCGACACGATCTTTGCGCCGTTCTACGAGGTGCTGAAACGCCGCGGCGTGCACTTCAAGTTCTTCCACAAGGTGAAGGCCCTCGAACCTTCGAGCGACGGCAAGTCGATCCAGAAAATCCGCATCGCGCGTCAGGTCGATGTCGCCGGCGGTGGCGAGTACCGGCCGCTGTTCGACGTGCCCATGGTGGGCGGTACGCTCCCGTGCTGGCCGGATCGCCCGTTCTACGAACAGCTCGTGCAGGGGGACGCGCTGAAGGCGAGCGGCGCCAACCTCGAATCGGACTGGTCCGGCTGGACCGATGCCGGTGAGATCACGCTCGAAGCGGGGGCTGATTTCGATCGCATCGTGCTCGGGATCCCGGTCGGTGCGCTGAAGGAAATCTGCCGCCCCATGCTCGATGCGCGTGTGCCGGCGGCATCGCGGTGGTCCGCCATGCTCGACGGCGTGAAGACGGTGCAGACGCAGTCGATGCAGCTCTGGTTCAACAAGGACATCTGGGATCTCGGCTGGCAGCCGCGCGTCATGCCGACCGAAACGAATACGCCGGTCGAACGGACCGTGCTCGATGGGTACGAGAACCCCTTCAACAGCTGGGCCGACATGACGCACCTGCTCCCCGCTGAGACCTGGAAGGACGAGCCGGGAACGGCGAAGTCTCTCGTGTATTTGTGCGGCACGCTGCCAAACGAGGATGCGCCGGCGCCCGGGACCGATCCTGCATTTCCGGCGCGTCAACTGGCGCGGGTGCGCGAGGCTGCGATGGGATGGCTCGATCGCTACACGGCAGGGATCTGGCCGAAAGCCACGCCCGCGCCCGGTACGACATGGCTCGACTGGAATCTGCTCGTCGCCCCGGAAGGAGTGCAGGGGCCCGCGCGCCTCGATTCGCAGTGGCTGCGCGCGAACATCGATGGCACGGAGCGCTACGTACTCAGCGTCAAAGGCAGCACGAAATACCGAATGCAGGCGGGCGATACCGGCTTCAGCAACCTGGTGATCGCGGGCGACTGGGTCGATACCGGCTTCAACGTGGGCTGCGTGGAGGCTGCGAGCATGGCGGGGATGCAGGCGTCGCGCGCGATCTGCGGCTTCCCGCAGCGCGTGCCAGGCGAGGCGCAGGGGCATCCCGTGCAGCAGCCGCCCCCGCTTGGGTACATCGTGCGGCCCGGCGACGAGGAGATGCCGCTGCCGTACGCGTTCACGTCGCTGACGGTCCGCAGCTTCCCGCTCGAAGCCGACGTGACGAAGATCCAGGCCATGTGCGACCGCTATCTCAACATCGCACCGCCGGAGACCCTCGAGTACCGTCCGCTCGGCGGCCTCGTCTTCATGCAGGTCGCCACCTACAAGTCACTCTCTTCGGGCAGCGATCCCGAAGGCTTCTTTTCCGAGAACGAGATCTCCTTCAACGTCTTGCTCGCGCGCGGACGCCGCGTGAACGGCGTCTGGCAGGCCTCCGATCTCGCCTTTTACTTTCCGTACATCTACGTCGACAATCCGTGGGCGATCGCGACCGGACGAGAGGTGTTCGGTTACCCGAAGGCCTGGTCCAGGCTGGACATACCCGAGGATCCAACGCACGCGGCGCCCGTGCGGCTCGAGACGATGGTGCTGCCGGTGCTGGGGAGGGGGACGAAGCTCACACTCCTGCCCCTCATCGAGATCGACATGCATCCCGAAGGGCGGCTGCAGGGAATGCTCCACGAGGTTGAGAATCTGGCGATCGCCGCGAAGGACTATCTGCTCGGCCACGACGGGCTACTCGCGGAAATGGATCGCAGCCTCTTCCGGGAGGTCATCCATGCGATCACCGAAGGGCGGATTCCCATCGTCAGCCTGAAGCAGTATCGTGACACCGTGTCGCCGAACCAGGCCTGCTACCAGGCGATTGTCAGCGCGGTGATGCGCATCACGAAGCGCCACGGGGGCGGGTTGCTGCGCGGGCGCTACTCGGTGAAGATCCACGATTACGCGAGCACGCAGATCGTGCAGGATCTTGGCCTCAAGCTGTCTGCCGATGGCACGATCGAGCCGCGCGGCGCATACTGGATCTCGTTCGATTGCACGTATGGAGAAGGAGAGAACCTCTATATGGTGAAGCAGCAATGAGGGCCGTCCTGTGTGCGATAGCGACCGGCGCCGCGCTGTTCCTGGTTGCCTGCGGGCTGGAGGAGCTGCCCACTGTGCCCGGGGAGCTGACGACCGGCATCGCCATCTACGAACACGCGGACTACGCTGGCGCGTCCGCCTTGATCACCGAGGACATCAAGGACCTCAAGGACGTGGAGGGTCCATGCGAGAAATCGTCGGGTGACGACGTGGACGAGACCTGGAACGATTGCATCTCCTCCATTCGCCTCGCCCCTGGCTGGCAGGCGACGCTGTTTCGCGACGACGGTTACGAAGGAGAGCAGCTGGAGGTGACGGGCGACATCCCCAACCTCGAGTTGGTGATGGGGCGGTGCGAAAAGGGTGGGTTCAACGACTGCGTCACCGCGATCCGCGTGTTCCGCCGGTAGACAGGGGTCAGATCTTGTTTTTTGCGCCAACGTCCTCTTCGGAGGTCGCTGGCGCAAAAACAAGATCTCACCACCCGACACCAGCAGCTCCGGTCCGAGGCGGTCAGATCTCGGTTTTTGCGCGAAACGTCCTCGTCGAAGGTCACCAGCGCAAAAAACAAGATCTGACCCCCACCGATAAGATGCGTCGAACCGTTGTCGCGGCGGCCGTGGTGGCGCTCGTTGCCCTGGCCGCCGTGTTTTTCCTCAGGCGATCGCTGGTGCAGGGACAACTGCGCCCGGCGATCGAGGCGAGGCTCAGCGCAACCCTGGGCACTCCCATATCGATCGGCCGGCTGGGGCTGACGGTCTTCCCGCGCCTCGCCCTGCGCGGACGCGACGTCCGCGTTGGCGACACGCGCGTGCAGTCGCCGGCGCTCGCCATCGAGCGCGTGCGCGTGCTGCCCCGATTCAGCTCGCTGTTCTCGGAGGCGATCATCATCGACGAGATCGACCTCGATGGTTTTGCGTTCGCCGTGCTGCGCGACGAGCGCGGCGCGTGGCAGGTGCCCGCCGTCCTCCCGGCGCCTGCCCGCGATACCCAGGGTGGTGTCGTCATCGAGCGCGTCCGCCTGACCGGCGCGCGTGTGCGGGTGTTCGAGCAGGCAGGGAAAGATGAAGTGCGCGAACGGTCCAGCATTGACGATCTCGAAGCGGAGGTGACGTCCGATGCACGAGGAATGCACCTCTCGGGGATCAAAGGCCGCATCGGCGGATCCGCAATCTCGGGGGACGCGACGATCGACGCGAAGGAGGCGCGCCTCCAGTTTGCCGCGCCCGCAATCGCCGATGACGGTCTCCCGGCGCTCCTGCGGCTGCTCGGCAGCGACCGGCCGGATTCGCTGCGGCTCGCCGCCCCGGCGTCGCTGGCAGCCACGGTTCACGTGGACCGTGCCTCACTGCGCTTGGCCGGGAAGGGCAGGCTCGAAGCGCCAGCGGTCGACTTGGCGCCGCTGCGCCTGCAACGCTTCGCAGCGCCCTTCACCATCGATCGATCGCGAGTGACGTTCCACCCGGCGACCTTCGACGTGTACGGCGGTGCGCACACGGGCACGATCACCTTCGACACTGCGGCGGCCGCAGCGCAGTGGACGATCGACGGCCGCGTAAGCGGACTGGATGCCGGGAGCTTTCTGCGCGCCTTGAATGGTGGTGATCAGCGGGTTGACGGCACGGCGAGTGTCTCGGCGACGCTGCGCGGCCGGATCGGGCTACCGCTGGCGCAAACCGTCACCGGGCGCATGCGCGTCGATCTCAGTGACGGTATCATTCGCGACTTCGCGCTGCTCGCGGCCATCGGCCGCGCGCTGAAACTGGGAGAGCAGCAGGGCAGTGACACCAGGTTCTCGCGCCTGTCCGCCACACTCGCCATCGCGTCCGGAATTGCGACCACCGACGACCTCGTGCTCGAGTCGACCGATCTCCGCGTGCAGGCGGCCGGCCGCATTCACGCCGATCGCTCCCTGGCCCTGCGTGGAACAGTGGCGGTCTCGTCGGGACGTTCGGCTGCCGCCATCGCGAGCATCCACGAACTGAAGGGGCTGCGCAACGCGCGTGGCGAAGTCGAAGTGCCGCTGAGGATCTCGGGCACTCTGGACGCTCCATCATTCGAGGTCGACGTCGAGGCAATGATCAAGAAGGGGATCGCCGACGAACTCCGTCGTTACCTCCGGCGCATCATTCGGTAGCCAGCGCCAATGGCAGCTCCACCCGCTGGGGTCAGATCTTGTTTCTTGCGCGAAATGTCCTCTTTCCAGGTCACGTGCGCAAAAAACAAGATCTGACCCCTGCTAGGCGACCGAGAGCATTACCTTCAGGACACCCGGGTCGGCGGCCCGTTTCAACGCGGCGAGGCCGTCCGACAACGAGAAGCGTGCCGAAATGAGCGGGTGCACGTCGACCAGCCCGTTCGAGAGCGCATCGAGCGCTCGATCGAACGGACCGCAGCGCGAGCCGACGATGGTCACCTCGTCGACGACGACTGGGGCGAGCGCGAGCGTCTGCGCGCCCGCCATCGTCGTCTTCAGCACGATCGTGCCACGCGGCCTCACCAGCTCCAGCGCCGTCGTCAGACCGCTCTCCGATCCGGTGCAGTCCACCACGATGTCAGCGGTGCGCTCGCGTCGACGATCGTGCAACAGCCGGGTCTCGATACCCAGTGCGTCCAGCACTGCCAGTTTGTCCGGATGCTTGCCGATCGCGATCACATTGTCGCTGACGCCACCCAGCACCTGTGCGCACAGGTTCCCGAGACGGCCCTCGCCGAGGACGATGATGCGGTCATGACGCGTGATCGACAGCTGCGCGAGGATCTGAAAGGCGGCTGCGACCGGCTCGGTGAACACCGCCGCGTCGAGATCGATCGTGTCGGGCACCACGAACAGGTTGTGCTCGGGGACCGCGATGAGATCGGCGAACGCGCCATCGTGATCGAGGATGCCCAGCACGGACCGTTGCGGGCAATGCCCCGGACGACCGGCGCGGCACGTATCGCACGTCCCGCAGCTGCAGTTGATCTCTCCGACAACGGATCGCCCTGCGAACGCCCCACCGAGCGCGGTTCCGACGAATTCGTGTCCGAGCACTCCGCGAAAACCCTTATAGCCTCGGATCAGTTGCAGATCCGTGGCGCAGATGCCCGCCCGGAGCACGCGGACCACCACCTCCCCGGCGGCAGGGACGGGGTCGGCACGTTCCGTCTCCAGCCGCACGCCATCGTCTTCGAGCACCAGTGCACGCATCTCGACAGGATAGACCGACGAGGGCAGCTTATACTCCCTTCGCGATGACTCTCGTCGGCTACTCGGCCGGGTTCTTCGCGGATTGCAGTGCTCCTTCCAACTCCGCCGTCCTGACGGGTCGGCAATGCGGGTGAGTACGCATTGATGATGCAGCCAGGTTCGAAGCTCGGCCCCTACGAAGTGGTCGCGTCGCTTGGCGCAGGCGGAATGGGAGAGGTCTACCGAGCGCGCGACTCGAAGCTGCAGCGTGAAGTGGCGATCAAGATCCTGCCGCACATTTTTGCGGCGGACCCCGACCGTGTGAGGCGTTTCGAACGTGAGGCGCAGTCGCTCGCCGCCCTCAACCATCAGAACATCGCGCAAGTCTTCGGCGTGATCGATATTGATCCGCACGAAGCCGGTGGCCACACGACTGCTCTCGTCATGGAACTCGTCGACGGCGAAGATCTCGCCCAGCGGCTCGGGCGCGGGCCCATCCCGCTCGATGACACGCTGGCGATTGCGGTGCAGATCGCTGACGCGCTCGAGGCCGCGCACGATCGCGGCATCGTGCATCGCGATCTGAAACCCGCCAACATCAAGGTCCGCAGCGACGGCGCAGTAAAGGTCCTCGACTTCGGCCTGGCCAAGGCGATCGACCCCATGGAGAGCAATCCGGACTCTGCTCGGTCGCGCGCCGACAGCGACAACTCTCCGACGTTCACCTCGCCGGTTCGCGCTCGCGCGGATGGCCGAACGGAAATCGGCGTCATCCTCGGTACGGCCGCCTATATGGCCCCCGAACAAGCGCGTGGACGTGCGGTCGACAAGCGCGCCGATATCTGGGCGTTCGGCTGCGTCGTCTACGAGATGCTGACCGGGCGCCCGCCATTCCGCGGCGATGACGTATCGCTCACGCTCGCGGCCATTCTGAAAGAGCCTGTTGATTACACCGTGCTGCCCGCCGAGGTACCCGCATCCGTTCGACGGATGTTGCGTCGTTGTCTCGAAAAGGACCCGCGAAAGCGACTGAGCTCGAGCGCCGACGTCCGTCTGGACCTGCAGGATGCTGGCGTCGAGCCAGCGGCCGCCGAATCCCCCAAGGTCTCTGCGCATGCGTGGCGAGCGGCTGCGCTGTGGATCACGGCGGGTGCAGCCATCGGTGCGGTGGCGCTGATCGTTCTGGGCTGGCGGCCGGTGCGGCCCGCTGAAGCCCGCCTCGTCAAATCGGCGCTGTCGTTCGACACGCCGCTGCACCTGAGCGCGAACCGGGCATTTGCATTGAACCCTTCGGGGACCGAGATCGTGTTCGTGGGAAACACCACCGGGGACCGCTACAACCTGTATCGGCGGCGCCTGGATGAAGATGAAACCTCGCTCATCGCCGGAACAGAGAACGCCGTTGGGCCCTTCTTTTCATCTGATGGGCAGTGGATCGCCTTCGTGCAGAACGGCCATCTCAAGAAGATGCCGGCCGGCGGCGGTGCGGCTCTGGATGTGGCAGAAGCCGTGGGCAGCCAGGGCGGTGCGTTCGCTCCGGACGGATCGATCGTGTACAACGCGCAGCACGGGGAGGGGCTTCTGCGAATCGCTGCCGGCAGCAGCGAACCGACGACCTTGACCCGCGTGGATCGCGGCAAAGGGGAAGCGGGTCATCATTGGCCACACATGTTGCCTGACGGCAAGCACGTCCTGTTCACCATGGAACTGGACGGAAAGCCGTATTCCGAGGCGAAGATCATGCTGCTGTCGCTCGACTCGGGCGAGCGCCGGCTCCTGGTCGACGCCGGCAGCGATGCACGCTACGTCTCGACCGGACACCTCGTGTACTGGCGTGACGGGACGATCTGGCGTGTGCCGTTCGATACGTCGCGCATGGAGGTCACCGGGACGGCGACGGCGGTCGTGCGCGGCGTCATGTTGTCCGAGCCGAACGGTCAGGCGCACTTTTCCGTCGCCGACAACGGGACGATGGTCTACCTGCAGGGGCGCGATACTCAGGACGAGCGCGGCCTCATGATCGTCGACCGCCAGGGGGCCGCCCACGCACTCGGGGATCACCGTGCGTTCGAGACGGTCTCGGTGTCGCCTGACGGGACGCGCATTTCGACGACGATCGTCGCGGCCAACGACAGTCTCTGGTTGACCGATCCGGATCGGCCTTCCTACACACGGATCACTTTCGAAGCGGAGAACTGTTGCGCGATCTGGTCGCCTGATGGAAGCCGCATCGCGCTCGCCCGGCATAGTGGCGGCGAGCTGAGGCAGCTCTATGTAATGTCAGCCGACGGCGGTGCCCCTCCCGAACGCCTGCGCGAATCCGATCGTAACGAATACCCCGTTTCGTGGACCGCCAATGGCAACCTGCTCGCGTTCACCCGCACGGAGCGGTCCGGTAGCGACGTGTGGGTGCTCGAGATGGATGGCAAACGGCAGGCACGTCCCGTGCTGACGACCAGGTTCAACGAGATCGATCCACGGTTTTCGCCAGACGGCCGGTGGCTCGCGTACGCGTCGGATGAATCAGGTCAGTACGAGATCTACGTCCGCCCATTCCCGGGGCCCGGCCCCAAACGCCTGGTGTCGAGCGGCGGGGGGAGCGAACCGCGCTGGCGCGGCGACGGACGCGAGATTTTCTACCGCGTTGGCGATGCGGTGATGGCGGCGGACGTGACGCTGGCGCCTGCGTTCCGCACGTCCGAGCCGCACATGTTGTTCAAGGGCACGTTCCGGTCCGAGTGGGGATGGACCTCGTGGGACGTGTTGCCCGATGGCAAACGATTTCTATTGATCCAGGATTTCGCCCGGCCACGCACGTCCGTGACCATGGTACAGAACTGGATCCAATCACTCCGGTAGGCTGACCGCATTCTGGTCCAGCAGCGCGAGAGCCGGCGACCTTGAGGGCTCGCCTACTGCTGCACCCGCGCGCTGACGAAATTGTCAGCGTGGCTCAATGCTGTAACGGTGTTGCGCGCGAGCAGCCGCGCATTAGGTTCAGAACATTCCGAATTTTTCTTCGCGCGCCGCAGAAGCGTGCGGAACGATTCCTGCCTGTGCTCGCGTCACCTATGTCCCTCCTCTCCAGCTTCGCTTCAGACATCGCCATCGATCTTGGAACCGCCAACACCTGCGTCTTCGCGCGCGGCCGCGGCATCGTCGTCAACGAGCCGTCCATCGTTGCCTTCAATACCGTGAAGGGTGAAGTCGAAGCGGTCGGCCAGGACGCATACGAGATGTTGGGGCGAACGCCTCCGAACATCACCGCGGTCCGCCCCATGAAGGACGGGGTCATTGCCGATTTTGATGCCGCCGAGAAGATGCTCGCGCATTTCGTGCGGAAGGCCTATGGACGACGGCCGCTGATTCGGCCCCGGCTCGTGATCGGCGTCCCGCCGGAGATCACGCCGGTCGAACGCCGTGCGGTGAAAGACAGCGGCTTCCGCGCCAAGGCGAGTGAAGTCCACCTTGTCGACGAGCCGATGGCAGCGGCGATCGGCTCCGGGCTGCCCGTCACGGAGCCCTCCGGCAACATGATCGTCGACATCGGTGGCGGCACGACCGACATCGCCGTCATCTCCATGGCCGGCACGGTGTACGGCCGCTCGCTGCGCATAGCCGGCGACGCGATGAACGAAGCGATCGCGACGTACTTGAAACGGTCCTGCAATCTGCTGATCGGCGAGCGCACGGCCGAACAGATCAAGTGGGAGCTGGGATCCGCCGCGCCCCTGGACGAGAAGCTGGAGATGGAAGTGAAAGGGCGCCACGTGTCCGAAGGGGTGCCGCGGACAGTGACGATCTGCGATACACAGATCCGCGAAGCTCTCACGGATCCGCTGCGGCAGATCGTGCAGGCGGTGCGAGATGCGCTCGAGCGGATTCCGCCGGAGCTGTGCGCCGATATCTACGACCGCGGAGTCGTGCTCACCGGCGGCGGCGCGATGCTGCGCAACCTGGATCGTCGGCTGGCGAAAGAGACGGGTCTGCCGGTGCTGGTTGCCGAGAACCCACTCACGTCTGTTGTCGTCGGCGCCGGAATGATCCTCTCCGACCTGCCCCTCCTGCAGCGGGTCGTCTGCAACTGAGGTCGGGAGAG
Organism: Vicinamibacterales bacterium; assembly: GCA_035537955.1. Taxonomy (GTDB): domain Bacteria; phylum Acidobacteriota; class Vicinamibacteria; order Vicinamibacterales; family 2-12-FULL-66-21; genus JACDCA01. The sequence continues at coordinate 4,259 of DATLLF010000007.1, read as the reverse complement.
GCCCCCTGTCACTCGCCGCGCATGGCCTCGATGGGGCTGACGGATGCGGCGCGGCGAGCGGGCAGGTAGGACGCCAACAAGGCGACGGCCAGCAGCAATCCTGCCATCGCCACGAATGTCGCCGGATCGAGCGCACGCGTCTCGTACAACAGCCCCTCCAACAGTCGCGTCAGCCCTGCCGCGCCCGCGGCCCCGATCACCAGGCCAATGCCCGTGATGAGCCCGGCGTTTGCGAGGATGGACCGCTGGACGCGCGAGGGCTGCGCGCCAAGCGCCATCCTCACTCCGATCTCGCGCGTCCGCAGGCTCACCGCATACGACTGGACGCCGTAGAGACCGATCGCTCCGAGCACGAGCGTGATCGCGGCCGCGATGCCGAGCGTCAGCATCGTGAAGGTGAACTCCGTCACCGACGTTTCGATGACGTCGTTCATCGTCCGCATCGATGCGACGGGAAGATCGGGGTTCAGTGCCCACACCGCACGACGGGCTCCATCCGCCTGCGACTCGGCGCCAGAGCCGCGAAGAACGAACGTGAACGTGCGGGGGACGTCTCCGTCTTGCACCTTGGCCGGGAAGTAGACGAGCGGGCGCGGCGGACGGCGCAAGCCGTCCTGTCGCACATCCGCGACGATACCCTTGACCACCTGCCATCCGTCCTGCGACCGGAATCGACGCAGCCGTTTGCCGATGGCGTCCTGTCCAGGCCAGTACTTTTCCGCCAGCGATTTGTTGACGAGAACGTTTCTCGCATCCGTCCGGAGATCGCTCGCGCCGAGGTTCGACCCGCGCAGCAGCTCGATGCGCAGCGCCTCGAAGAAGCCCGGCACGACGCTCGAGTAGTGGACGAGGGGAGGCAGGTGCCCGGGTTCGATCGGCTGGCCCTCGAACTCGAATGCTGTGCCCGACGAATTTGCCGCAACCGGCAGCTCGGTTGTCGCTCCGGCTTTCTCCACCCCCGGCAAGTTGCCGAGCCGGTCGACGAGTTGTTGCGCGAAGGTGGTCACGTCTTGGGGCTTCGGGTACGCAGCCGGCGTGAGCGCAACGCGGAATGTGAGCACGTGCTCGGACACGAAGCCGTGATCTGAGGCCATCAAGCGCGTGAAGCTGCGCGCGAGCAGGCCGGAGCCGACGAGCAGCACCAGCGCCATGGCGGTTTGAACGATGACGAGCGCCTGGCGTCCGCGTTGGCGCGAGGGTCCCTCGGTGGCGCTCCGTCCGCCGTGGCGCAGCATGGTGAGAATCTGCGGACGCGTATAACGAAACGCGGGCACCAGGCCGAAGATGAGCGCCGATACGACCGCGGCTCCCGCGGCGAACGCAAGAACGGCCGCGTCGACACGGACCTCTTCGAGCCGCGGAATCGTACCCGGTGCGAGTTGCAGCAGAAGCGGCACCGTCGCGGCCGCGACCAGCACTCCAAGCGTGGTGCCCAGAACGGACAGGAGAAGCGCCTCGACAAGCAGCTTTCGAACGAGGCTGGCGCGGCTCGCACCGATCGCCGCACGGACGGCGATCTCACGCTGTCGCGCCTCCGCTCGGATCAAGCACAGGTTGGCGACGTTGCCGCACGCCACGAGAAGCACCATGGCCACCGTGCCGAGCAGAATCAGCAGCGGTTCGCGTACGCCGTCCACCTCGTCGTCCTTCATCGACGTGACCAGCGGGCGGTAACGGCCGTCCCTGAGAAAGGCGCGATAGTTGTCGCTCTGGATGTACTCACGCATGGCGCGCTGGACGAGCGGCTCGAGTTGCGATGCGGCCTGGTCCGGCCGCACGCCGGCCTTGAGTCGCCCGATGCCGGACCAGCCGAAGTTGCCCGTCGGTGGATTCTTCGGATCGAAGCGCGCGGGTCGCCAGACGTCCGGCGTGTCGCTTGCGTCCATCCACGCGGGTGCGATCCCGACTACCTGGGCGGGCTGACCATCGACGCGAATCGGTCGCCCTACGAGCGACGGATCGCTGCCGTAGCGCCGAGTCCACAGGCGATGGCTGATGACGGCCACCTGTGGAGCGTCGGGCTTGTCTTCTTCGGCCGCGTATCCGCGGCCCTGAGAGAATCGAACGCCGAGCGTGGAAAAGTAAGTGTGCGTCGTCAGGGCTGCGTCCACAACCTCAGGCTGACCGGATTCCGTCAGGTTGGCGCGGGCTTTCTGATAGAGCGCCATGTCGTCGAAGACGCTGTTGTTCCGCTCGTAGAACATGAACAGATCTGGCGAGAGCGGAAAGCGGTCGTAGCCGACACCCGGCGCTGAGCTTGAAATGTTCACGAGACGGTCAGGATCCGGGTAGGACAGCGGCGTGAACAGCACGCCGTTGACGACGCTGAAGATGCCGGTGACGACACCAATGCCCAGCGCCAGCGTCAGCGACGCAACGACCAGGAATCTCGGAGCCTTGATGAGGCTGCGCGCGGACTCTCGAATTTCGGCGATCAGCATGCGCATCGTAAGTGTCCTGTTAGACGCACCTGGGAGAGATTGGTTGACGATTTGCGGAAGCCGGAAGCCGCAAGCCGAAAGCCGCAAGCCGACCTCTACCGTCGCCCTGATGCCGCAATTCCCTCGCGCTCGTCGACTCCCAGCAGCAGCAGGCCTCCGATCAGAAAAAACGCGAACGTGACCGACATGGCCGCGCGATGTGTGCCGGTGAGATCGACGAGCACGCCGTACAGCGTGGGACCCAGGAACGCCGTCGCCTTTCCCGAGAATGCGAAGAATCCGAAGAACTCCGCCTCCTTGTCATCAGGAACGAAACGACCGATCAGGGAGCGGCTTGCTGACTGATTCGGGCCGACCAGAATGCCGACGACGATCGATGCGACCCAGAAGGTCTCGCGTCCCTGTCCGAAGACCGACAGCGCTGCGGCCGCAGCCAGGCCGACCAGCGACGCGAGGATCGTGTTCCGTCCACCGATACGGTCGTCGACGAACCCGAATGCGACCGCGCCGATACCTGCCGCGACGTTGAGAACGATCCCGAACACGATCGTTTCATCGGTGGTAAAGCCGTAGACCTGCTGCGCGAAGATCGCTCCCAGCGCGAAGATCACGACGAGGCCGTCGTTGTAGATGAGCCGTGCCAGAATCAGCCGCACGATCTGGCGGTACTTGCGGATCTCCCGGAACGAGGCCGCGAGTTGCCGGAAACCGGCGGCGACCGCAGTTCCCTGCGCCGGTTGCCCGGTCACGCGCGGTTCGGGTACCAGGAAGATGAAGGGAAGCGTGAACACCGCGAACCAGACGGCGACGAGAAGCGCAGTCGCACGCGCATTGGCGCCGCCTTGCGTCGTCAGCCCGAATGCGCCGGCGAACCATGGATACAGTGGAGAATCGGTCTTGACGAATCCGTAGAGCGCGAGCAGAAGGGCGCCGATTCCACCGACGTAGCCGAGGCCCCAGCCGAGACCGGAAACGCGGCCGATCTTCTCCTGGGGAACGAGATCGGGCAGAAAACTGTCGTAGAACGCCGATCCCATCTCGAATGCCACATTCGCGATCACGAACACGACGATTGCCGTTCGAAACTCTCCCGGCTCCAGAAACGCGAGCGCCGCGGTGGCAGCAACGCATGTCGCGCTGAAAGCGAGGAGAAATCGCTTGCGATAGCCGCCGCGGTCCGCGATGGCGCCGAGCAGCGGTGAGAGTATCGCGACTGTTGCGGCCGTAATGCCAACCCCGGTCGTCCACGTCCCAGTGAGGTCCTGGCTCGTTCCGCTCATGTACTTTACGAAGTACGTGCTGTAGATGAACGTGACGATGAGCGTAGTGAAGGAGGAGTTGGCGACGTCGTAGAGCACCCACGCGGCGACGCGGCTGCGGGAATAGGTCTGGTGAGCCACGATCATCGAGCCGGCCTCACACTTCTTCAGTCTGATTCAGCGAAGCCTCACGACACTGCGTGGGCTGTGCAGGTATGGTGTCGCAGTCGTCGGCGATGTCCGCCGCGCACCCTGGAGACGCACAATGATCTCACTTGTGGCTTCGCTCGCCCTGAGCACCGCGATGACCGTTGCTGCGTCAACGAGCGTTGAGCCTGTTCAGCACGATGGCCTCCTCGCGCGGGCCGCGGCCGCCGCGTTCTCCCGAACAGCCAGGCGGACAAATCCGCCGCCCACCTGGCGTCCTCGAACGATCCCCTGAAGAATGGCGCAATTATCGGAACTCTCGTTGGTGGCGTCTCTGTGGCGCTAGGTGCCGGCAGCGCATGTGCCCTCGACGATCTGCTCGGCGCCATCGCGGACCGCGGCGGCTATCGCA
>DATLLF010000006.1:0-32081 GCA_035537955.1 Vicinamibacterales bacterium | reverse complement strand
ATTCCAGCCTCGTCGGCGGCGGGCCGATCGTCAAGGACCGCTTCTTTTTCTTCGGTTCGGCGGAGTACATCGACGAGCGGCGCCAACTCGATTTCAAGTATCCGGATACCGGCAGCCCGGTCGTCAACCAGCTGCTCCGCGATCAGGAAGCGCCGTTCGATGTGCCGACGCAGCTCGCCGAGACGAGAGTGTTCGCCAAGTTCGATCAACGCGCCGGCCAGCACCAGCTGAGCCAGCAGGTGAACTACACCGACAGCGACGTCGAGAGCTTCCTGCCCTTGTCGTCGGCATCGAGCCTGCCCTCGGCGCGAAATGACAGCAACGCCAACCGGCTGCTCGTGGGGTTCGGCGACACGGCACTGCTGGGCAATCCCGCCAACCCCTACGTCCTGACGCTGCGCGGCACGTACCGAAGCGAAGACGGCGAGACGTTTCCTTCCCAGACGTCGCTGACGGGCGCGACCCTCTACACCCCTTACGACTCGAGGTGCACGATCGCGACCTGCACGATCTTCGGCAACCTCCCGACGGTCTCCTTCGGCAACGTTCGCACCGCGTCCAATCTCGATCAGCAATACACCGCGTTCAACGGCAGCATCAATAAGCTGTTCGACAGCCACGACCTGAAGGTCGGCATGAACTTCCTGCGGACGGTGGTCGACGGCCTCGACCCGCGCCTTCTCCAGAATCAGCTGTTCGCGTCGACCGACGACTTCGGACAATACGGCGCCGCGACCGCAGGCCCGTATCTGCTCGCCGACGCCGGCGGACTCACGGCGCGGGACGACGAGATTCATCTGCGCAACAACTACACCGCGCTCTTCGTGCAGGACGACTGGAAGGTGGGCAACAACCTGTCGCTCAATCTCGGCCTGCGCTGGGACTACGATTCGGAATTCGAAGCGAAGAATAACTTCTCGCCGCGTGTGGGTGCCTCGTGGTCGGTGACCCCGAAGACCGTCGTGCGCGGAAGTTTCGGCCTCTACTACGATCAGTTCCGCCTGGGTCTGGCGCGCAACGTCCCCGCGTTCGGCGGCACCGATCAGCGCGTCGTCCAGTACATGGTGTTCCCGCGCGGGTTTTATGGATCGCCGTCCTTCGTGTCGAGCATTGCCTTGTTGAGCGGTCTTCCGGGGGGCTGCTTTTCCAACGCCCTCCTCGGCAACCTGACCGACGCGCAGGCCGCGGGCGTGGCGTGTCCGCTCGCACCGTCATTACCGCTGATCGGAGTGGATCGGCTCAACAACGTGGTTGCGCCAGGCCGCTCGCCGATTCCGGCCAACACAGTGATTACCGCCGATAACGTCCAGAGCTTGAGCGGGTTGACGCCGCAGCAGTATGCGGAGCAGGCGAGCGCCGCCATCGGGCAGCCGTCCGGATATTTCGTCTTCGGCCCGACGGGCCTGTTGACCAATGTGATCATTCCGCCGCAGCTTCGTCCCACCGCCGTCGCCGACAGCTTCGAAACGCCGCATACGGTCGGCTATACAGCCGGGGTGCAGCGGGAACTGACGCAGGACATGTCGATCGCGGTCGACTACTTCCACCGCGACATGCGCAATCTTCTCGGTCTCATAGAGTCGAACATCGCCTTCGAATCGCGCGTGCTCGGCCGCCGCTTCCTGCCGCCATTCACGCAGGGACCGATCCGGACGTTCGGGCCGTTCTTCGAAGGCACCTACGACGCGCTGGTCGTCGATTTCCGCAAGCGCTTCAGCCGCCGCTTTGCGCTCGGCGCGAGTTACACATATGCCGATGCGACGGATAATTCACTCGGCATCGAGTCGCTGGCCTCGGACAGCTTCATCGGCACGGTGCCGGCTGTCACCGAGACGTCGACCGGGAGATCGAATGTCAACGGTCCGTTCACACGCGCCAATGGCACCCTCGTCCAGCAGGCGGGCACGTTTCTGAACGGTCCCGATCGCGACAAGGGCCCCTCCGATCTGGCACTCGATCATGTGTTCCAGGTCAACGGTCTCGTCGAGCTGCCGTTCGAGATCATGGTCAGCGGCATCGTGCGGGCGCAAAGCGGGTTCCAATTCAGCCGTACTCCTCCGGCGGGCGTGCTGGTCGACCCGGACGGTGACGCGTCGTCGAACGGGATCGATGTGGACGCGGGACGCAACGCGTTCACCGCCCCTTCCCTGTTCAACGTCGACATGCGTTTCACGAAGCGGTTTACTGTCTCGAACCGCTTCAAGGTGGACGTGCTCCTCGAATTCTTCAACCTGCTGAATCGTCAGAACCCGGCCGCCGTCGGCCGACGGACGGATGTGCCAATCGAGCCGTTCGGCGAGACGATACAGGTCCTGCCCGGACGAGAGGGACAGATCGGATTCAGAATCGCGTTCTGACGGAGAGCTCGAATGCGCGTGCGGATGGACAAGAGATCCCATGCCGTCACTCGCCTGGCGGTGCTGGCCTGGATGTGCAGTCTGGTCGTCTCATACACCTCGGCGCAAAGCGCCGGGGCGTCGGCGAACGAGATCCGGGCGAAGGTTGACGAGTACATGAACGCCGCCATGGCCGTCAACGGCTTCAGCGGCTCGATTCTGGTGGCCCGAAACGGCGAACCTGTCGTCAGCAAGGGCTACGGCATGGCGAACATCGAGCTCGCGGTCCCGAACACGCCGCAGACCGTGTTTCGTCTCGGTTCGGTGACCAAGCAGTTCACGGCGATGGGCGTCATGATCCTGCAGGAGCGCGGGAAGCTGCGCGTGAGCGATCCCGTCTGTCAGTATCTGACCGACTGTCCGGCAACGTGGCAGCCGCTCACCATCAGGCACCTGCTGACCCACACGTCCGGCATTGCCAACTACACGAACTTTCCTGACTTCGCCAGAACGGCCGTCCTGCCCACGTCATCCGCCGATATGATCGGCATGCTCCGGGACAAGCCGCTGGAATTCGTCCCCGGCGAGAAGTTCGCCTACAGCAACTCGGGCTACTACGTGCTCGGAATGATCATCGAGCGCGCGTCCGGCAGAACGTACGCCGACTTCCTTCAGGCGAACATCTTTACACCGCTCGCCATGAGCCATACCGGCTACGACAACACGTCCTCCATCATCAGGAATCGTGCGGCTGGCTACACGCGCCAGGCGGGCGAAACCGTCAACGCGGCCTATATGGACATGACCATTCCTTTCGCCGCGGGCGCGCTGTATTCCACCACCGAAGATCTGCTCCGCTGGGATCGCGCGCTGTACACCACCACACTCGTCTCGCAGAAGTCGCTCGATGAAACCTTCACGCCGGACAAGGACGGATACGGGTACGGGTGGAGCATCGGCAGACGATTCGACCGTCAGGTGATCGCGCACGGCGGCGGTATCTACGGCTTCGCGACTGAGATCGCCCGTTTTCCCGCCGATCGCGTGACCGTCATCGTGTTGAGCAACGTCGAAGGCGCGGCGGCCGGACCTATCGCCAACGACCTGGCGGCCGTCGTGTTCGGCGCGCCGTACAAGATTCCCAAGGCACGCAAGTCGATCACGGTCGACGCGAAGATTCTCGATCAGTACGTCGGCCAATACAGGATCGCGTCGCCGCCAATCGACATCGTCGTCTCGCGCAACCACGAAACGCTGCTCGCAGAGATCGCTGGCCGGTTGAAGCTCGCGCTTGCCGCGGAGTCAGAAGCGACGTTTTTCTCGAGAGACGTCAGCGCGCAGATCACCTTCCTCAAGGATGCCGCGGGGGACGTGACGGGATTGACCCTGAGTATGGGCGGCGGCGAGTTGCCGGCGCAAAGGGTGAAGTAGTGCAGCTCGACCGCGTGGAGCTCAGGGAAATTTCGTTGCCGCTCAAGGCGCCGTTCGAGACGAGCTTCGGGCGCGTCTCCCGGCGCCGCATCCTGATCGTCACGGTATTCGACAGAAGCGGAATGGCCGGGTATGGCGAGTGCGTGGCCATGGAGACCCCGTTCTACAACCACGAGACGATCGATACGGCGTGGCTGATGACGACGAGGTACATCGTGCCGCTGCTGGAGGCGGCGCAGATCCAGTCCGCTGCGCAGGTACGCCACGCGCTGGCCCCGATTCGCGAGAACCGGATGGCGAAGGCCGGGATCGAAGCGGCCATCTGGGACCTCGAAGCAAGGCTGGCCGAACAGCCCTTGTGGCGGTATATCGGCGGCACGAACGCAGAAATCACCTGTGGCGTGTCCATCGGCCTGCAGGAATCGACGGCGGCGCTCCTCGAGAAAGTCAGCCGGGAGATCGCGTGCGGCTATCAGAGGATCAAGATCAAAATCAAGCCTGGCAAAGACCTGCAGCTGGTCGAAGCGGTCCGTCAGCAGTTTCCGGACGTCACACTCTCGGTCGATGCGAACTCTGCATACTCGCTCGTGTCCGACACTCCCCTCTTCACACGACTCGACGAGTTCAGCCTCCTGATGATCGAGCAGCCGCTCGCGCCCGGCGACCTCGTCGACCATGCCAAGTTGCAGCGTGGCCTCGACACCGCGATCTGTCTCGATGAATCCATCGTCAGCCTCGCCACCGTTCAGCACGCCCACGAGCTGGGCGCGTGTCGAATCGTCAATATCAAACTCGGCCGCGTCGGCGGTTACGGGGAGGCGAACGACATCCAGGCGTTCGCGCAGGCGCACGGCATGCCGGTGTGGTGCGGCGGAATGCTGGAAGCCGGCATCGGGCGCGCGCACAACATTGCCCTGTCCACACTCCCCGGCTTCACGCTGCCCGGTGACGTCTCCGCATCGGAACGGTATTGGGAAGAGGACATCATCGAGCCGCCGGTGTTGGTGAGTCGGGCGGGGACGATCACGGCGCCGACGGGTCACGGCATCGGGTTCCAGGTCAACGAAGCCTTCGTCGATGCCCTGACAGTTCGCCGTGACGACATCCGTCTCGGTTGCCAGGCACCGGTCGCATAAACCATCGAGGTGGAAACGTGTCACAGTTGCGCCTGCTCTCCGCCCTGCTTTGTGTACTCCTGCCAGCCGTCGCGGCCGCTGAGGAGACGCGGCTCCTGCGCCGCCCGACGGTCAGCCGCGATCTCGTCGTCTTCGCGTATGCCAGCGACTTGTGGGCCGTTGGCCGGAGCGGCGGCCAGGCCCGGCGCCTGACGGCGACGCCGTTCGTCGAAACCGACCCTCGCCTGTCGCCGGATGGTTCACTGATCGCCTTCACCGCGACGGTCGGCGGAAACACCGACGTCTACGTGATGCCGTCGGCGGGCGGCGAGCCGGTGCGGCTGACGTATCACCCGGGAATCGACGCGGCCCGTGGCTGGAGTCCGGACGGCCGTCGCGTGACATTCGCGTCCACCCGGACGGCGGTGCCGCTACCCAGTGTCAGCCCATATTTCCAGTTGTGGACGATCGCGCTCGATACGACTCGATCGCGAGCCATCGCGGGCGCCGGCCTTCCCGAACGGCTGCCGATGCCTCGGGCGTTCGCCGGCACCTATTCGCCCGATGGCCGGCGCGTGGCGTACGAGGACGTCGCGGTTGCGCTGGCCGCCGAGTGGGCGCAGGAGCAGAGCAGCCAGTGGCGGCACTACCGCGGAGGGCGTACGCATCCCATTCGCCTGATCGACCTCAAAGACTACTCGGTGGAAAAGTTGCCGTGGACCGACAGCAACGACACCGCGCCGATGTGGGTCGGCGATACCGTGTACTTTCTCTCCGACCGCGGCGGGACCACGAACCTCTTCAGCTACGACGCGCGCACCAAGCAGATTGCGCAGCTGACGCGCCACGATGATTTCGACATCATGAGCGCGTCGGCGGGGCCAGACGCGATCGTCTACGAACAGGCCGGGTATCTGCATCTCGTCGACACCGCGACGCGCAAGGCGCAGCGGCTGGCGATCGAGGTGCAGGCAGATTTCCCCTGGGCGCGTCCTCAGCTCAAGAAGGTCGCCAGCATGATCCGCAGCGCCGTGCTGTCGCCGACGGGCGTGCGAGCGGCCTTCGAGGCGCGAGGCGATATCCACACGCTCCCGGCCGAGAAGGGACAGGCGCGCAATCTCACGGCGAGTGCCGGCGTGCACGATCGCAGCCCGGTGTGGTCGCCCGACGGCGCCCAGATCGCGTGGCTGTCCGACGCGAGCGGCGAGTATCAGTTGATGATCGGTGAACAGACCGGCGCCACCAAGCCGCGGGCGATACCGCTGCCCTCGAAGGCGTTCTACTCGGCGCCGGCGTGGTCCCCCGATGGCAAGCTGCTGCTGCTCGAGGACAATCATCTCAACCTGTGGAGCATCGACATCGCCGCGGGAACGGCGGCGAAGATAGACACCGATACGTACGACGATCCAGGACGACGGTTCGACGCGGCGTGGTCGCCGAATTCGCAGTGGGTCGCCTACTCGAAGAGTCTCGACAGCCACATGCGAGCGGTCTTTCTGTATTCGATCGCGGACCGCAAGCCGCATCAGGTCACCGACGGGCTCTCGGACGCTATCGCCCCGGCGTTCGACGCGGGCGGCAAGTATCTCTATTTCCTCGCGAGCACGAACTATGCGCTGCGCACTGGTTGGCTCGAGATGAGCTCGGTGGATCGCCCGGTCACGCGTGCGATCTATCTCGCCGTGCTGAGCGCAAGCGAGCCGTCGCCGTTCCTGCCCGAGACGGGGGACGAGACCGTCGCGCCGCCGGCGGCCCCGGCGTCCTCCCAGCCAGCTGCCAAGCCACCCGCCGATCCGAAAGCGCAAGGTCCGGCCACGGTTCGCATTGATCTCGAGGGCATCGGTCAGCGGATCCTGGCAACCGCGGTGCCCGCCGCCGATTACAGCGCGCTGATACCGGGCAGCGCTGGCACGCTGTTCTTCGCGGAAACGCCGCGCGCCGCCGGAAACCCCGCGCTGATCGTCCACCGTTACCAACTGCGGGAACGGAAGGCGACCCCGTTCATCGAGGGTGTTCGCTCGTTCACGCTCTCAGGCGATACCAAGCGGCTGCTCTATCGTGCCGACGGTAACCGGTGGGGCATCGTTCCCACGGAGCGTCCAGCGAAGGTAGGCGAGGGCGCCATCGACGCCGGCACGCTCGAGGCGTTGATCGATCCGCGCGTCGAGTGGGCCCAGATCTTTCGCGAGACATGGCGCATCCAGCGTGAGTTCTTTTACGACGCGTCGATGCACGGGGCGGATTGGCCGGCGCTCTACGAAAAATATAGTGCGCTGCTGCCGTTCGTCGCCCACCGCGCCGATCTGTCGTATCTGATTGCCTCGCTCGCCGGCGAGCTCGCTGTCGGCCACTCGTATCTTCTTGGCGGAGGCGACCTGCCGGGCGATGAGCCGGTCCCCGTGGGCATGCTCGGTGCCGACTATGCCATCGAGAACGGGCGCTATCGAATCAAGAAGATCTATGGCGGCGAAAACTGGAATCCCGAGCTGCAGGCGCCGCTCAGTGGTCCCGGTGTCCAGGTGGCGGAGGGAGACTATCTGCTCGAGGTCAACGGCCGTCCGTTGACACCGCCGGCCAACGCCTACCAGCTGTTCCAGGGAACGGTTGGAAAGCAGACGCTGATACGCGTGAACAGCAGCCCATCGCTGGAAGGGTCGCGCGTCCTCACCGTCGTGCCGATTGCGAGCGACGATGCCCTGCGCACCCGCGCGTGGATCGAGGGCAATCGCCGGCTCGTGGACAAGTTGTCGGGCGGGCGCCTCGCCTACGTGTGGCTGCCGAACACCGGGGGCCCTGGATATACCGCGTTCAACCGGTACTACTACGCCCAGCAGAACAAGGAAGGCGCGATCATCGACGAACGCTACAACCAGGGGGGGATGGTCGCCGACTACATCGTGAACGAACTGACCAGGCCGTTGATGGGGTATTTTGCGCGCCGCGACGGTCTGCCATCACCCTCGCCCACCGTCGGTATCTACGGCCCCAAAGTGATGATCGTCAACGAGTCGGCGGGCTCGGGAGGCGATGCGCTGCCCTACTACTTCAAGCAGCAGAAGATCGGGCCCGTCGTCGGAACCCGCACCTGGGGCGCCCTGGTCGGCACCCTCCAGGTCCCGGCGACCATCGATGGCGGCGGTGTGACCGCACCTTCGCTGGCCTTCTACGACATCAACGGCCGATGGGCGGTGGAGAACGAAGGCGTACCACCCGACATCGTTGTCGAAATCACGCCGGCCGACGCGATGGCCGGACGCGATCCCCAGCTCGAACGCGCTGTGCAGGAAGCGGTGAAGCTCCTCGAGCAGCACCCCAGTCACCGGGTGCCGCGTCCCGCACCCATCAAACGCGTGTCGCCGCCACGGCGATGACGCCCGAGGCACACATGACCTCACGCGTCCGTCCGTTGCTCGCCGCTCCCCTGTTGGTCGTCAGCCTGGCCGTCGTGTACGTCCTGGGCGAACAACCGACAGCCCAGCCAGCACTGTCGGCCAGCGACACGATGATCGCCATGCGCGACGGCCAGCGTCTCTACACGCAGGTCTACGCGCCAAAGGCCGCGAGCGGTCCGTTGCCGATTCTTCTGCTGCGAACGCCCTATGGCACCGGCGACTTGAACGCCGCACGCATCGCGGCGTCGCTTCCCGAGCTCACCACCGAGGGCTTCATCATCGCGGTGCAGGACATCAGGGGACGATTCCGGTCGGAGGGGAGCTTCGTCATGCTCCGGCAGCCGCGGGAGCGCAAGGACGCGAAGAGTATCGACGAGGGCACCGATACCTACGACACCATCGAATGGCTTCTCGCTAATGTTCCCGGTCACAATGGACGCGTCGGCATCGCGGGCACGAGCTACGGCGCCTGGCTCGCGGTTATGGCCATGCTCGATCCGCACCCTGCTCTCAAGGCCGTCGTCTCCCAGGCGTCTCCGGCAGACATGTGGCTCGGCGACGACTTCCACCATAACGGCAGCTTCCGACTGAGTTATGGTCTCGAATACGTCTACCGCATGGAGTCGTCCAAGGAGTTCACCGATCCTGCAGCACTCATCGACACATACGACACCTACGACTGGTATCTGAATCTCGGACCCCTGGCGAACGTCGACGCCAAGTACTTCCACGCCAAGCTTCCGACCTGGAACGATTTCGTCAATCATCCGGACTACGACGCGTTCTGGAAACGACAGGCGTTTGCGCCGTGGCTGACACGCGTCACGGTCCCGACGCTGAACGTGGCCGGCTGGTGGGACCAGGAGGATTTCTACGGTCCGCTGAAGATCTACGAGCTGCTGGAAAAACACGACACGTCACACCAGAACTTTCTGGTCGTGGGGCCGTGGAATCACGGCGGCTGGTCTCGTGGTGATGGTCAAAAGCTTGGCCGCGTGGATTTCGGCAGCGCGACGTCCTCGCACTACCGTCAGAACGTACTGACACCCTTCCTGGTGCATTACCTCAAGGGCACCGGCCGGGCGCCGGTGACCGAAGCCCTGACCTTCAGGACGGGCACGAACGAATGGGTCCAGCACGGCACATGGCCGCCGCGCCGCGAGGTCGCCGATCGCAAGCTGTATCTGCAGGCAGACCGCCGTCTCTCCTTCGATCCGCCGCCCGCGAGCTCCGACCCCGCGTTCGACAGCTACGTGGCGGATCCGGCGAACCCGGTCCCCTATCGGCCACGGCCAATCAGGTTGAATACGGGATGGACCACGTGGCTCGTCGAAGATCAACGCTTCGTTCACCGGCGGCCCGACGTGCTCGACTGGGCCAGCGAACCGCTTGCGACTGACATCACGATCTCAGGAAAGATTGTGGCCAACCTCTTTGCATCGTCCAGCGGGACCGACAGCGACTGGATCGTCAAGCTGATTGACGTCTACCCGGAGAAATACGCCGCGGATCCGGAGATGGGCGGCTATCAACTGATGATTGCCGGAGACGTTTTTCGCGCGCGGTATCGCCGCAGCTTCGAGAAGCCGGAGCCGCTCACGCCCGACGCGGTGGAGCATTATCAGATCGAGTTTCCCGCCAACGATCACGTCTTCAAAGCGGGCCATCGCATCATGGTGCAGGTCCAGAGCTCCTGGTTCCCCGTGATCGATCGCAATCCGCAGACGTTCGTAGCGAACATCCTCCTCGCGAAGGCATCAGACTTCCAACGCGCGAATCAGCGGATCTTCCGCTCGGGCGCGCAGGCGTCCTATATCGCGGTTCCGACGATGAACGCGGCGGCCGGAGCAAAAGCGGCGGAACGCCACTAATGCCATGTACCGGCTGAATCGGTACCGCCCCCGGGCGGGTGCCCGCGCATTACTGATTCAGCCGAGACACGCCACTAAGTTTGGACTAGCAGCCGAAAGTCAAGGATCGCCTGATGAGGGAGACGCCAGGCGAGCTACAGACCGTTCCGCGTTCGACTCTCCCGAGGAGACTGAGTCTCACCGGGCCGAAGATCAGCGGCCTGCGGCCGATCCCGCTGCGGGCACCGCGCGCACGATGAAGCGCTGCGGAGCCGGCCCCACGTGGTAGAACGGGTAGCAGCCGACGAGCGTCACCGCCGGACCGGGCGTCGGGTCAATCACACTGACGTCTTCGGGAATCGTGATTCGAATCCACTCGACCCGATATTGCTCGGCGGCGACCGGCGTGTCCAGCACCAGCACATCACCTTCCTTGATGTCCTTGAGCACCCGGAAAAAGCCGTCTCGGTGGGCTGCGATGCCGACGTTGCCGGGCGACCCGGGTAGCGCCGTATCCTCGATCCGACCTGCCGCGAGATCGAGCACGGCGTCGGAGGTGCCGTCGTAGACGGGCACCTCGAGCTTGAGCCGCGGGATGCGCAGGATGGCGAGCGTGCGCGGCGTTTCGCGCAGCAGCGCGGCCTTGTAGGCCTTCACGCGGGCCGCCGACCAGAGCGTCATGTCGACCTTCCCACTCCAGGTGAGCTCGCGCGGGGGCGTGGGTGGCGGAGCCGGCGGTGCGGGCACCGGTGCCGCGGAGTTGGCAGCCGGCGGATTGCTGGCCGGCGGAGTGTCAGAGCTGCGGCTGCACGACGGCAACGTCGCTGCGACGACAAGCGCGAGGCCTCGTAAGAGAACCGTGCGGTGCGGACGCGACTGGTGAGAGACCATCGGGAACACTCCAGTGCGAGGCGCGCGGTCAGTCGAGCGAGGTCGCTGTAGCAGTCGCCGCGCGCCGACCATCTCGCGAGTTATTCCGATCGACCTATCGTAACGCAGCGGCCGTTCGGCTGACTTTCCGCATCGAGTTCGACAGGGGTTTCGCCGTCGATTTCGATCGCGACATCACCCCCGGTCCGGCGCGCACGCATGACGCGGACTCATCCAAGTTCGCGCTGGCAAGAGACAGTGTCTCCGCGTCGTGCCTTTAAGCGGACCGGATGTATGATGCCGACCCATGACCAGATCGTTCGCGGTCGTCGCCGGCGCGTGCGTCGTCTTGCGGCTCGGGGGTATCGGCCTGGCGGGCGAGCAAGCCACGGCGGTCCCTCGACCGAACGTCGTCATCATGTTTCCCGACAACCTGGGATGGGGCGAAGTGAACGTCTATGGCGGCGTGCGCGGCGCTATCACGCCGCGCCTCGATCGCATGGCGGCCGAGGGACTCAGACTGAACAACTTCAACGTCGAGTTCTCCTGCACGGTTTCGCGCGCGGCGCTGATGACCGGACGGTACGCGATCCGTACGGGCGCGACACAGGGGGCCGGCATGACGTTATGGGAAGTGACGATCGCCGAGGCGTTGCAGTCGATCGGCTACATCACGGGCCTGTTCGGCAAGTGGCATCTCGGCGGTAACCGTCCAGAGAATCGGAACCCATCGCAGCAGGGCTTCGACGAGTACTACGGCATCCCGCGCACCAGCAACGAGGCGCAGACGACCATTGCACAGGGCGAGACCGCGCCGAACACGTCGTTCATCTGGGAAGGCAAGACGGGATCGCCGCCGCGCAACGTCAAACCGTTCGATCTGCAAACGCGCCGCACGATCGATCGCGAGTCGGCCGAGAGGGCTGTCGCGTTCATGGAGCGCAGCGTTCGCGCCCGCAAGCCCTTCTTCGTCTATTACGCGATGACGCAGATTCACTTCCCGACGCTGACGCATCCCGACTTCGTCGGGAAGACCGGCGCGGGTGATATCGCGGACGCGATGGCCGAACTGGACCACAACGTCGGCGTCATGCTCGATGCTATCGATCGGCTCGGCATCTCCCGGACGACGATCGTGTTCTGGTGCTCCGACAACGGCGCCGAAGGGCGCCGGCCGTGGCGCGGCTCGTCGGGGCCCTGGTCGGGTTTCTACAACAGCGTCATGGAGGGGGGCATCCGGACACCCTGCCTGGTTCGCTGGCCGGGGGTTATTCCGGCGGGCCGTGTCACCAACGAACTGGTGCACGAGATCGATTTGTTCCCGACGATCGCTGCCGCGGTCGGCGCTGCTGTCGTGCCGCGCGACCGTGCGATCGACGGCGTCGACCAGTTGCCCTTCTTCGCGGGTAAGCAGACAACCTCGAACCGTGAGTCGGTGCTGCTTTACGCCAACGCGCAGTTGCGCGCGGTGAAGTGGCACGACTGGAAGCTGCACTACGTCTACGCCCCGGAGTCCGGCGGCCCGGCGGTTGCGCCGTTGATGCGGCTCTTCAACCTGCTCTCCGATCCCAGGGAGGAGACCGACGTCAAGGACGCGAACCCGTGGGTGCAAAGCGTAACTGATCGGATCCTGAACGAGTTCAACGCCACGACCCGGCGCTACCCGCACGTGCCGCCCAACGCGCCCGATCCCTATCAGCCGCCGAAGATGTAGGGACGGTTGCCGTGAAACGACGCGAGTTCATCGCAGTGCCGGCCGTTGCGCTCTGCCTCACGGTCCTTCCCGCCACGCTCCCGGCACAGCCGCCGGCGGACTTTTCAGGACGATGGACACTCGATTCGCCGGCGATCGCGACCACACCTGCCGTGCCCGGCACGCCGGCCGCGGCAGCTGCCCCTGGCGACATGGGAAGCGGATGGGGATCGACGATCACCATCGCGCAGGACGCGAATCGCCTGACCGTTGAGTACGCCTTTTTCAGCCGGTACGACTTGCAACCTCCGCTAACGTTCATCTACCCGCTGGATGGCTCGACGGGAAAGAACACGGTGACGATGGGACGAGGCGAGCAGGTCGAATCGTCGCGGGCGCAATGGAGCGGGCAAACGCTGGTGATCACCACGACGTTCGACGTGGTCGATCGTGCCGCGGGAAAGCCGTTCACAGCCGAACTGACGCGTAGGCTGTCGTTGGAGTCGAAGACGATGCTGATCGTGGAAGTCACCCGCGCCGGGGTGCTGGGCGGGCCCGCGTCGACCACGCGCTCGATCTATCGGAGGAGTTGAGCGTCTGAGCGCATCATCCGCGGCACGATACAGACGCCAGGTGACGGCTGGTGGCTGCAGCGCTCGCGTCGAAACATCAGAGTCTCGCGCCGCACTTGCGGCAGAACACCGCGTCGTGGTCGTGCCCTTCCGCACCGCAGCCCCGGCCGGCCTGGGTGGTGACGGGGCCGTCTGTCCGGCGCGACATCTCGGCGGTGACGATGCCGGTTGGCACGGCGATGATCCCATCGCCCATCAGCATCACGAACGTTGCGAGGAAGCGGCCGAGCGGCGTCTGCGGGGAGATGTCGCCGTAGCCCACCGTCGTCAGCGTGACGACCGCCCAATAGACGCTGATCGGAATGCTGGAGAAGCCGTGCTCGGGGCCCTCGACGAGGTACATTGCCGCACCGACGATCACGACGATCATCGCGCCGGCGAACAGGAAGACGAAGATCTTGCGTCGAGTTCTGCGTAGCGCGTCCCACAGTTCTCTCGATTCGCGGAGGTACTCGGCGAGTTTGAAGACCCGGAAGACGCCCGATCGGGCGGCCCTTATCTGCATGCAGCACAGTGGCAGCGCCCGTTTCTATTCGGGCCGGATCACCGTCCGCTGCGACGTCATCGAGCCTCCCGACCTCGCGCTCGTCGTCAGCCACCGGGACGCCGGATCGGCTGACCGATTATCGGACCGGATGGGGATAGATCGCCTGGCTTCGGAATCCGGTTCTGACGCGATCGCGTTTGTCATCGTCCAGACATGTACCGGACGCTACTATCCTTGACATGACCAGACAGTTGCTCAAGGCACTGGCTTTCCTGTCGGCGACCGGGTTGGCGGCCTCCAGCCTGGCCCACGCGCAGGCGTTCAAGGTCGAAAAGTTCGACATCAAGGGGGAAGGCGGCACCGACTACGTTGCCGTGGAACCCGCGACCGGCCGGGTGTTCGTATCGCGCTCCACTCACATGATGGTGGTGGATGGCGCGACCGGCACAGTGGTTGGCGATGTGGCGAATCTACCCGGCGTGCATGGCGCAGCGCTGGTGACCAAAGCGGGCCACGGCTTCACGACCAACAGCGGCGACCAGACGGTCACGATGTTCGATCTGAAGACACTCGCGGTGCTGCGGCAGATCAAAGTCGGGCCCGGGCTCGACGGCATCATGTACGACGAGCCGGACGACAAAGTCATCCTGACGAATCACAGCCGGCCGATCGGGACGTTGACGGCGCTCGATCCAAATACGGGTGACATCGTTGCGACGGTGGAGCTGGAGGACACCGCACCCGAGGGCGCGTCGGCGGACGGTCAGGGACGCATCTTCGTCAACAACGAGGGAACCAACACGATTCAGGTCATCGATGTGAAGACGTGGAAGCCGATCGCCTCGTGGCCGATCGCGCCATGCGACGGGCCCACCGGCATTGCCTACGACAAGGCTTCGAACCGGATCTTCTCGGGCTGCTCGAAAACCTCGGTCGTTGTCGACGCCGCAACCGGCAAAGTAGTCGCCTCGATTGCGAATGGCACGCGCGTCGACGCACTGGGCTGGGATGCGTCGACGAAGTTGATGTACATCCCGAACGGTGGTGAGGGCCACGTCACCGTCGTGCACCAGGATTCGCCCGATAAGTACACGGTCGTGGCGATCGTCCCGACGTTCCCCGGCGCCAAGACGATTACCATCGACTCGACCCGGCATACCGCATATCTGTTTCAACCGGAGCGAGGTCCCGCGCCGGCGCGTCCTGCCGATGCTCCGCCACCCGCGTCTGGACGAGGCCGGGGCCCCCAAGGACCCGTCATCGCCGGCTGGTTCATTGTGATCAAACCTGGGGCCTGACTCATCATCCTGCGCTTATCCAGCGGCCCAATATTTCGGTCGAGCTACGATGCGCGTACCGACGACCGTCGCAGTCGTGTGCGCACTCGCACTATCGAGCAGACGCCTGCAGCGGGGCAGGAGCGGAGGACTCTTTAGAGAGCGCCTGCTGGCCATCGCGTGCGATACCGATAGCGTACGCGTGCCCGCGAAGTCCCTTGGCCAGCATCTGGACGGCTCCGGGCTCGTCCTCGACAGCAAGAGCCTCGCGGGGACACGCTCTCCCGATCGAAATGCAAGCCAGGAGAGCGAACCGTGAATCGGACGAGCACCATGCGGCCACGCTCGGCAACAACAGAGCTGTTCGTGCCCCTGACGGTGTCCGACGCTGCGAGCTGCGCCCAGTCTTCCCTTGTGAGTACCAGCCAACCCTGGTGCTGACGCCGAATTTCGTTTTCGAGTGCCGGCAGGTCCGGCGCTGTGTCCACGGGCTGCCGAGCGTAGAACGTCAGGGATGGTGCTCTGCGCCCGACCAGCCAGACCGGACCCTGGTCCGACTCGATCAGTCTGCCGAGTGCTTCAAGCGGATACGTCTCCTGCAGTAGCGGCCGCGCGGTCACGAGGATGACCACCGGGGCCAACGCTCCGACTCCGACGACGGCCAGCATCCGCGATCTCGCCGTCTTCGTGATCGCCAGAACGCCTGCACCGACGGCGATGAGACATCCCAGCGGTACTGTGACTGCCGTCATCAAGGCTTCCAGGACCGATGGCTGTGGCCGAACGGCTCCCAGTAACTTAGGGGTGACGACATGTCCGATCCACAAGGGAGACGACACGAGGACAGCGGCGGCGCCGCCGAGGAGCGCGCTGGTCTGCAACCACGCCAGCCGCAGCGCTGTTGGGCGGTCGAATTCTTCATCCAGTAAAAGGCCGATCATGATTCCGATCGGCGGAACGCACACGAGGACGTAGCTCGGCAGCTTCGACCTCGAAAGGGAGTAGAACACGAAGGCCGTGACGGCGCTCGCGAACATACCCGTTCGAAGCAGTTCCCTCGGGCTGATGTCGCGGGCACGCAAGCGACGAAGGGCCTGCGGCAGCATTCCCGTCCACGGAAGCAGAGCGAGCACTGCCGGCAGGCAAAGCGCGAACACACTTGTCCGGTGGCCGTAGACCGTGCTGGTGTAGCGCCCGACGTTCTGGCGCCACACCGCCTCCTCCAGGAAAGCGGTCCCGTGACGCGCCGTCATCGCCACATACCACGGAAGCGCGAGCACGGCGGCGACGCAGACACTCAGACCGGCGTCCTCGACGAGCGCGCCCAGGCGGTCCTTCGGCCGAACGAGTGCGATCATGCAGACCAGCATCAGCAGGGGAAGAGCCGCCGCGACCGGACCCTTCGCGAGCACGCCGAACCCGACGGCAAGGCCAACGCCGACGGCGGCGCATCTCTCCGCGATCCGGTTCGACGCCGACAGCCACACACAAATCAGCAGTTCCGCGGCAATGATGCCAAGGACGACCGCAATCTCAGGATGCGCGATTCTCGAGAACACCGAGACGCCAAGCGACGTCCCAACGACGAGCGAGCATAGAACGCCGGCGCGTGCGCCAGCCAACCGGGCGACGATCAAGCCGACGATTGCGACCAACGCCACGCCCTGCACGGCACTCGGGAGCCGTGCCGCGGCGACGCTTTCGCCGAATAGTTGGAATGATGCCTCGATAAATCCGTAGGAGAGGAACGGCTTTTCCCATCGGGGCTCGCCGTTGAGCCGGAGGTCCCAATAGGTACCCGACCGCAGCGTTTCCGCCGCGGTCGCCGGATAGTAGCCTTCGTCCGGATCGAACAACGGCGACAGTGGCGCACAGATCGCTGCCAGCAAGGCCAGGAGGAGGACGATTCCAGCGAGCGCGCGGTTGAAATCCCTCGACAGCGGCGGTACACCTGCCTCGCGCCGATGTTGATCACGCACAGTGTCGGCATTGTCGCGCACCGACGATGAACGAGCGATGACACGGCGACGCCGTCATCCAACGTTCACCTCGCGGGCCGAGGTAGCTCGCAGCACGGCCAGCGAGTCGACCAGACCGAAGAAACTGGTTGCATAATGCAGCGGTTTGTCGACGCAATAAAGGCGCAGCGCGTACTCGACGGTGAAAATCCCGGTGAAGATCCACTCGAGCGCGAGCAAGAACTACCCGTACTGCGCTTGCACTTCCGCTACGCTCTCGAGCATCACGACGACGACGCTGGCGGCCACACAGAACAATAGGGCGTTGTCGAAGCCACGTCCTGCCGGCGTGTCGGTCTCGAAAATGATCTCGTGCAGACGCTGGCGCAGCGACTGGGAAGGGTAGTGGTCGTCGTGCATGCGGGGATTGTAGGAGCGCGGCACTAGCAAACAGAAGCGTCCCGCGTCATCGCTCTCGTTCATCGAGACGCGCGGCTCGAGGCTGATCCGTACCTTCTGAGTGGTCTCCAAGAAGGCTTTCGATTCTGTGAAGGCGCCGAGCGTATCGCACAGCTGGTGAAGGAGATCGCTGCGAATCTTGGCCTCGGCCAGGACGGTTGAAGGCACAACGTACGACGAAATGATGGAAACCTCGGGGTCACATCCGCTGCCGAACTCGTGCGATACGCGCTCGATCGTCGGCTCAATGTTGATCAAAACCGCGCTGACGCGTGTCAGAACTTGAGCGTCAGTGTCGCGATGGCGATGGGCAAACGACACCCGGCGAGTGATTCAGCTCGCCGATTCACCCGGGCGATTGTGTCAGCGATCGCCCTGTATGTAGGGCGCGCGGTTGCTCGCGATGATCTTGAACTCCGCGTCGTTGAGCGGCAGTCGCCTGAATGCCCTTGATGGCGTCCTGTGTCGTGCCGGTCATGGCGATGTGGACACTGGAACACGTGTTTCCCATGAATGGTTCGCTGGGTTGGCGGGAAAGCGACGCCGAAAGTATAGCCGGGGGGTCTCTCCGTCGGCGTTCTGATCGGACGTATAATGGATCGTTCTTTCCTGCTTTCCTGAGCCCTGCGGCCATTCCCGGTCACCAGTCCTCTCCAAAGCCATTTCCCGGGCGACCCCATGGCAAATCCAGATCTCAACGATCGAACGACCTCGAGCACGAACTCGGCACCGCCACAAACCTGTCCATCCTGCAACTCAACATCACTCGTCTCCGCCGCCAAGACTCGAGACGCGAACAGCTATTGGCGTTGTTCTCGCTGCGGTGAGATCTGGAATCCAGCTCGCCGAACAGTGGCGCCAGCACAGCGGTGGTCACGTTGACATTCGATGCGGAACTGCGGAGAGCAACTGTTCGAGAATTACGCGAGCTGATCGCGGCTCTTGACCGGCGCCTTCCACAGGTTGAACGGGTTGGAGAGATCTCGATTGCACGGGCTGCCTCGGCCCTCAACGTAGAAGCATTGAAACGGATTGAGGAGCTCGAGCGCGAAGCACCTCCTGCGACCGCGCTGTAGCACCACTTGAAGTGTCTCCGCTAGTGCAGTGATGAGCTGCTCGGTGGGTCCTTCGGCGCTGTGGCGGCCATATACGCGCGTGGTGCCACCAGTGTCGGCAGGGGAGGCGCCACGAAAAGGCGTCGACAAGGCTTTGCGATCAGGCGAGCCCACCGGTTCGCACGGCTCACACGGGCACTATCGGTCGCAATTCCCGTATTCGCGTACATCTGTCGGTACAGCTTAGAAGTCAAAACGAACGCCAATCGCGCGCGCATGGTAGGCGTACAGCGCGAGCGCCTCCAAATCCGTGGCAGGCTGTAGAACCGATCCCACACCGCCTGCGTTCGCGACCGGATCTCGTCGGGAGACATCGTGGGATGCGAAGTGTAGACCTTGGGACGATGCGCCTGCGGGATCAACCAGTGGCGCGTGATCGGAATACCTGCGACGTGCGTCGCGCCGGATCCCAGGTTCTTCTCCCACGAGGCGAAATCAACAGTGCCCGGATACGGCGTCAGCATGACGAACTGCGCGAACGTGAGGCCCGCGCGGTCCGCGATGTCCGCCGTCGCCTGGAAGGTGGATGGTCGGTCGCTCGGAAGGCCGAAGATGAAGGAGCCGAGGACGTGCACGCCGTGATCGCGGAACGTTCGCAGGCGGGTGACCAGCGCGTCACCCACGTGATTGAAGTCCTTGTACACGTCCTTGAGTCCCTCCGGAGTGACAGCCTCGACGCCAACGAGCGCTCCCTTGATGTTGGCGCGCCGCATCGCGTCCAGGAAGGACTCGTCTTCGGCAGCTTCCATCGTGATCTGCGTGAAAAAGACCATATCCGAAGGCAACTGCGCCAGTCGTTCCATCAACTCGAATCGCTCGCTGCGCAGGGCGCGGAGCTGCTCGAGGCGCGCCGTGTTGCCTTGTCGCTCGGCCATAGCGAGATCGGCCAGCGTCACAGGGTAGAAGTTGTCGTCGGCAAGCGCCACGAAACGAAAGCCGCGGCGCCTGAGTTCCACGATCTCATCGACGACTGCGTCTACCCTGCGTTGTCGCGGCTTCTGACCATCCGTACGCCAGACAGAGCAGAACGAACAGTGCTTCGGGCAGCCGCGAACGGTCTGCACGGAGCCCCACATATACCGTCGTTCAGGCAGTAGTTCCCACCGGGCCGCGACGAACCGATCGGCATCGATGCGCCCACCCTCGTAGACTGTTTGAAGGGTTCCATGGTCGGCATGGTCGAGAACAAGGGGCCACACGACGTCACCGTCGCCTCGCACCACGGCATGAGCCCCACCGAGCTCTTGAGCCTCCTCCGGGTAGAGAGTCGCGTGGATACCGCCGAACACGACCGTCGCGCCCCGAGCCCTTGCGAGAGTGCCGATTTCGTAGCCGCGAAGCGCGTTGCCGGTGTGGATTCCCACCCCGACGACGTCGCCAGCTTGCACGCTCCCGAGCTCGAAGGGCTCCAGCGTCTCGTCGGCGATGCGTGGTGGCCCATATGAGGCGGGAGTCGCGCCCGCCAGAACGAACAGCCACCGCGGTGTGATAACACCGACACCGAATGAGAGATGGCTGGGGTTGACAAGATGAACCGTCATATCGCAGCCGCCGTCGCGGAATTGTCGTCCGCTACGTTACGGCCTGCGCTGTCATCCGCTTCGAGCGCGTGAACGTCTGCGACTGAGATGAATGATGTTGAGCCGGGTAGAACAATCGTTCCGCAAACGTGCCCGCGATGCAGTTCAAGGTGCGTGGCGAATATCAGCAAGTTCCTCCGAGGAGAGGTCTCGGGGGTCGTCTCACTCCTGCGCGGCGCGCGTTGGCAGCCGAAAGCTCGGAGGCTGAGCGACGTCATTCGATGGCGTGCCGCCAGTCTAGCGGGCAAATGGATTCTATCGCAAGCGCGCTCACTCGGCGCGCAGGGCGACGACCGGCTCGATGCACGTGGCGCGCCGTGCCGGAACGTAGCTCGCGGCGAGCGCGATGGCCGACAGGATGACGATTGAGGCGATCAGCGTGAGAGGATCGTAGGGACGCACGCGGAACAGCAGGGATGACGCGGTCTGGCCGCCGGCCATCGCGACCGCCGCACCGACCGCTACGCCGACGGCGAGCAGCACTCCGGTTTCGCGCAGCACCAGCCGGAGAATGTTCGCGCGCGACGCGCCAAGCGCCATTCGCACGCCGATCTCCGTCGATCGCCGCGTCACCGAGTAGGCGATCAACCCATAGAGGCCCACCATCGTCAACACGGCAGCCAGCAGGCCGAAGGCGGCCGACAAAGCCGCGAGCAATCGTTCCTGCACCAGCGTGTCGTGGATCATCGTCGGCACGATCGTGTAGCTGACAGTCATGCGCGGATCGAGGTTTGTCAGCGACGCCGTGATCGACGCCGTCGTCGCGGTGGGCGGCAGTGATGACCGGATCATCAATCGCGTGGCAAGCCCGGCGTCTGTCTGCGACCCCGAGTAGTACATGGTTGGATACGGTTCGTCTTTCAGCGCGAGATAGGCCGAGTTCTCAACCACCCCGACGACCTCGTATGTGCCTTCAGGCGTGCCTGGCGTCGATTCGCGCGTGATCCGCTGACCGATCGCGGCGGCCGCACCGCCGAGCTTCTCGGCAAACGTTTCATTGACGATCACGACGCGCACCGAGTCAATCCTGTCGCGTGGGTCGAACTCGCGCCCGGCGACGAGGCGCGCCCCGAGCACCTTGAAATAGCCCGCACCGACGAAATTGACGAACGTGTTGAATCTTGCGCTTCGGTTGCGCTCGGGCCACACATCGTTGCCGCCGGCGTCGCCGCTGATCGGCACGACCTCGACGGTCGCAGCTCCCTCGACGCCTGGAATCGCCTGGACACGCTCAGTCACGAGTGCCTCGTGCGCCGCGCGCAGGTCGGGAGCGAGTCCCAGCCGCGTCGAGTCGACATTCGCGACCAGGAGCCCCTCGGAACGGAACCCCGGATCGACGCCGAGCACGTTGCGCAGCGTGCGGACGAAGAGCAGCGAGCCGAAGAGCAGCGCCACCGACAACGCGATCTGCACGACGACGAGCGCCCGGCGCAGGGCGACCGATTCGCGACCGGCGGACATGCCGCGGGAGGTCGCGCGCAGCACGCTGGACGCGGTCACCCGCGTCCCGCGAATCGCCGGGGCAAGGCCGAACAGGAGGCACGTGGCAACCGCGAGGAGCCCGGCAAAGCCGAGCACGCGCCAGTCGACGATCAGGGGCAGGGTGATGTTCGTATCGGTCGTCTGCAGGGCCGCGACGAGCCAGCGCGCCATCACGCCGGCGAGCACCACCGCGCACACAGTGCCGATCGTGACGAGCAGGAGGCTTTCCGTGAGCAGCTGCCGGATGATGCGCCCGCGCGAGGCACCGAGCCCGAGCCGCACGGAAATCTCGCGTTCTCTCGCCGTCGCCCGCGCGAGCAGCAGGTTCGCCAGATTCGCACAGGCGATGACCAGAACCAGACCGGCGATGCCGAGCAATAGCCACAGCGGCGACGAGTACGACTCGCGCAGCTGCGACACCCCCTGGCCGCCCGGCGCGGCGATGAGCGTCATCGCCAGGTAGCCCTGGACGCTGACCGCCGGGTATCCAGCGGGCAGGGTGGAACGGAAGATCTCGGGGGAGATGGCGGCGAGGTGCGCAGTTGCCCGCTCGAGCGTCCAACCCGGCTTCAACCGGCCAAACATCATCAGCCACCACGTCGTTCCCGCCTGCGCGCGCCCCTTGCCGTCCGCACTGAGGACGGCCTCAGCGCACAGCGGCAGCACGACGTCGAACGTGCGGCCGACTTCCAGACCATGGAAGCCCGCGGGTGCGATGCCGACGATCTCGATGGGCCGCGTGCGCAGCGTGATCGTGCGGCCGACAACGGAGGGATCGCCACCATAGGCGCGCTGCCAGAACGCGTGACTCAGCACAGCACGCGGAGCGCATCCGGGGCGATCGTCTTCGGGCGACAGCAGCCGCCCCTGTGCGGCGCGAAGAGCGAGGATGTTGAAGAAGTCGCCACTGACCCAGAGGCCGTCCGCCCGACGGGCTTCTCCGCTCTCGGATAGATTGAAGCCGGCGCGCGACCACGCGAACAGATCGAACGCCTGTTGCCGCTCCTGCAGCTCGCGCCAGACAGGCTGGGTCACCGCGGGGTGCCACGACTGGAAATTGCCGCGCGCTCCCTCGAGCGTTGCGAGCCGGACCTCGAACAGACCGTCCGGGTCGGAGACGGGCAGCGGCCGCAGCCGGACGGCGTCGACCACCTCGAAGAGCGCCGTATTCGCGCCGATGCCGAGCGCGAGCGAGAGGATCGCCACGACCGCGAAGGCCGGATTTCTGCGGAAGATGCGCGCGGCATATCGCAGGTCCTGGGCAAGGTGCGCGAGCCAGCGGCCGCCCCACACATCTCGCGTCGCCTCCTGAACCTGCGAGAGGTTGCCGATCTCGCGCCGGGCGGCGGCCGCGGCCTCGGCCGGCAATTCGCCGCGCGCGACGCGGTCCTCTACAGCCATGTCGAGATGCCTCTTCAGTTCTTCGCGGAGCTCGGCGTCACGGTCTTTCATGATTCGCTCTCCTGCGGCCTGGCGAGGATGCCGGTCATTGCGTCGACCAGCCGCTGCCATTTCGAGCGCTCGGAGGCGAGCTGGCGGCGCCCGGCCGCGGTCAGACGGTAGACGCGCGTCCGCTGCTTCTTCGCTGACAGCTTCCAGGTGGCGGCGATCCATCCCTGTTTCTCCAGACGGTGCAGCGCGGGATAGAGCGAGCCGGTGTCCACCTGCAGCACGTCGCTGGAGCTGGCCTGGATCGCCTGGGCAATCCCGTAGCCGTGCTGCGGCCCCCACTGCAGGGTCTGCAGCACGAGCAGGTCGAGCGTGCCCTGCAGGATTTCGATGCGGTTGCGGTAGCGCTGGCGGTTGGCCATGGGTGTAGATACACTACACCCATGGGTGGAGATTGTCTACATCCTGACGGGCGACGTGCAACGTACGACGTGCCACGTACGTATCGCGTCGCACCGCACGGAGCACATAGCACACACGCGTTGCACGTTGCACTCAGCACGTAGCACGTAGCACGTAGCACGTAGCACGTCGCCCGTCGCCCGTCGCCTATCGCGTCAAGTCCCGGTAATCGCGGAAGCGACCGCTTGCGTATCCGTTGACCAGCGCGTCGATGGGCTGCGTCAGAGAGGCGCTGTTGTAGCCGGGGAGACGGGCAGCGCCGGCGCCGCCGGAGCGAAACACGCTGCGTACGATCACACTGCCTGGCAGCCTCGGAAGACGGCGAAGGTTCTCGATGAAGCCTGCAAACCGGCCATCCCCGAACAGGTAGAACTCGACATTCGACGTATAAAAGGCGGCGACCTGCAGGTTCGTCTGCGATAGATATTTCGCGACCGCCGCGAGCGCGGTTGCGCCGCTCAGGTCGCCGACAATCGGCAGGACCCGATCCTGTTCCTGCAGCCGTTTCACGAACTGGAAATCGTCCTCCGACGCGAGATAGCTCCTGCGGGTCCCGTGCCTGTCGACCTCGAGCAACAGGCCGCGCAAGTCCGGATAGTCGTACTGTGGCGGCCGGCCAGTGGTGTTGAATTGCAGCGAAAGTCCTTCAGTGATGAAGCGCCGGTGAAAGCGATCGATAGTCGAGCGATCGCTGTCGCTGAGAGGGACGCCGAACGAATCGATGACGCGGGTCAGGCGCTCCCGCGTCGCACGAAGACCTGCATCCGGCAGCGACGCGGTGCGATCGATGTACCCGACGATCTCGTCGATGGAGCGCAGCTTCCAGTCGATCGCCGGGAGCGGTGGCGGACGGCCGGTGAGCAGCGCGAGGTACTCGCTTCGCGTACGGGCCTCGGCAAAGAGCGCCTTGAAGAGAAGATGCAGCAGGAGGTTCTCGCGCCTGATGTCGATCACGATGGCCAGTGACGGCCGCAGGTGCGCGATGTACGAAAAGTTCTGGTCGGGGCCGACGCCAAGGTACACACCGCGCCCCTTGTGGCCGGCGAGCGCGCGCAGCTCCGGCACGACATGTAGATAGGAGCGTTCGTTCGAGACGAGATTGTCGGTGTCGAAATATCCCGGTGGTTCCGACAACTCGGCCACCGTGCCGGCGAACGAGCTCTGCGGGTACGACGTCTGGTCGGGTCGTTGCGGGAAGGCGGAGGCAACGCAGACAAGGAGTGCAAGAAAAACGCTTCGTCGCATGGCTGTCATCGGGCCCATCCCGTCACGCGTTCTTCATTGTGACTCGGCGTCGGCCGGTCCGCAGGTTGCATCCTCCCTGAATTCGGCGGCGGCTGGATCTTCCCGGTTGACCTCCGACACCGCCGCGACTCCAGTTGTGGCAAAGGCTAAATGCATGACGAAACACCTCCTGACTGTCGGGCTGGCCGTTGCTTTCTGGTGTCAGGTCACCGCCGGGCAGCAGGCTGCCGTATCGAAGTCGCCGCTGGTCGAACGCGTCGGCGACACCGGGTTCATCCAGCTCGAATCGGCGAGCTTCGCGCAACTCGACGAACGGCAGAAAGCGCTCGCCTACTGGCTGACGCAGGCGTCTATCGCTATCGACCCGATCATCTATGATCAGTTGTCGCGTTTCGGCCTCCGTCAGAAGCGTCTGCTCGAGGGCATCGTCGCGCACCACGAGGCCATACCGGCCGCGACGTTTGAAAAATTGCGCGGCTACGCGCTGCTGTTCTGGGCCAACCGCGGCAACCACAACGAAATCACCGGCCAGAAACTGATCCCAGGGTTTACGTTCGAGGAGCTGCAGGACGCGGCGGTGAAGGCGCAGGCGGGCGGCGCCTTCAGCGCGCAGTCCGGCGATCTCGCTGCCCTGCCGACGCCTGACGCAGTGAAAAAGGAACTTGCCGATCTCCGCGCCTCGTTGTTCGATCCCGCCTTCGAGCCGCTGACCACGGCGAAGACACCGCCGCCCGGGCACGACATCCTTCAGGCCAGCTCGAACAACTTCTATGCCGGTGTGACGCTCGCCGATGTGAAGAACTTCTCGGAGAGATACCCGCTGAATTCGCGCCTCGTCAAAGACGCGCGTGGCATGCGCGAAGAGGTGTACCGCGCCGGCACGGCGGATGGCCAGGTACCTCCGGGCCTCTACGCGACCTACCTGCGCAAGGCGATCGGCTTTCTGGACAAGGCGCGCGGATACGCCGATGCGGCACAAGCGAAGGTGATCAGCGACCTCATTCGTTTCTACGAGACCGGGGATCCGCACGACTGGCTGCAGTTCGGCGCCGACTGGGTCCGCAACGACGCAACGGTCGACTTCGCCAACGGGTTCATCGAAGTCTATCGCGACGCGCGCGGCGCAAAAGGCACCTCGCAAAGCTTCGTGACCGTCACCGACAGGCCGGTCACCGACGTCATGGTCAATCTCGCGAAGAACGCCGCGTATTTCGAAGACAAGGCGCCCTGGAACGTGAACTACAAGAAGCGCGACTTCACCCCTCCGGTCGTCAAGGCAGTCGAGGTGCTGATCGAGACCGGCGATTTCCACGTGAGCACGATCGGCGACAACCTGCCGAACGAGCAGGAGATCCACGCCAAATACGGGACGAAGAATTTCCTGCTGCTCGGCAGCAGCCACGCGCTCAGCGGCGCGTCCGCCTCCGCCATCGACGAGTTCGCCGCATCGCCGGAAGAAGCCGCGCGAGCGAAGAAGTACGGCGAGGAAGCCGAAGACCTGCTGACCGCGATGCACGAAGTGATCGGCCACGGTTCGGGCAAGCTGTCCGACAAGGTCCAGGGCAGCCCGGCGAAGTACCTGAAGGAGTATTACTCGACGCTCGAGGAAGCGCGCGCCGACCTGATGGGCCTCTGGAACGTCAGCGATCCAAAGCTGAAGGATCTCGGGCTCGTGAAGGAACAGGAGGAGGTGGCGCGGACGATGTTCGACAATGCCGCGCGCGCGCCATTGACGCAGCTCCGGCGGATCCCGAAGGGAGACACGATCGAAGAGGATCATCAGCGCGACCGCCAGTTGATCGCGCACTACATCAAAGACACGACCGGCGCGATCGAATACTTCGACCGGGGCGGCAAGACCCGCGTCCGCGTGAAGGACTACGCGAAGATGCGCGACGGCGTCGGCGCTCTGCTCAGTGAGTTGATGCGCATCAAAGCGGAAGGCGATTACGATGCGATCAAGGCGCTGGTCGACAAGTACGGGGTGCGCTTCGATCCGAAGCTGCGCGATCAGGTCGTCGCGCGCTACAAGGCCTTGAACCTGCCGGCATACTGGGCGGGCATCAATGTCAGACTGACGGCGAATCTCGGGCCGAAGAAGAGCGTTCCCGTGATTACAGCCAGCTATCCGCGCGACGCGGTCAAACAGTACCTCGAATACGGCGCCATGTACGACCCGAGCCTGGCGGCGAAGTAAAGCCACATGACAAACACAGCAGAACACAGCAGAAACAGAGGGGAAACACCGAGCGTTTCGTGCCCCTCGGCGTCGCCGGCCGCGCGGCGGCGAGCTGTGCTTCGAACCTGCACGACTGGCGGCAAACGCGACGACTCGACGACGCGACGGGCTTTGATCCTCAAGAAGAAGTCGTCGTGTCGTCGTGTCGTCGTGCTGGCCGGAGCCCTGTCGTGGCTGGCGCTTCCGCTGTGTTTCTCCTGCGGCCTGGCCGAACTGACCATCACGAGCGCAACGCTTTCTCCGTGAATTCACGACGTCCTCTGTGTCATAGTCCCCCCGGTTCACCCGTCCCGAGATTTGCATCAGGAGAACGACGATGAAAACGACAACGATGGCCCTCGCCGCGGCGCTGTGCATGAACGCAGTCGTCCTCGGGGTTGCCGACGACCCCAATGTAGGGTCCTGGAAACTGAACGAGGCGAAGTCGAAAATTGTCGCGGGGGCCGCGAAGAACGTCACCGTCGTTTACACCGCGGTCGGCGACAGCTACAAGTGTGTGGTGGATGGCGTCGACTCTGCCGGCAAACCCGCGCACAACGAGTGGACCGGCAAGTTCGACGGCAAGGACTACCCCGTCACGGGCGATGCCACGGCCGACACTCGCTCCGTCAAGATGGTCAAGGCCGGGCATTACGTGATCACCAACAAGAAAAACGGGAAGCCGGTGCTCGACGGCACCATCGACTTTTCCGCCGACCACAAGACGCGCACGCTGATCACCCACGGCACTGATGCGGCGGGAAAGAAGATCACCGCAACTGCCGTCTACGACAGACAGTAAGACCCGCTGGTCTTCGGCGATGACGTGGCGTCGCGCACGTCCAGGTCATCGCCGCTCTCGCCCTGGGTCGGTAGCCCCTGCTCGGGCATCCGCATCGCCTCGCGAAAAGTCGCGCGCTATTCTTGTGCTCTGTGGCCGACCGTACTCCCATCGATCTCGTCACGCTGTCATTTGTCCTCATCCCGATAGCACTTGCGGCGACGCTGGCGACGGCAGACGCGATTGCGTCGCAGCGTCTTGGCGAAGGGCAAGCGGCGAGGCGACGAGCGGTCATCGTGGTGCTCTCAGCCGCATCGTGGATGAGCGTCACCTGGTTCGCCGCTGCACGCGGGATTTTCAGAAATTGGGACGCGACACCACCACCATTCGCGTTGCTCGTAGCGGCAATGATTGCCCTGTCCTGCATCATCGCCTTCGGGCCACAAGGACGGCGGCTGGCACTCGGCGTGCCACTGTGGATCCTCGTGGCGGTTCAGAGTTTCCGCCTGCCTCTCGAGCTGGCGATGCACGCGATGTACGAACGTGGAGTCGTGCCGCAGCAAATGAGCTACTCAGGGTGGAATTTCGACATTGCGACGGGGATAACGGCGGTGGTGGTCGCAGCGATGATGCGCGCCGGCCGAGCGCCGCGCTGGCTCGTTGCCGGCTGGAACGTCGTCGGATTCGCGCTTCTGTTGAACATCGTGACGATCGCGATTGTATCGACTCCGCGAGTGCAGGCGTTCGGACCGGACAGACTCAATGTGTGGGTGATGGATCCACCTTATGTCTGGCTCCCTGCCGTCATGGTGCTGGCGGCTCTGGCGGGTCATCTGGTGATCTTCAGAGCCCTGTCGCGCGCCGCGAGAAGTTGATCAGGCCGCCGGTAACCAGACGAACACATCCAAGCGACAGCGTTCCGTCAGCTACCTCTAAGACCAGCTCGGCGCTCGATTCGCGTTCTAGATCAGTTGAGGGCGCCGGCGAGAGCCGGCGCCATGCTTTCCGGTTACGTCGCGCGATTGTCGTATCCCCTCCCGGCCGTGGTGGTGCCGGCGCGCGATGCGGACCTGAGGTCCGCCCCGCAGCGTTCGGTGAGGGGTGGCCACATTCGAATCCGCGTCGGCAACGAGCCCCCACGTTGTAGCGCCGACCTTCAGGTCCGCATTACGATCCGCGAATGCCTTCTCACTACTACATTGAAATGGCCGGCAGCGCGGTGTTCGCCATCAGCGGCGTGCTCGCCGTCACCCGGCGCGGCCTCGACGTCGTCGGCGCCGTGATGCTCGGCCTCGTCACCGCCATCGGCGGCGGTACGATCCGCGATCTCGTTGTCGGCGTCCGTCCCTTCTGGATCGCCGACTTCAACTACGTCTGGTCGGCGTGCGCCGGAGCGCTCGCAGCGTTCTGGATCGGATGGCTGTTCCGCAGCGCGCTGAAGGGGGTGCTCTACCTGGACGCGCTCGGTGCGGCACTGTTCGCGATCGCCGCGACGAGCAAAGTCCTCATCCTGACGGGCTCGGCGCCAGTTGCGGTAGTGATGGGTGTGCTGACAGGCATCGGTGGCGGACTGATCCGCGACGTGCTCGCCGGACGCCAGACGCTGCTCATGGGACGCGACATCTATGCGACACCGATTCTGGTCGGCTGTGCAATGTTCGTCCTGCTCCGCGCTCTTGTGCCCGCCTTCCCCTACACCGAAGTCGTCGGCATGGCGTTGATCTTCGCCGTGCGCGCGCTGGCCATCCATCAGCATCTGCAGATGCCGCTGTGGCTCACGGCACAGGATGCGGCCTAGGCGGAGGCCGACGACGGGTTGTTCACTGCAGGCTTGCTCGTGCGTCGCGGAAACAACCTGATGTCGCAGCGATGTGTCCTTGTAGTACTCGCCGTGCGTACGGACCCAGACGAGCGGAAGGCGTCGTCCCGTGTTGTCGGCGAGGGCGACGCCGTGATCCGCGCAGTCGCGCAGCGGCTTTATCAGCCCGGCATTGTAGGCGCGGCTGTAGGGCATCACCGCGTTGACCGATCGAACCGTCGAATGTGTCAGTCATGGAGCTCTCCCGAAGCGTGGCCGCCTTGGTGCGTTCCGATCTTGCGGATCGTACCCGGCGGTTCGCCACGGGCCGACGCCATCATTCTTTGCAGTGATTGCGTCGTCGTTTGTCCGTCGCGCAACGTAAACTTCACCGACGACTTGGCTGATCGAACGCCCATGATCACGATCCTCGGCGCCGTGCTGACAGGCATCGGCGTGCTGCTGGCCGGCAATCTCCCGTGGGGAGCGCTGCTGGCGCCGTTGAACGTGCGCGTGCTCACGACCGTGCCATGGGCGGTCCTGCCGATGGCCGCGTATCTGTGGATCTACTGGCGGTTCATCAGCGGCGCGATCGGGTTCCCGGAGAATGCCGCCTGGCGTCGCGAGCAGCTGCGGGCCAACTCGGTGTCGAGCGATGTGTGGGGCTTGGCGCTGCTCGCCGGCCTCGCCGGATTTGCTGTACTCCTGACCTTCGTCACGGTCATGGGCCGAATGGTGAGGCTTCCGGATTCTGCACCAGTGAGCGTACCAGCAGCGATGCCCTCGGCCACAGTGTTCCTCCTCCTCATGACCGGTTCCGTGGTTGCGGGCGTCACCGAAGAAGCGGGATTCCGTGGCTATATGCAGACTCCGATCGAGCGTCGCTTCGGTCTGGTCGCTGCGATGCTGATGACCGGTTCCGTTTTCGGCCTGCTGCACTTTCCCAACCATCCGCACCATGTGCTGCCGATGCTCCCGTACTACATCGCTGTGTCTGCCGTGTACGGCGGGATCACGTCCGCCGCTGATTCGATCCTGCCCGCCCTCGTACTCCACGCCGGCGGCGACGTCTGGTCTCTGACGCGCCTGTGGATGACCGGCCTCCCGGAATGGCAGATCGCCGCGAAGCCAGAGCCCCTGATCTGGGAGACCGGCATCGACGCCGGGTTCGTGATCGAGCTTGTCATCCTGTTCGTGTTCTCGGCAGGCATGTGGTGGCTGTGCACGCAAACGGCCCGGCTCCGGATTGCGCAGGCGATGTCTTCGCGATCACCAGTTGCCCGTCCGAGCTGACGTTTGAAGCGCGACGACCAAAGCGGTTCGCATACGATTCTCCAGAGACATTCGATGCCCGTCACCGAACCTGCCGCCGGCAGGCGCTCCTTCTGGTCCGCGCTCGCGGTTTACACCGAACGATCCGCGCTCGTCATGATCGCGCTGGGGTTCTCGGCGGGACTCCCCTATTTCCTCGTCTTCGACACGTTATCGGCATGGTTCCGTGCTTCGGGACTCTCGCTCGAGGTGATCGGCTTCTTCAGTCTCGTCACGCTCATCTCCAGCTTCAAGTTTCTCTGGGCGCCCTTCATCGATCGAACGACGGTGCCGGTGCTCACGGGTTGGCTCGGACATCGGCGCTCGTGGATGCTCGTGTGCCAGGCGGCCATCATCGTCGGATTGATCCTTGTTGCCGGATCGGATCCGATGACGAGCCTCGGCCGAATCGCCATCCTTGCCGTGCTCGTCGGATTCTCGTCGGCGACGCAGGACATCGCGATCGACGCCTGGCGCATCGAGGCGGCGGAAGTGTTCAAGCAGGGGGTGATGGCCGCCGCCTATCAGTGGGGCTACCGTGTCGCGATCATTGTTGCGGGCGCGGTGCCGCTGTTGCTCGCTGGCGCCTACGGCTGGAACGTCTCATATGCGGTCATGGCCGCGCTGATGGCGATCGGAGTCGGTGCGGTGCTCGCCGCGCCACGCGAGCAGCGCCATCAGATCCGGCCGATACAGACCGAAGGCATCGACGCGGCGCGCGCACGGGACGCGCTGGAGTGGACCGCGCGGATCCTGCTCCTGCTCGCCGGTGCACTCGTCCTCGGATCGGGTCTGGCGGCGAACGCTGGAGTGCTCGCGCAGGTGCTCGGCGCCATCGGCGCGACGCGCGCGCGCGATGCGGTCCTCGCCGCATGGTCGTCCGACGCGCGCGTGTGGATCCAACTCGCTGCCGTCCTGGCCGGCTTCGCCATCATCATCCTCGCCGCACTGCCGTTCCCCGGGGCTCGCACACGTCCCGGCGCGTACCTCGCATCCGCGCTCGGGGATCCGCTGCGGGATTTCTTCTCGCGTTACCGCTCCGCCGGCGGGCTGATCCTCGCGCTCATCTGCCTGTATCGCATCCCGGACTTCGTGCTGAACATCATGAATCCGTTCTATCTCGATCTCGGGTTCACGCTCACGGAGATCGCGGAGGTGCGGAAAATCTTCGGTGTGGTGGCGTCGATGCTGGGCGTGCTC
>DATLLF010000005.1:0-3540 GCA_035537955.1 Vicinamibacterales bacterium | reverse complement strand
CGTTGAACGATCGTGCGTACGACCTGCACCTGTTCCTGGGGGAGGCGTACGAACGGCTCCAGCGTCTGCAGCAGGCGCTCGGCGAATACGAGTACGCGGCAGTGCTGAACCCCGAAGCGGTTGTTCCGCTCGTATCGGCTGCGGAGGTCCACATGAAAGCCGGCGATCTCCGCGGCGCGCGGAAGAAACTGGACGAGGCGACAAAGATCGATGCCGGCTCGCTCGACGTCCTCCTGCTCTCCGGCCGCATCCTGGAACGCGAAGGTCGTTCGGGCGATGCGCTCGCGGCGTACCAGAGGGCGACGGAGCAGAACGCAGCCAACCCTCGCGCACGCACACAGCTGGTTGCACTCGCCACGCAAATGCGTCGCTGGGACGTGGCCGAACGTGAGCTGCGCAAACTGCTCGAGATGGGGTATCAGCCCGCTCGCACCTATTTCGGGCTCGGGCGTGTCGCGCAGGCGCAGGGTCGTACTGCGGACGCAGTGGCGAACTACCACGAGGCCCTTCGCCTCGAACCAGGGCTGCGAATGGCTGAAGAGGCGCTGCGAAGTTTGGGTGCGAGGTGAGACATCAGCGGCGCATCCTCGAACAGCAACGCGCGACTCCGCATGCCTAAGACTCGACGTCCGAAGACCGTCTCTCCAGTGACGCGCCCGCCTCACCGCGTCCGTGTCGTCGCGGGGATCGCGTTGGTCGCTGTATGCGCGCTGGGTGTGCTCTTGTGGGTGAAACGGACGCCCTCTCCTCCACGGTTTCTTATGACCGCCGATCAGAACGTCCTGCTGATCACGATCGACACGCTGCGCGCCGACGCGCTCGGTGTTTACGGCGGCCGCGCCGCGACGCCGAATCTGGATCGCCTCGCGAAAGGCGGGATCCGCTTCACCTTCGCGCACTCGCACGCGGTGGTCACGCTTCCGTCTCACACCAGCATTCTCACAGGACGGTATCCGTTCGAGCACGGCGTGCGCGACAACGCGGGATATCGGCTCGCCGACAGCGCGACGACGGTCGCCGAGGCCGCGCACGCGAAGGGATTTGCGACCGGCGGTTTCGTCGGCGCATTTCCACTCGATCGGCAGTTCGGTGTGTCGCAGGGCTTCGATGTGTACGACGACGTGAGCGGAAGCCCCGTGGCCCCCTCCGATTTCGCGTTCGCCGAGCGGCGTGCCGCCGAAGTCGTCACGGTCGCGCGCGACTGGATCACGCGCCAGCAGAAACCCTGGTTTGCCTGGGTCCACGTCTTCGACCCGCATTCGCCGTACGCGCCGCCGAAGCCGTTCTCGGACGAATACGGCAGCAACCTCTATGCGGGTGAAGTCGCGTACACCGACAGCGCGCTCGGCCCGTTGCTCGAGCTCGCACGGCGCAGCGGACGACCAACGACCGTCATCGTGACGGCGGAT
Organism: Vicinamibacterales bacterium; assembly: GCA_035537955.1. Taxonomy (GTDB): domain Bacteria; phylum Acidobacteriota; class Vicinamibacteria; order Vicinamibacterales; family 2-12-FULL-66-21; genus JACDCA01. The sequence goes on along the minus strand of DATLLF010000005.1, from coordinate 2,131 downwards.
CATGGCGAAGGCCTCGGCGATCATGGCGAGGCGACGCACGGCGTCTTCGCCTACGAGTCCACCCTGCACGTTCCGCTCATCGTCGCGCAGGTCGGCGGCGGCTCCACCGCCTCGGAACGCTCGTTCGTGAGCGACGCGCCGGTTCGTCACATCGACATCGTTCCCACGATTGCGGCGCTCGCCGGCCTCGAAATGAAAGATCTGCCGGGCCGCAGCCTGCTGGACGCCGCGCGAGGCGACACTGACGAGCGACCCGCCTACTTCGAGGCCATGACGGCCATGCTGAAGCGCGGCTGGGCCCCGCTTCGCGGAGTGATCGTCGGACGCGAGAAATACATCGATCTTCCGATCGAGGAGCTCTACGACCTCCATAAAGACGCGCAAGAGAAGAACAACCTGGTGCCGACTGCCGGCGAAAAGGCACGCACGCTGGCGGGGCGGCTGAGCGTCCTCGATGCGACGCTTCCAGGCGAGCAGACGAAGGAGAACGGCGAGGTGCGCGCCCGCCTTCAGTCGCTCGGCTATCTCTCGGGATCCGCGCCGCGCAAGGAGAGATACACGGAAGACGACGACCCGAAGCGGCTGATCGATGTGGACCGCCTGATGATGCAGGGCATCGAGCTGCATCTCTCCGGACACAGTGCCGAAGCGATCGACGCGTATCGGCGCGTCATCGCACGGCGGCCCGATATGGGGCTCGCCTACCGCCGCCTCGCTTACATTCAGTGGGAGGGGGGCGCGACGCGCGAGGCGATCCGCACGCTGCGCGACGCGCTGTCGAGAAGCGGCTCCGATGTGGAGATCGAAATTCGACTGGGCACGTATCTCGCGGAAAGCGGCGACGCCGCGGAAGCGGTACCGCTGCTCGAGCGCGCCACACGTGCCGCGCCGGAGAACACGGATGGCGCCAACGCCCTGGGGATTGCTTACGCACGCGCCAATCGAACCTATGCAGCGATCGACACGTTCCAGCGGATCCTCGCAACGGATCCGCGGAACGGCTTCGCCCTCGAGAATCTGGGGACGACCTATCTCGCGCGCGGAGACCTGACGGCCGCAAAAGAGGCGTTCGACCGGGCGGTGACTGCCGCGCCGCGATCCGCCCGCTCGCAGGCCGGTCTCGGCGTCATCGCCAGCGAGCAGGGCCGCGTGGACGAAGCCATCGCCCGCTGGCGACGCGCCGTGGATCTGGATCCGAGGAACTTCGACGCGCTGTTCAACCTCTCGAGCACGCTGATCCGTACCGGCCGAACGGCGGAAGCCAGGCCGTTCGTCATACAGTTCGTCCGGACCGCCCCTCGCGAGCTCTACGGGCCGGACGTTGCCCGCTTCGAGGACTGGCTCAGACGGCAATAGCCGAGCCCCCTGGTGCTTGACCAAAGATGGCGGTGGAGCACCCCGCGGAGTCCGGGACCCGTTAAAATCATCTGACACGCCGGGAGCCCGGAGCCGGAAGCCGGAACGCAAGCCGCAAGCCGCAAGCCGTTTAAGGAGGCACGCCGTGCCAGTTCGTGTGTTGCTCCTCGCCGCCTGTGCCGTGCTTTTCAATCTGCCCGCGCGCGCCCAGGTGACGTTCAAGTCAGGCGTGGATCTGGTGCGTTTCGACGTGCGTGTCGTAGACGGTGCGGGGCGGCCGATCACCGACATCAAGCCCGAAGAGATCGTCATCGAAGAGAGCGGCAAGGCGCTGCCGTTGATGCTCTTCCAGCGCGTGACCGAACCGGCCGAGTCGTACGTCGATGCGGCGATGCGCGCGGTGACGGCGCAGGTCTCCTCGAACGACGCGTTTCCGCGCGGCCACCTCTACATCCTCATCTTCGATCAGCAGCACATCACCGCGGGCAACGAGCAGCGCGCACGGATGGCTGCCGAGCAGTTCATCCGCACTCGTGTGCGGCCCTCCGACCGTGTGGCGCTCTTCGCGGTCCCGGGGCCCGGTCCAGAGATCGGTTTCACCGCCGACAAGACACGAGCGCTCAAGCAGCTAGATTCGATTCGCGGGATGTACGAGCGGAGGGTGGCGACGCCGTTCGGCACGATGGCGATCTACGAGGCGCATCGCGTCGTTCACGGAGACGAGAAGCTGATGGTCGACCTCCTCGAGCGGATGCGAGGAGAGGCGGGTGTTGAC
>DATLLF010000004.1:0-6081 GCA_035537955.1 Vicinamibacterales bacterium | reverse complement strand
CGCCCTCGGGATTGGCGCAAACTCCGCGATCTTTTCCATCCTCGACAGCCTGTTGCTGAAGACGCTGCCGGTGAGAGACGCCCAGGAGCTCGCGCTCGTTAGCGTCGGTCCAACCCGTGTCACGTGGACGAATCCTCAATGGGAGCAGGTCCGTGATCACGCCACGCAGTTCGATGGCGCGTTCGTGTGGTCGAGCACCCGGTTCAATCTCGCGCAGGGCGGGCCGAGCGAGATGGTCGAGGGCCTGTGGGCGAGCGGACGGTACTTCGAAGTGCTCGGCGTTCAGCCGGTGCTCGGACGTCTGCTCAGCGAGTCAGACGATCGGCGTGGTGGCGGTCAGTACGGCCCCGTCGCCGTCATCAGCTATGGTTTCTGGCAACGCAGGTTCGCAGGTGCGCCCGATGCCATCGGCCGCTCGCTCACCGTGGAACGCGTGCCGTATACCATCGTCGGGGTCACCCCACCAGGATTCTTCGGCACGGAGATCGGCTTCAGCTTCGACGTCGCGATCCCCCTCGGAACCGAGCCTCTGATCCGCGGCAAGGATAGCGCGCTGGATCGCCGTTCGAACTGGTGGCTGCGCATGATGCTCCGCCGCAAGGACGGTCAAAGTGTCGACGCCGCTCAGGCGACGATACGGGGCCTGCAGTCTCAGGTGCGCGACGCGACGATGCCGACGGACTGGCGGCCGGAAGATCAGAAAACCTACCTCGCCGAGCCGTTCACGTTGACCAGCGCGGCGACGGGAACGTCGCGGCTGCGGGATCGCTATCAGCGGCCGCTGACGACCATCATGGTCGTGGTAGCGCTGGTCCTCGTCATCGCCTGCGCGAACATCGCAAACCTGCTCCTCGCGCGCGGCAGCGCGCGGCGTCACGAGATCAGCGTGCGCCTGGCGCTCGGCGCGTCCCGGGCCCGCCTGATGCGTCAGCTCCTCACTGAGAGCTTCGTGCTCTCCGTTGCCGGCGCACTGCTCGGTCTCGCATTCGCGCACTGGGGCAGCCGGCTGCTCGTGCGACAGCTCTCGACCTCCACGCTGAACGTGGCGCTCGGCCTCGATCTCGACTGGCGAATCCTCGCGTTCACCACCACCGTAGCGGTCGCGACCGCGCTTCTCTTCGGAACGGCGCCCGCGCTGCGTGCATCGCGCGTCGCCCCTAACGAAGCACTCAAGGAACAGGGGCGGGGGCTCTCGGCTGACCGGCGCTTCGGCTTGACGAATCTGCTCGTTATCTCACAGGTGGCTCTCTCCCTCGTGCTCGTCGTGACAGCGGGCCTGTTCGTGCGAACGTTCTCGTCTCTGACGACCCTGGACGTCGGCTTCGAGCGCGATCCCGTGCTGCTGGTGACCGTCAACGCGCAGCCGCTGGATCGGGCGCGACGCGCCACGGTCTTCGAAGAGGTGCGAGAGCGGGCTGCGGCCGTCGGAGGTGTCGAGGCCGCCGCCCTGTCGGTGGTCACACCCGTGAGCGGAAGCACGTGGAACAACCTGATCGAGCTTCCAGACAGTCCGGAGCTGCCCGAAGATGAACGCATCGTCAATGTGAACCACGTCACACCCGATTTCTTCAGGACCTACGGAACGCGGCTGATCGCCGGCCGCGACTTCTCCACAGCAGACCGCATCGGCTCCCCGATGGCGGCGATCGTCAACGAGGCGTTCGCGCAGAAATACTTCAACGGTCAGAGCCCGATCGGCCGCCGCGTCCGGCAGGCGCCATTTCCAGAGCAGCCGGGCGTCACACGGGAGATCGTCGGTTACGTGGAAGACGCCGCCTACCGGTCACTGCGGGATCCGCTCTCACCGACGCTCTACTATTGCCTCTATCAGCGGTGGGAAGCCTCGAGCGGCATGAGCCTGAGCATCAGGTCCGCCGGGTCGCCGACGCTGGTCATCAAGCCGGTCGCTGCCGCGATCACACAGGTGAACCGCGATCTGGCGTTCTCGTTCCGGCCGCTTGCCGACCAGGTGAACGCGTCACTGATTCAGGAGCGGCTCGTCGCCATGCTCTCGGGCTTCTTCGGCGGGCTCGCGCTGCTTCTTGCGGGGCTGGGTCTGTATGGTGTCACGTCGTACGCGGTCACCCGCCGCAGCACAGAACTCGGCATCAGGATGGCGCTCGGCGCTGCACCCGGCGGCGTCGTGCGCCTCGTGCTCCAGCGTGTCGGAATGCTCGTGACGCTCGGCGTTATCCTCGGCGGCAGCCTCGCGCTGTACGCGTCCACATTCGTGTCGGCGTTGCTCTACCGCCTCGACGCACGCGATCCTGTGACGTTTGCAGGAGCGATCATCGTTCTGGCAGGTATCGGCGCGCTCGCCGGCTGGATCCCCGCACGGCGCGCCTCACGGATCGATCCGGCGGTGGTGCTGCGCAATTAGCAACCGCAAACCACAAACTGCAAACTACAAAAACTGCAGAAGTACACAGCAAGACTCCACAACCCATATCAAGACCCGGCGGCGCAGCATCCAGGCGTTGGACGTTGGAGTTTGGAAACTGGGGTTTGAAGTTTGAAGTTTGAAGTTGTCAGCGGCCGTATTTCTTGAGCAGCTCCTTCACGCGATCGTGAGGGATGGCCTCGACGCGCCGCCCCTGCACACCCGTCATCGTCTCGCCGGCAATCAGCGCGTTGATGATCGCCTCCTCGGTCGCTTCCACCGTCGCGCTGAACAGCGCGCTGATGCGCGCGTTCGACAGCATGCTGACGTGGATTTCGCGCGGCGCGGCGGCAACACCCGCATTCTCGGTCGAGAACGCCAGGAAGATGTCTCCCGAACCATTTCCCGACGTTGCCCCCGTTCTCGCCAGACCCATCGTCGCGCGGCGCGCGATGCGTTCGAGCTGGTGCGGCAGCAGCGGCGCGTCGGTCGCGACGATGATGATGATCGAGCCCTGTTCCTCGCCCGCCGGTGGCAGCCCGCCTGCACGCGGCGCCGCGGAAACAGGAATCTCCTGTCCGACGGGGACACCCGCGATTCTCAGCTCCGGTCGTCGCCCATGATTCGCCTGCACGAGCACACCGACGGTATAGCCGCCGGCCTGTGCCGACAACCTGCGCGATGCGGTACCGGTGCCGCACTTGAACTCGTAACAGATCATCCCCGTTCCGCCCCCGACGTTCCCTTCGGGAACGCGGCCGCTCGACGCGTTCTCGATGGCCTCGAACACATGCTCGGGCTTCACATGGAAGCCGTTGATGTCGTTCAGCGATCCATCCCAGGTCTCTGCGACGACGGGCAGCGACCACGGCTGAAACGTTTTCCCCTGCTTGACGGACCACGCAATCGCCGCGTCGCGCACGACGCCGACACTATGGGTGTTGGTGATGAAAACCGGACCTTCGAGAAAACCGCCCTCGTCGATCCACGTGGTGCCCGTCATCTCACCGTTGCCGTTCTGCGCGAACCAGGCCGCGAATACGGGATCCGCAGACGCCTTTCCGCGCGGAAAGACGACCGTCACCCCGGTACGCACTGGTCCTTCGCCGGGCTTGGATGAGGCATCGCCGCGAATGATCGTGGAGACGCCGACCTCTACGCCGCGCACGTCGGTGATGGCATTCAGCGGCCCGGGGGTGCCGTCGAACGGAATACCGAGGTCACGTGCGCGTGGTTTCATCTGCGCTCCGATCGAGCCGCAAGCCAGCACAAGCGTGAGAGCGATGGCAGCGTTTCTCATGGCGCCGCGGATTATGGCTCATCTGACGGCGAACGGGCGGATCACGAAGCTTCCGTCAGCGGGGACGATGAAGTTCAGGCGGTTGCCGAGCACGACGAACGGCGCATCCGCGGGAATCGAGGGATCGATGGCGATCGTGTCGATTCTGCGCAGTGACGATGCGATCGTGAATCTCGCCAGCCGCGACGTTCCTCCAGCCACGTACAACCGGCCGTTCGTATCAGCGGCAAGTCCGCGCGGGACGTACTCGAGTGCCGCGAGTTTCGTCGTTTTTCCATCCGACCGGAGGCGCCAGACGGTGCCGTCGGTGTCGGCAATGATCAGGCCGGCGCCCCTTACGTACGCCATCGCCGTCACTGGATGTTCGATCGACAACGGAACAGTGGAAAGGATCCGCCCTGAAATCAACTGCAGCTTGTGGAGCACGGATTCGTCGGCCGTCGCGCTGACGACCCACAGGTCCCCTTCTCGCGGATCGATCGCCATCCCGCCGATCTCGCCGAGCGCACCCTGCGCTCCCACGAGCGTCGCGACCTGTCCTGTATTCGCGTCCACCACCGCGATCCGTTTCGCTTTCCGGTCGGCGATCAGGAACCGCTGCGACACGGCGTCATGTGCGATCGCGGTCGGAGTCAGGACGGTCGTGAACGACAAGGGGGACTTCGCTGAGGGCTTGTCCGCCGCAGCTCTAGCGGAGGCAGATGCGGGAGCTGACGCTGGAGGTGCGGGTTCCTTCGTCGGGTGTGCGGGAACTGACGACGGGGGTGCCTTCGCTGAGGGTACCGTTTCCTTCGGTGGGGGCGCAGGCGCTTTCGAGGATGGAGCAGGGTCTTTCGCTGTGGGTGCGCCGGTCAGTTTCTCCGAGACCTCGGACCAGCGTGGCAGTGCGCGGACCCGGGCGAAGTCTTCGCTGGTAGCCGCATCAGTACTGGCGCCCATCGCCGCGACGCGCTCGAGCATGACGAGCGCGTCGAGCGGACGCCCGCTGAGACTCTGCGCACGAGCGACGAGCAGCATCAGGCCGGGATCGTTGTTCCTGCCGTGCCGATACGCCGCCCACGCGAGGTCGTGGAACGCTTCGTAATCCTTGTTCTCGCGTGCCGTGTCTGCCTGCGCGCGGCAGGAGGCAACGTCGCGGCAGGTGGGTTGCGGTTGAGTTGAGAGCCAGATGACAAGCGCGACGGCAATCACGCACTCATCGTATCAAGTCACCCTTCCTGCCCCTTCAACCTTATGCCTGGCTACGCATCCCTGAGCGCCACCATCGGATCGATCCGCGTCGCGCGGCGCGCGGGGATGTAGCACGCGAGGATGGCGACGACGAACAGTACGGCCGTCACGACGACGAAGACGGCGGGATCCTTCGCCTGGACCTGGAAAAGCAGGCTCTCGAGATATTTCGACAGCAACAACGCGCCCGCAAGTCCGATGGCGATGCCGATCGTGACGCGCAGCATTCCTTGCCGCAGCACGAGCGACAGGATCGATTTGTCGTCGGCGCCGAGCGCCTGCCGGATTCCGAACTCCCGAACGCGTTGCGTCACGCCGTACGCGAGCACGCCATAGATCCCGATGGCGGAGAGCAGGAGCGCGACCGCGCCGAAGATCGTCAACAGCGTCGTCGGTGCGCGGCGGATCTCGAGTGAACGATCGACCCATTCTTCCATCGTGCGGACGTCGGTGATCGGCTGCTCCGGATCGATCGACTGCACAGCGGCGCGAACGGCGGAGACGAGCTGGGTCGGGGCCAGCGCCGTCTTCAGCACCAGAGCCCCGCCGCCCGTCGGCTGCTGCGTGATGGGACGATAGATGCGCTCCTTGGTCACGGGCTGGCCCAGATCGATGCTGTTGATCGTGCCGACGACACCCACGATACGAATGTTGCCGCCGCCGCGCTGGATCTCCTGACCAACGGCGCTCCGTCCCTTGAAGTAGCGCTGGACGAGGTATTCGTCGACCACCGCTACGGGCGCGCTCGTCAGCGTATCGCTCGTATTGAATGCGCGACCCTCCTTCACCGGGATCTGCAGCGCCTTGAAGAAGTCGCCGCCGACCACTTCCTGGCGCGCGTGCGGGCGCGCTTCACCGGGCGCTGGCGTGTAGCCGACGATCGAGTACGACCCCGAGCTCACGCTGCCATTGAACGGCACGTTCGTGGTGATCCCGGCGGCGGTGACGCCAGGGATCTGCTGCGCCTTCTCGAGCAGCCGCGACCAGAACGCGGCGCGTGCTTCGGGCGTCGCGTACCGCGCCGCCGGCAGCGCCAGCTGCGCGGTGAGCACGTTCTCGCGCTGGAATCCGGGATCGACTTGCTGCAGCCGCGCAAAACTCTTGATCAGCAGCCCCGCGCCGACGAGCAGCATCAGCGCGACGGCGGTCTCGCCGACGACCAGTGCTGCGC
>DATLLF010000003.1:0-6682 GCA_035537955.1 Vicinamibacterales bacterium | reverse complement strand
ACCGACATCACCGAGAAGCAGCAGTCCGGCCGCCCGGTGCTCGCCGGGACGGTCTCAATCGAGAAATCGGAGCGGCTGTCGAAGCTGCTCAAGCTCAAAGGCATCAAGCACGTCGTCCTCAACGCGAAGTATCACGCGCAGGAAGCCGAGATCGTCGCCCAGGCCGGGCGCAAGAACACCGTCACGATCGCGACCAACATGGCTGGCCGCGGCACGGACATCCTGCTCGGCGGCAACCCCGAATTCATCGCGCGACAGCAGTGTCTCGCCGACGAGATCGTGGAGAGGCTGCCCAAGAGCGAGGCGAAGTTCGTCGATGACGAGGAGTTCGTCTACTTCTTCCATCTCGACAACTACTACCGGGTGCCGCGCGCCGAGTACGAGCGGATCTACCACGCCTACAAGCAGCAGACCGACGCCGAGCACGACGACGTCGTGGGGATGGGCGGCCTGCACATCATCGCGACGGAACGTCACGAAGCACGGCGCATCGACAACCAGCTGCGCGGCCGCGCCGGCCGCCAGGGGGACCCGGGCTCCTCGCGCTTCTATCTCTCGCTCGAAGACGATCTGATGCGCATCTTCGGGTCGGGCCGGATTTCCAGCCTGATGCAGCGCCTGGGCATGGAAGAAGGCGTGCCCATCGAGCACGGCATGGTGTCGCGAGCCATCGAGCGCGCGCAGAAGCAGGTCGAAGCGCAGAACTTCGCCGTCCGCAAACACCTGCTCGAGTACGACGACGTGATGAACAAGCAGCGCGAGACGATCTATCGCCTCCGTCGTCAGCTGCTCGAGGGAAAAATTCAGTACGACCCTGAAGACGGTGAAGAGGCGGAAATCGTCGAGACGCGGGAGTACCTGATCACGCTCGCCGAGTCGATGCTCGAGAGCACGGTGGATCGTTACGCCGGCCCGGAAATCGACGTCGAGGAGCGCGACTACGCCGCGCTTCGCACCGCCGTCTCGGAGATCTACGGCCTGGATCCCGCGGAGCTCGAGCCCGTCCCGCTCGACACGATGAACACCGACGAGATCGTGGACGCGCTGTGGGTCCCGATCCTCGCGAAGTACGAGACGAAAGAGAAGCTGGTGCCGGTCGAGATCCTGCGCAAGGTCGAGCGCGACATCATGCTGCAGCTCGTCGACGCGCAGTGGAAAGACCACCTTTACAGCCTCGATCACCTCAAGGAAGGCATCGGCCTGCGCGGTTACGGCCAGCGCGATCCGCTCGTCGAGTACAAGAAAGAGAGCTACGCCCTCTTTCAAGCCATGAAGGATCGGATCGATGAAGAGATGGTCCGTTATCTGTGGCGGCTGACGCCGGTGCTGAGCGAAAGCGGCGAGGCCGCCTCGCCAGTGCGCCAGCCCACGCAGCGCCGTGCGCCGCAAATCACCATGAGTGGTCCTTCGACGACGGCTGCGCCCTCGCCCTTCGGCGCGTTCGGTGGCAGCACGACGGGCACGACGCCGCGGCCGGCACGTGTCGGTGGTGACGACGCGATCAAGCAGGTCAAGCGCGAGGAACCAAAGGTCGGCCGAAACGACCCGTGCCCGTGCGGGAGTGGGAAGAAATACAAGAAATGCCATGGAGCATAACGTGCTCTGTGCTGGGTGCTCGGTGCTGGGTGCTGGGTGCGATATCGAGAGGGCAGCAACGATCTTGCTGCCCTTTTGCGTTTTGAGGACTGAATGGAAACACGAACCGACGTTCTGAACACCGAGCAGATTTCCGTAGGCCTGACGACGGCGCTCACCTTTGACGACGTGCTTTTGGTGCCGCGGCAATCGCAGGTGCTGCCGAGCGCCGTCGACGTCACGTCGCAGGTGACGCGCAACATTCGGGTAAACGTGCCGCTGCTCAGCGCCGCGATGGACACGGTGACTGAATCGCGCCTCGCGATCGCGATGGCGCAGCAGGGAGGCGTGGGCGTCATCCACAAGAACCTCAGCGTCGAGGAACAAGCCTCGGAGGTCGATCGCGTGAAACGGTCCGAGAGCGGCATGATCGTCGACCCGATCACCCTCTCACCGACCAATCGCATCTACGAAGCGCTCGAGCTGATGCAGAAGTATCGGATCTCGGGCGTGCCCATCACCGAAGACGGGCGCAAAGAAGGACGTCTGGTCGGGATCCTCACCAACCGCGACCTGCGGTTCGAATCGAACCTCGATCGGCCGATCGCCGAGATCATGACACGCGATCCGTTGTTCACCGTCCCCGTGGGAACGACGCTCGAGCAGGCACGCGAATTCCTCCATCGTCACAAGGTCGAGAAGCTGCTCGTCGTGGACGAGCACTACATGCTCAAGGGGCTGATCACCGTCAAGGACATCCAGAAGATGATCAAGTACCCCAACGCCTGCAAAGACGGCTTCGGCCGTCTGCGCGTGGGAGCGGCGATCGGCGTCGGCAAGGACGCGCTGCAGCGCGCTGAAGCGCTCGTGAACGCCGGCGTGGACGTACTCGTCATCGATACGGCACACGGTCACTCCCAGGGCGTGCTCGACATGGTGCGGCGCATCCGTCAACTGCACTCGAAGGTGGACCTCGTCGCAGGCAACGTCGCGACCGCGGAGGCAACCGATGCGCTCTGCGATCTCGGTGTTGACGCCGTCAAGGTCGGGATTGGCGCAGGTTCGATCTGCACCACGCGTGTCGTCGCCGGCATCGGCGTGCCGATGATTACCGCAGTCGCCGAGTGCGCTCGTGTCGCCTCGCGGCACAAGGTGCCGATCATCGCCGACGGCGGCATCCGTTACTCCGGCGACATCACGAAGGCGATCGCGGTGGGTGCCAGCGCGTGCATGATCGGCAGCCTGTTCGCCGGCACCGATGAAAGTCCGGGGGAGATGATCCTCTACCAGGGGCGCAGCTTCAAGGAGTACCGCGGCATGGGCTCGCTCGGTGCGATGCGGCGCGGCAGTCGCGACCGCTACTTCCAGGACGAGTTCGATCTCGACGCCAATCCCGAGGCAGGTGAGAAGCTGGTGCCTGAAGGGATCGAAGGACGTGTCGCGCACAAGGGGTCCGTGGCAGCGATGATCCACCAGCTCGTCGGTGGCCTTCGGGCGGGCATGGGTTACTGCGGGACGCCGAACGTTCCTGCCCTGCAGCGCGAGGCGCGGCTCATCCGCATCACACCCGCAGGTCATCGTGAGTCACACGTCCACGACGTGATCATCACGAAGGAAGCACCGAATTACAGGGTGGAGTGAACTGACCGCTTCCAACTGACGCTACAAAACCCCGGCTTCGAAGGCGGCTCTGTCGGAAAGCCCTTTTTGGGAGTTGGGAGTTGCCTTACAAGCCGGCTTCAGCCGCCCTTCGTCGTTAACAGATCTCCTTCGTCAATCGTCTATTCCTCCGGATGAACACATCGCCGGCGGCGGGCGATCACGTAGAGCTCGTACTGGCTGCGCAGGGCGGTGACCGCGAGGCCTACGGCCAGCTGTACTGCCGCTTCGCGCGGGCGGTCCACGCCGTGCTGCTCGCAAGATTGCCGCGCGCCCACGTCGACGATCTCGTCCAGGATGTCTTTCTGCATGCCATGACGAAGCTGCGAGAGCTGCGCGAGCCTTCGGCGTTTGGCGGGTGGATCTGCACACTCGCGCGAAGACGGGCGGCGGACCATTACCGTCGCAGCGCGTCAGAGGTTCCGATGCCGGAGACGGTCGCGCACGAGGCCTCGCCCGAGGTTGCCGCGGAGGCTGCCGCCGCGATCGCCGCGATCCAGGAGCTGCCCGAGGCCTATCGCGAGACGCTGGCCATGCGCCTGATTGCTGGCATGTCGGGCCCCGAGATCGCCACCATCACCGGCCTCACGTCGGATTCGGTTCGCGTCAACCTGCACCGCGGCTTTCGGCTGCTGCGTGAGCGCCTGGGAGTGACATCGTGAATCATCAGCCCGATGATCGGCTCGATGCGTATCTCTGGGACCCGGCCGCGCCGCCGGACGATTCGGTCGTCGAAATCGAACAGCGTCTGATGCCGGCGCGGTTCGATCCCGTGGCACATCCGCTGCCCGTCGATCCTGCTCGCATCGATCGCTCGTTCGTGCGCCGCCGCGCACTGCGATCGCGCTGGCTGCAGCTCGCCTCCGCGGCCGCCCTGCTCAGCGTCGCCGCGACAGGGTTCGGCGTCTGGCGCTGGACGTGGCCGGACGGGCGCGAGTGGAACGTCAGAACCTCGGCTGGATCACACGACGCGTTGCGCGTCGGCGCCACTCTGCAGACCGCCGCGGCAGACGCCGCGCTCGTCGAAATCGCCCGCATCGGCACGATGCACGTAGGCGGCAACACGACCCTCACGCTGCGTTCGACGACGAGCAACCGTCATCGGCTGGTAATGGATGAAGGTACCGTTCGCGTTCGCGTCTGGGCGCCGCCGTTCAGTGTCGCTTTCAGAACCCCGGCCGGCGAGGTCGCGGATCTCGGCTGCGAATTCGATCTCACGGTGACCGCCGCGTCCAGCCGCGTCCAGGTGAGATCGGGATGGGTACAGCTCGAGAACACCTTCGGTGAAATGCTCGTGCCTGCTGGCGCGAGCAGCATGATGATGACCGGCATCCGTCCGTCCGTGCCGGTTTATGACGATGCACGCGCGGGGTTCCTGGACGCGGTGCGCGCTCATGAGAGAGCGCCCGAGGAGATGGAACCGGTCAATCGCATGATTGCACTCGCGCGCGCGCGCGACGTTTACACATTGCTCCAGCTGGTGCAGCGCCGGTCGCCAGCCGCAGCGCAGCTGCTTCGTCGCGCCGCACAACTCTTTCCGCCGCCTCAGGAGGGTGACGCTGACCGTGCGGCCTCAGGCGACTGGCGCGCGCTGGATCGGTGGAGGATGGCACTGCCGCTGCCCTCACCCAAGAAGGCCTGGCTCTGGAATTGGCGCGACGGTCTGCCCTGGTTCAGCAAGCCGCCGCGTTAACGGTCCGCGCTCCCGGTGCGTCCTTCACCAGCGAAGGAGGTTTCATGCGCATCGGACTTTTCGCCACTTCGCTTCCCCTCATCCTGGGCCTGTCGTTCGTCCCTCCCGCCGAGCGTGTCGGCGTCGGAGGACCACCTGCTGGCACATGGCAGCTCGATCCAACCCAGAGCGTGGTGCAATTCACGGTGACGAAGCTGGGCTTCGAGGATGTCACAGGGAAGTTCCTCGATTTCTCGGGATCCGTACGATTCGAGGCCGCAAATCCCGCGGACAGCTCCGTGCAATGGAGCGTGAAGATCGCCTCCGTAAAGACCGACGCACGGAACCGCGACCGAGCGCTGCAGTCGGTCGAGTATTTCGACGCGGCGCAGCATCCGGAAATGACGTTCCGGAGCGAGCGCGTGCGTCCTCTAGGCAACGGACGCCTGCAGGTGGATGGGCCGATCACCATAAGGGGTCAGAGCCGTCCGCTCAGCATCGTTGCCGAACCGGTCGACGGCGGATTCGAGAGCCGGTTCGAGCTGAATCGCTATGACTTCGGGATCGTCGGCGGATCGGTTATGGGGCGGCTGATCGGACAGACGGTCCGCGTCCGACTCGTCGCCGTTGCAAAAGCGCCTGCGCCTGAGCGAGGCGCATTCAATTAAGGAGGACTCATGATTCCGTTGTCTCGCGCCTTCATCACAATCGCCTGCGTGGGCATGCTCGCGCCGGTTACGTGCTTCGCACAGGATGTCGAGTATCAGCGCGCCATCGAGCGGGCGCAACAGTCGCGGCCGGCGAACCTCTCGTCGACGGCGCGGATCGCGCCAACCTCGGAACCAGGGGATCCGCTCGTCGTGCGCGGGCAGCTACTGAACGTAGACGGCTCTCCTGCGGCCAACGCGGTCGTCTTCGCCTATCACACCGACCGCAGCGGTCTTTATGACAAGCGCGAAAACGGACCGCATTCGTGGCGGCTGCGCGGATGGGTGCGCACTGACAAAGATGGCCGCTTTACGTTCGACACAATCCGCCCGGGCTCCTATCCGAACAGCAACAATCCGCCACACATTCACTTCACCGCATTCCTGCCGAATGGGGACCGGTATCACGCGGGTGGGCTGGAGCTGTCGATGACGCGTGCGGCCGCCGCACCTTCTCCAGAAGAAGCCACGGTGACGCTGCGACTGGAGGCGCGTCAGAAATTCTGACGGGGCATGGAAGATGCCATTTCAACTGGTGACGCGAATTCGGCGTTTCTCGTCGCCGATATCCTCGAGACACACTTCGATCGCATCGTCGGGACGGTCGCGCCAGCGCTCGGCCCATTCGATGGCCACCACGCCGTCACCGAGAACGAGTTCTTCGAGGCCGAGATCATCGACCTCGCGCTCCTCGAGCCGATAGAGATCGACGTGGAAGAGCGCCAACCGCCCGTGGTACTCCTGGACGAGCGTGAACGTCGGGCTGGAAACGTCCTCCGGGTCCGCACCGAGCCCGCGCGCGAGGCCGCGCACGAAGGCGGTCTTGCCCGCACCAAGATCGCCGAAGAGCAGCACGACATCGCCGGCGTGCAGGGTCGAGGCGAGTCGCTCACCCGCCGCGGACGTCTGCTCTTCGGTCTCGGTGATCGTCTCGTCGGTCACGACTCGCGCTGGCGCGACTTGCGGCTGGTTGTCAGTTCGAGGATCGCCTCACCGATGTGTGACACGAGATCGTTGGCGATGAGCGAGACCTCGCCTTCCTCGGCCTCGGCGAGATCGCCCGCGGAAC
>DATLLF010000002.1:0-7509 GCA_035537955.1 Vicinamibacterales bacterium | reverse complement strand
ACCTCGAAGCGACCGCCGCCGGCGATCTCGTTTCACTCCTCACCGATGCCCGGCTGGTCCGCGTCAATCGCGCCACCGACGTCGTCGAACCGGCGCTTGCCGAACGCTGGACGATCTCCGACGACGGGCTGCGCTACACGTTGACGCTGCGCCGCGACGTGCGCTTCTCCGATGGCGCGCCGTTCACGGCGGCCGACGTGCTCTTCACCGCGCGCGTGCTCTACGACGCGAAGGTCAAGAGTCGCGTCGCGAGTGCAATGCAGGTCAACGGACAGCCGCTCGTGTTCGATGCGCCGGATGACTTCACGGTCACCGTCTCGCTTCCCGCTCCGTTCGCGCCGGGGCTGCGGATGCTCGACAGCATGCCGATCCTGCCGCGGCACAAGCTTCAGGCCGCGTTCGATGCGGGAACGCTCGCCGAAAGCTGGCGGGTGGGTTCGCCTCTGGCGGAACGTGCGGGTCTCGGACCGTTCACGCTCGCCGAACACGTCAGCGGACAGCGGCTGGTCTTCACGCGCAATCCCCACTACTGGCTTACCGACGGGCGCGGCGCACGCCTGCCGTACCTCGATCGCCTCACCGTGGTCGTCATTCCGGATCAGAACACCGAGGCCGTAAGAATGGGCGCGGGTGAGATCGACCTCATGACGGTCGGCGACATTCGCGCCGACGACTACGCGCTCTTCAAGCGCGCCAGCGACGAGGGGCGATTACGACTCATCGACGCGGGCGTCGGGCTCGATCCGAATTTCCTGTGGTTCAACCTCGCACCGGCAGCGAAGACACCTGCATGGCTGCGGGATCGACGCGTGCGGCAGGCGATCTCGTTCGCGGTCGATCGACAGGCGATGGCAGAGACCGTGTACCTGGGCGCTGCCGTGCCCATCTACGGCGCGGTCTCGCCCGGCAACCGGACGTGGGCTTCGGATACCGCGCCGCGCTATCCGCATGACACCAACCGCGCCCGGCAACTGCTCGCCGAAGCGGGGCTCTCGAAGAAAAACGCCGCGGGCATGCTCGAAGACGTCCACGGAAAGCCGGTGCGATTCTCGATCATCACGCACAAGGGGCATACGCTGCGCGAGCGCGGCGCCGCCGTCATCCAGGAACAGCTGCGACAGATCGGCATCGCGGTCGACGTGGCGGCCGTAGACGTGGGCATGCTTCAAGAAACATGGATGAAGGGGGACTACGAAAGCATCTACTTCGGTGTGCAGGCCAGCGCCACGGACCCCGCGCTGAACGCTGACTTCTGGTTGAGCAGCGGTCCTTTTCACTTCTGGAATCCATCGCAGGCGGCGCCGTCGACCGAGTGGGAAGCACGCATCGACGACCTGATGCGCCGGCAGTCAGCGTCGGCCGACCTGGCCGAGCGGCGGAAGCTGTTCGCGGAAGTGCAGCGGATCATGGGCGAGGAGCTGCCCGCCATCTACTTCGTGGCGCCAAAGGTGACGATCGCGGTCAGCCCGCGCGTGGCCAACGAGTCCGCCGTCCAGCAGGTGCCGCAGCTTCTCTGGAGCGCCGAGCGGCTGATGTCGAGGCGCTGAAGCGTAACGACGCCTCTGGCTGGATCCGAAAGAACGGGGGTGCAGACCGCGCCTCTCCAGTTCGTCGCCCGCCGCCTCGCCCGCGCGATCCTGCTGATGTTCGCGGTCTCATCGGCGGCGATGCTCCTCGTCCACCTCGCGCCAGGGGATGCGTTTTCCGCGTTCGACGTCGATCCCGCAACGGCCGACGCCGAGCGCGCGAGGCTCGGCCTCGACCGTCCTTTCAGCCAGCAGTACCTGACGTGGATCTCGCGCGCGGTACGTCTCGACCTGGGCGAATCCTCGAAGTTCCACCGTCCCGTCGCATCACTGCTGCGCGAGAGGGCGGCGAACACGGTACTTCTTGGGTGTGCCGCGATCCTGCTGGCGCTGGCGCTCGGTATCCCCGCAGGCGTGCTCACCGGGAGCCATCCGCACCGCTGGTGGTCCATGCTGCTGAGAGGCGCGGCACTGATCTTCGTCTCGACGCCGCCGCTGATCACCGCCCTCGTGCTGCTGCTGATAGCCGCACGCACCGGCTGGTTGCCGACCGGAGGTATGGGGGGCCTCTCGACCGCGAACGGGTTGCTTGGTTCGTTCCCGTACCTCGTGCTGCCCACGCTTGCGCTCGCAATTCCGGTCGCCGCATCGCTCGAGCGCCTGCAATCCACGGCCATACGGGAATCGCTCGGTGATCCATGCATCAGGGCCGCACGCGCGCGAGGTCTCTCGCAGACGCGCACCATCTGGATTCACGCGTGGCGGCTCTCGCTGCAACCGGTCCTCAGCGTGCTCGGGATCGTCGTCGGCACCATCCTCAGCGGCTCGTTCATCGTCGAGATCGTGATGACGTGGCGCGGCCTTGGCGATCTGATGTACCAGGCGCTGCTCGGCCGCGATGTCTATCTGGCGGCCGGATGTGCCGCCGCGGGCGCCGCATTCCTGTCGCTCTCGCTGGTCGGGTCGGATCTCGCCCTCGCAATTCTCGATCCGCGAACCATGGAACGCGAATGAAAGCGCGAACGGCCGGTCTGGTGGTCCTGCTGTCGCTGGCCGCGCTGTGTGCCGCCGCGCCGTTGCTGGCGCCGCACGATCCATGGCGGCAGTTCCGCGGGTATGCGTATGCGCCGCCGATGCTCCCGCATGTGTGGCACGAGGGAGCACTGCGGTCGCCATTTTTCTATCCCGTCACGGTGGTGGACCGCCTGCAGCGACGTTACGCGGAGGACCGCGAGCACCCGCAACCGATCCACTTTTTCGAAGGCGGCCGCCTGCTGTCGAGTGGTGAAGACCGTCCATGGCTGCTGCTTGGCGGAGACCCGCTGGGGCGCGATGTATTCGCGAGGCTGCTCACCGGTGGACGGCTGTCTCTCGCGGTGGCCGCGGTCGCCGTCCTCCTGACGCTCCTCGCCGGTTCGCTGGCCGGCGCGGTCGCGGGGTTCGCCGGAGGGCGCCTCGAGCGGCTGATCACCGCGACGGCCGACTTCGTGATCGTGCTGCCCATGACCTACGCGATCCTCACGCTGCGCGCGTCGATGCCGCTCTTCCTCGCGCCATCCACCGTCTTCTGGACGATGGTCGTCGTGATGGCCGTCGCCACATGGCCGTTCCCGGCGCGCGGCGTCCGCGCGATCATCGCCGCTGAACGCCACAAGGGGTACGCAGAAGCTGCGTACGCGCTGGGGGGAAGCCCGCTGCGAATCCTGCTACGTCACCTGCTTCCGGCAGCCGCCGGCCACATCGCGATTCAAGGTTTATTGCTGTTTCCCGCCTATATTTTCGCGGAGGCCACTCTCTCCTTCGTCGGCCTTGGTTTTGCCGAACCGAGTGCGAGCTGGGGAGTGATGCTGCAGGACGCCGAACGCGTTTCCGCGATGACGGAAGCGCCGTGGCTCCTGGCGCCTGCCGCCGCCATCGTGGTCAGCGTGCTAGCGGTCCACATGACGGCCGCCCGCGAACAACTGCTCACACGGCACTGATCCCCGCCCAAACCAAATACGCGAAGCATGTTCCATTACGGCACAGATGGCGAGCTGCCCCCTGTTTCGTGCGTTTTTGTTAGTGTTTGTAACTTATTGATTCTAAACAAATTATTCGGAAAATTCGACGCCAGAAACCGTGGCTGGGTAATTGCTGAGTGGGGGTCGTTCCCTTTGCCGGTATTGCCCTAACCCGCGCGCAACTGCGCTTTGAAAGGTCTGAACCGTGTCGCTGAGACGAATTCTCCTACGTGCCGCCGCCGCCCTCGCTGCGGCAGCCCTCGTCAGCTATCCGCTCGACGCAGCCGCGGCGGGCCAGGAAAAGCTCGATAAGGAGCTGCAGGGTCGCGCCGTTCGCGCCGGATGGTCGCGTGTCATCGTGACGATCGTTCCCGGAGCGAACCCCGCCGCCGACATCCGCGGGCTCGGTGGTCGTCTCGGCCGAATGCTGCCGCTGATCAACGGTCTGGTGGTGGAGCTCCCGAACGGAATGCTGGAGAAGCTCTCGCAGCATCCCGCTGTCGTGCGCGTCGATGCCGACCGCCTGACTACGGGATCGATGGCAACGGTGTCCGTAACCGTTGGCGCGCGAACGGTGCAGCAGGCCTACGGTCTCAATGGCGAAGGGATCGGCGTTGCGGTCATCGATTCCGGGATCACCGCGTGGCACGACGACCTGACCTATTCGGGATCGAACAGCGCCGTCACAGTCAACGGTGGACAGCGTGTTGCGGCCTTCGTCGACTTCGTCAACGGCGCGTCGCAGCCTTACGACGACTACGGCCACGGCACGCACGTCTCGGGGATCATCGCCGGTAATGGCTTCGACAGCCGCGGATCGCGATCCGGCATCGCTCCCGCGGCGCACATCGTCAGCCTCAAGGTCCTGAATGCAGAGGGGCGCGGGGTGATCAGCGATGTGATTGCGGCGTTCGACTACGCCGTCGCCAATCGCGTGGCGCACAACATCCGCGTGATCAATCTGTCCGTTGGCGCGGCGGTCACCAACTCCTACAACGTCGATCCCCTCACACTGGCCGCCAAGCGCGCCGTGGAGGCCGGCATCGTTGTCGTCGCGGCGGCCGGAAATCTCGGACGCAATGCGAACGGTCAAACTCAGTACGGAGCGATCAATGCGCCGGCCAACGCTCCCTGGGTGCTCGCGGTTGGCGCGTCGAGCCACGGCGGAACGATCAACCGGAACGATGACACGATCGCGCCGTTCAGCTCCCGCGGTCCGTCAGCGATCGACTTCGCTGGCAAGCCCGACATCATCGCACCGGGCACGGGAGTCATCTCTCTTACGGATCCCGCGAGCACGCTCTATCGCACGAAAGCCACGTATCTGGTCGATGGTTCGGTGAACACCGCGTACAAGCCGTATCAGGCCCTCAGCGGTACGAGCATGGCCGCGCCGGTCGTGAGCGGCACCGTCGCGTTGATGCTCCAGGCCGATCCGAACCTCACCCCGAATCTCGTGAAGGCGCTGCTGCAGTACACGGCGCAGCTCAAGCCCGATTACGACACGCTCACGCAGGGCGGCGGCTTTCTCAACACCAAGGGGGCGGTAGACCTCGCCCGCTACTTCGCGGCGGCGGAACCCGGCTCGCAGTACCCGCACAACCCGGCGTGGAGCGGACAGTTCAACTGGGGCAATCACTACGTAAAGGGCGGCGTCATCAGCCCGTTCGGCAACGCCTGGCTCACGGGCGTCGATTGGGGCGCGACGCAGGACGTGCAGGGCAACAACATCGTCTGGGGCACGAGCTGCGAAGACAACGACTGCTTCAACATCGTGTGGGGCACGGTGGGTGAGGAAGGCCGCAACATCGTGTGGGGCACGAACATCGTCTGGGGCACCAACATCGTGTGGGGCACGAACATCGTGTGGGGCACCAACATTGTCTGGGGTACCAACATCGTGTGGGGCACTTCCAACGATCCGAGCACCGTGTCGGGCAACAACATCGTGTGGGGCACGAACATCGTGTGGGGCACCAACATTGTCTGGGGCACGAACATCGTGTGGGGCACCAACATCGTCTGGGGCACGGCATGCGGAGGTGACGACTGCTCCAACATTGTCTGGGGCACCAACATCGTGTGGGGCACCAACATTGTCTGGGGCACCAACATTGTCTGGGGTACGAACATCGTCTGGGGAACGAACATTGTCTGGGGCACGAGCGGCGATGTTCCCGCGACCGTGTGGAGGACCGGAAGCGACCCAGACAACACCGTCTGGGGCTCGTCGACCATCGATGCGGGAACGTGGGATGACATGCAGGCGGTTGAGCCGGTCGACTTCGATCGACTCTTCGATCCATTACCATCCGGTTCGACTCAATCCGGCGGCTACGTTCAGGAGGCACTCTAATGGTGAGCACGCAGTTACATAGCCGCGCGGCGACGTTCACATCACCGGTCGCGACGACTGTCGAGACCGACTGGCGCCGGTCGCTTCCGACGCTGACAGGTTCATCGTTCACCTTGCGCGAACTTCGCTCCACCGACGCGGCGTCGCTGCTGGCGATGCTGTCTGCCTCGGAAGTTGCGCGATTCATCTCGCCGCCTCCGACGACGATCGACGGATACGAGCGCTTCATTGCCTGGACGCACCGCGAGCGCGAAGCCGGCAACTACGCGTGCTTCGGCATCGTTCCGCGGGGGATGACGACGGCCGTGGGCATCTTCCAGATCCATCAGACAGAAGCTGGATTCGCGACGGCTGAATGGGGCTTCGCTCTCGGGTCTCCGTACTGGGGTAACGGATTCTTTGCCGAGGGAGCCAACCTGGTTCTCGACTTCGCCTTCGACGTGCTGGGCGTGCACCGTCTGGAAGCGCGCGCCGCCGTTCAGAACGGGCGCGGCAACGGAGCCTTGCGCAAGATCGGCGCGCTGCAGGAAGGGATCCTGCGCAGATCGTTCCTGCGCAACGGAGAGTATCTCGACCAGGTGCTCTGGGCTATCATCGACTCAGACCGTCGGCACACGCGCGCGTACGACGGCCCGAGTATCCACTGAATAGAGTTCACCTCAACTTCTCCGGAGCCTTTCCGCCGATCGCGACGCCGTTCGACGATCGCGGAGAGGTCAACACGGCGGGCATCCGCGCCAACGTTCCTCGCTGGCTGAGTGCCGGTGTCCGCGGCATCGTCGCCCTCGGCTCGAATGGCGAAGCGCCGTTGTTGTCAGAGGACGAGTCAGACGCCGTGATCGCGGCCGTCCGCGACGGCGTGCCGCCGGATCGCGTGCTCATCGCAGGCACCGGCCGGGAGAGTACCAGAGCGACCGTCGCGGCCTCGAGACGCGCCGCGCACCTTGGCGCCGACGCCGTGCTCGTCCGGACGCCGTCGTACTTCAAATCGCGGATGACGCCGGATGCGTTCGTTGCGCATTACTCGGCCATCGCCGACGCGGTGCCCGTCCCCGTTCTGCTTTACAACTATCCCGCTGTTACCGGGCTCACCTTCACGCCCGACACCGTCGGACGGCTCGCCGAACACCCGAACATCGTCGGGATGAAGGAAACGACTACGGACGCGGCGCAGATCGGTGCGTACATCAACGCCGCGCGCGGGCAGCAGTTCGAGCTGCTCGTCGGTTCGGCGCCCGGCTTCTACGCCGCGCTGTGCCTCGGAGCGACCGGCGCGATCCTCGCCGCGGTGTGCGTCGTTCCCCGTGCGTGCGTGGCGCTGTTCGACGCATTCACACGTGGCGATCACGACACCGCTCGCGATCTTCAGCGCCGGATCAATCCGATTGCGGCAGCCGTTACGGCGGCGTATGGCGTAGCCGGCCTGAAGGCCACGATGGATCTCACAGGGTTTGTTGGAGGTCCACCTCGTCCTCCGTTGCTGCCCGTGCCGGCGGATGCCGCAGATAAGCTCCAGCAGCTGCTGGCGCCCCTGTCCGAATTCCTCTAACGCCGGGGTTAACGCCGGGGTCAGATCTTGTTTCTTGCGCGAAACGTCCTCCCGCGTCGACACCAGTGCAAGAAACAA
>DATLLF010000001.1:0-2336 GCA_035537955.1 Vicinamibacterales bacterium | reverse complement strand
CGAGACGAAAGACATCCTCGGACGGCTCGATCACGCGGGCCGTCTGGCAAAGCAGGCTGCCGGGGGACGAGCTGGCGATCTGTCGGTCGGGACGTTTCCCGCGGCCGATGTTCGAATCCTCCCCGCCCTCCGTCCGCTCGTCGCCACGCATCTGCCGCACCTCAGGCTGATCCTGCACAGCAAGTACGCGGTCGAGCCGGTGACCGCGTTGCGTACGGGCGCTCTCGACGTCGCCTTCCTGCGCGGGCCGCTCGACGCGGAAGGACTCGAGACCGTCGATCTTCTGCACGAAGAGATCGTCGTCGTGCTCCCGGCACATCATGCGTTGGCGAGGCGCAAGCGGATCCCGGTTCACCTCCTCAACGACCTGCCGTGCATCACGATGGATCGGGCGCTCGCGCCTGCGCTGCATGATGCAATCGTCGCGCTCTACCGGCAGGCGCATATCCGGATGCAGGCCGTCTCGAGCGCGGACAATGTGCTGGGCCACCTGCAACTGGTGCAGGAGGGCCTTGGATTCGCCTTGCTGCCTGATTCGGTTGGCGCGTTACTGCCGCCCGGCGTAGTCCTCAAGCCGCTGGCGTACGACCCTGTCCCAACGGTTTCGATCGTGCTCGGGTGGAAGGCCGGCAATACGTCGCCACTCGTGCGCGCATTCGTTGATCTCGTCCGCCAGTCGCTTTCGCACAAGAGAGACGTCGGACGTCTTACCGGCGGCCGGAGAAAGTCTTAGCCGTGTCCGGTTCCGGCCGGTACACTCCCGTCGCACGTGTCCAGCGATAACACCTCACCACGCGGCCCGCTGGCGGGGCTGACCGTCCTCGATCTGACGCTGGCGCTGGCGGGGCCGTTCGCCACGTTTCTCCTGGCTGGCCTGGGCGCGCGCGTCATCAAGATCGAGAATCGCGAGTCGCCCGACCCCTGCCGTGAGAACCCTCCGTATCTGGGCCGTGACGGCGTCTCACTCGGTCGTGCGCGACCTGACGACGTGTCGGTCTCCGCGCTCAATCGGCTTCGAGGGAAATACGGCGTCACCCTCAACTTGAAGCAGCCCGGAGCCCGCGATGTGTTTGCCGACCTCGTTCGCCAGGCCGACATCGTTGTCGAGAACTTCAGCGCGGGAACGCTGGATCGGCTCGGCGTGGGCTATTCATTTGCGCGGGCGATCAACCCGCGTGTGATCTATTGCTCGGTGTCCGGCTTTGGCGCGACGCAGGCTCCAGGTACGGGCAAGGCGATGGACAACATCATCCAGGCGCTGAGCGGGCTGATGATGACCTCGGGCAGTCCAGAGGATCCGCCCGTCCGCGTCGGAGTACCGGTCGCGGACCTGGTGGCACCGGTGTTCGGTGTGGTTGGCATTCTGGCGGCGCTTCGGCAGCGGGAGGCCAGCGGCAGCGGACAGCACGTGGACGTGTCGATGCTCGGCGTGCTGACGTCGCTCGTCGCGGCGGAGCCGTTCGACCTTCTCGAAGCGTGCGGCATGCCGCAGCGCACCGGCCGCGTCGTTCCGCGCCTGACGCCGTTTGGCGTCTACGAGTCAGCCGACGGGCACGTCGCGATCTGCGCGCCGACGGAGCAGTTCGCGCGCGGCGTGTTCGGCGCTATTGGTCACCCGGAGTTCGAACAGGATCCGCGGTTCGCGACGCGCGACGCCCGGGTCGCCCACGTCAACGAGATGAATGCCGAGATCGAAGCGTTCACACGCACGCTTCCGACTGCCGAGCTCCTGCCGCTGCTCGAGCGGCATAAGGTTCCTTCGGCAGATGTGCGGTCGCCCCGCGAGGCCGTTCGCGATCCCCGCGTGCAGGCGCGCGGTGAAACCGTACCGCTGGAGCACCCGGAGTTCGGCCGCGTGGCCGACGTCGTCGGCATGGGTGTCCCGATCACTTTCTCCGATGCGCGCGCGGCATGCCTGCGTCCGGCGCCATCGGTCGGTCAGGACAACGCGCTGGTGTATGGCGAGTGGCTCGGGTATGGTCCGGCCGGTGTCGAGAAGCTG
Source organism: Vicinamibacterales bacterium (assembly GCA_035537955.1). GTDB lineage: Bacteria > Acidobacteriota > Vicinamibacteria > Vicinamibacterales > 2-12-FULL-66-21 > JACDCA01. The sequence goes on along the minus strand of DATLLF010000001.1, from coordinate 334 downwards.
CGGGCTGCGGGCGTGATCTGAGAACGCGCGTGAAGGAACCCTTCGTCATCGCGTCGTGGCCCTCGGTTCCAGTTGAGATCGTCCGCGCGGCCGGCTTCCGCGCTGTGTTCGTGCGAGGAGCTCCAGGTCCGACGCCAACAGCAGACCGGCATCTCGAGCAAGGCATCTTCCCAGGACGGCTCCGGCACCTTGTCGAGAGCGCGCTGACAGGTCGGCTCTCTGACGCCGCCCGAATCGTGATCCCCCGCACGTCGGATACCGACTACAAGTGTTTTCTCTACCTGCGTGAGTGTGTGCGCCGCGGAGTGACGTCAGCGCTCCCGGCGGTCATCCT